>WRAD01000006.1 GCA_009780375.1 Bacillota bacterium
ACCAACTTATTTTAACAAAAGGTGGGCTTTTCTGTTTCTTCCCCACGGTGAAACCTTTTTTTGAACCGCCGGTATAACCGGCGGTTTTGTGCCAACAAAAGCATCTTTCGATGCGTTTCAGCCGAGATTCTAGTACAAATGATTGAAGCGATAATTCCTAGACTAGAATAAAAGCACCATATGATGCATTAAGGCTGAGATCCTAGTACAGATGTTAATCCCTAGACTGCAAAAAAACAAAGTTCGCAACCCAGACATCATCACTGGCTGGAATCTGTGCAACCGTTCTCAATCTTCCATTATTTGTTCCATCGTCGTTGATGTACATAAACACTCGTTCACCTGTTGTTGCGTTTTGTATAAATACAACTGGGCGATTGTTTGGAATAAATTCTGTAGGCAGGTTACCCATTATGTTGCCTGCACCAGTTCTTTTAAATTCCCAATGTACGGTGACAAGATTCCCTGCCTTTGTAATCCTGTTCACACTTGTGTTGGATGCCGCACTTGCTAGGATTTCGCCATATATAACAATTGGGGAATCAGGCTTTGGCGGTGGCTCTGACACTGGACCATTTGGAATGCGTGGAATATGGCGAAATGAACTTCTACTGTGCATCTTTGACGCAAGTCTATTCCATGTTGATGACGACATGTTAACAAAAAATAATGGTTCCTCGTCAATCAGAAAAATTGCACGATGTATACTTAATTGCATAAGGAATGCAAGATATTCATCATGTACTTCGTTATCTACAAGTTGTTGGGCATTTATTGGCACAGCAAGGCGTGTTTGTTGAAGTGCAATCCAATCGCGAAATGCACGACTTCTTTGTATACTTT
This sequence comes from Bacillota bacterium, assembly GCA_009780375.1. GTDB lineage: Bacteria > Bacillota > Clostridia > Christensenellales > UBA1242 > WRAD01. The sequence continues at coordinate 844 of WRAD01000006.1, forward strand.
TCTCCCTTATACCTTGAAGACTTGCTCTTGCATTCTCGGTTTGAATTCGTTTTGCAAGTGCATTGATGCGCACCTGAGATTGAAGTTCAAGACGCTCTAAATTCAATGTACGTCTTGCCTCAATAAAGTCCATTTCCGCATAAATTGCCTCTATTGCCTTTATATGGGCTTCTGTGGCACGCTCAATCTGGGAAAGTACAATCGTACTTGTAATCATCCCACGATTCATCGCATCTGTGTTAATGCGTGCAATATGCTCTTCATACCGTTTATTAATTCTATCAAGCCTAAACTGCTCACGCTCTTTCTGCCTGTTTGCTTTATTATCAACCTGTTCCGTGGCATTTTTTATTGACTTGTCGTGTTCGGCGGTTGCCTGTATAATTGCCTCATCAATTGTTAAAGGCATTGGTACATCAACCAAATCAATAAAATCTGTCATCGCAGAATTATATTTTTTCATAGCACGCACAAGCACCATATCAAGTTGAATTCGCTCGGCTTCGGTCAAGTATGGCCGCCCAGAAATCCCTTGTACATCATTAAGTTGTGTATTTGCAAAATATTTTTCCATCCGGGCAATGCGTTCTTCTGTCATTTGCTTGTACCTTATTTCATCGATATCGATAATTATTTCTTTTTTCTCATTCATTTCCTTATCCTCTAACCTATACGTATTGTTCCAATTGAATCACTTACAAAGCCAATGACCACCGCAAGATCAGTTATTTGAACATTATCTTCGTTCGTTTCAAATCGCACACGAAAAGCTCCACCTTTCAGATTTATGTTAACCGCTTGAATCGTCTCGCGGCCATTTAATACAATTCGTTGCTCGCGTTTTTCTGTTTTAACCATTACAATAATTTTTCCAGTTGTACGCACACGAAGTTGCTTTATAAATTGTCGCGTAGATGCATATCCAAGTGCAAAATCTGTCGATTCCCAAACACAAAGGTTTGGCTTTTCAGATTTTGAATCCACAAAAAAGTACGAATCAAAAAAACGTTCTAATACAAGTGTCTTACAATTACTCCCCAATATTGAAAGATAATATCGGTTCTCTAAAATAAATGCAAAATATTCTGTACCTGATATATACTTGTAATCAATGTCAAGCAATGTCACTTGTCTTCCATTAAATTGACACATCCCACCATAGGTAAAGAAAAAAATATTGTCACCAAGTGTCCTAGCGGTACCTGGAAGAATTTGCTTGTAAGAAACGGTTAAAAGTTCTAGATTAAAACCACTTTCTTCATAAGGCGCAGACAATGTTGACAAAGCAAATTGCTGGACAACAAGCAATCTTCCATTACTCACACCAATATCAAGAAGATGCCCATGCAACGGATCTACAATAAAGCTGCCTGAACTTGCCTTCTCAATGGTTTCTAACCAATTTTCATTCATTTCACGCTTGAAAACTCCTCCATTTAATGGTTGTGAAAAATAAATTTTATCTCCTTCAAATATCGCACGAAATTCACGCCCTGCAAAATTTGCACTTAACATAATTTTCCCATCATCCATCTTGGTACGACTCTGGTCTTTGATATCAGGTGAATTAATATCACAATTTGATATCAAGCCAGACGGCAAAGCATTAAATCCCGAATTATATTCTGCATAAATTCGATTACGAAGTGGTTTGGCTCTCTTAATAGGTACACAAAAATTATCAACCACAAAACGTACAGAACGCGTAGGTCTAAGATGCAAATCTCTTATACTCAAAAAACACCTCCTTAAAAAGAGGTCGGCATGCAAGCCGCCTTGCCGGTTCGATGTTTTGCACCAAATATCATTTCAAGAAATTTTTCATTCCATATCCGCCCCTCATTAAACATGCCACTTATGAATGCATATTCGGCCAATATACCATACTCAAGCACCTGATGTGGCAATTTAAATGGATTATGCTCGTTACCTGTTACTATACTTGGTGTAAAAGCGAAAGTAATTTCCACAAGAACCTTTGGAACAACCAAACGATCATGATAGAGACCGTATTCTACGACACGACCTCTTTGTGTTACCTGCTTTATACTTTGTACATTTTCTTTAAAACTATCAAATAAAATCACTCCATCTGTTCCTGTCATATCAAAACTTTGCCTTGCAATTGTCTCTGAATGATTTGCAGATATATTCGACACAACAAGTGACGCACACCGAAGCAATGATGCGTAGTTCATATTCTCACGCAATTGTGCAATTGTGGCACCTCCTTGTACAAACTCGACAACATCAGAAAGCCCTAGAACCTCCGCCACATTAGAAATTATATTTTTAATCCTCATTTTAATCTCCTTAAATCCACTCTACTGGTTTGCTAAACTCGATCTCGCAACTTGTCCCATTTGCAAATTCAAACATATCCTCAAGCGTTCGCAACTGGTCTTGCATCCTGTTAATTGCACTTTGTTCCAAGTTCTTGTTGTGCTCAAGCATGTCTTCCTCTATATCAAAAGAATTTTCAATCCTTGTTGTCCATGCGTACTCGATTGTCCTTTCATCAAGCACATCATAAGGCACACAAAACTGCATAGATAAAACACTTGGAACCAAATTGTTATGAATCTCAAAACATTCTTTAACATAATTATAAAAAACACGATATTTTGAATTTATTTTTAAAAGCCGCTCTGCAATACAGAACAAGTCACAAGTAACGAGTCTAAGCATAATCACACCGCCTTATCTAAAACTTGTCTGATTAAATCCAGAAAGTTTGCCCTGAAGAAAAGGCTTTTCACATATAAAGTCGGCATACTTTACAAGGGTTGCCGAATAAACAGGACGCCCACTTACAGGACGAAGTATTGAACCATCCTCACCTTCAAGCCATGTCCAATCACAAAGTTGTTGCATAACAAAACTTTCACTGTCAAGTGCATAAACCGCACCTGCCTCACAACGCACATCCGCATACATTGGAATACCGTTAAATGTAAATCCACGAAAACCACCTGCAAGTTCCGCCGTATCTATATTTGTTCTGTTATCCTTTAGCTCCTCAAATAATGCACGGCGAACCACAGGATGTGTCATGATAAGATTTGTTGCTTGCCCACCTGCATGTTCTTCCATCTCATCAAGAAAACAAATTATATCGTCTTCGGAGATAATTTGCGACGAATCACCATTGACACTCTCAAACGGCATAATGTCCGCATGATCTGACTTTGAAAGGTTATAGAGTGTACCTTGCTTAAACAAACTGTCAATACCATTCATATCAAGACCTGCACCACCACCAAAAATCATTCTATTTAAATTTGATTGGGCCATACTTACAAGATTTGTCATTTCACCACCAATAAGACTTGCAAATGCTCCTGGATTATTTTGTGCCGCCTTTAACGCCTTGTCAGTGATGTGAAACGTACCAAAAAGATTTTTAATCGGAACAATAATTTCTGCCTGTCTTGCATCTGTTGACATTGGCAAATCACCATCTTCCCGTCCTGCCTTAACCATATCTTCACCGCCATAACGAATAATCGCTTTTGCATCTTTTTCTGCAATTGTCTTCGTGTTTTTTTGTGCCATTGTCAACAACGGATTTGTCTTTGTGTTTATGTCATGAATAACACTCTCAAGATAAATATTCTTAAGTGCCGATTCTGCGGTACTTATTGTAATCATGTAATCCTCCAATTATTTTATCTTCCTATACAAGTTTTTCGTTAGTCATCTCATCTTCACAGAAAAAAAGTTTTTCGCAGAAATCACCGCCGAACTCATAGATTTGGCTGAATCAATTGGGGCAAAATCAATATTTGTTATCCCAATCACCTTAGGCAATTCTTTTCTAGATGTAACAGAACGTAAATACTCAAGCACAATTTCTTCATTCGCCATATTCATATCCAAACTTTTTTCGTTATCTTCCGCATTCTTATTACCTTTCTGTTTCAACAAAGCCAACTCTTGACTCTTCCTTGTAAACTCTGTACGCAAATTTTGATAGGCTCTAAGCAACTCATCCGAGTTTCTAAAATTTCCAAAATCTTCAAGCATTGCAAATCCACGCTCGTCATTTTTATTGACGCCAGATTTTTTCTCATAACTTTTTTCTGTAACGGCGGAATCTTCAACACGGGTTTCTGGGCAAGATTCTTCGCAAATTATCTTGTTATCCATAATTTCCCTCACTTCCAATTGCTCCGCGCCTTCCTCTTCATTCATGCTTTTCTCCTAAAATTAAAGTCTTTCCTTTTCCTGTGTTTTCTGGCACAATTATACATATTAACAATACGATTCACCATCCATCATGCCAGAACAGAACAATTAATCTTTTCCTTAAATGTCCACGCATGTATAGTTCCTAGACTATAAAAAAAAAGCAATTTTTTTGCCCTTTTTACAATTCTCTAAATAATTTGTCGAAAAATCCTACAACTTAAACTTTGAATTTTCCAATGACTTCAATCCATCTTCACATGTCAAATCATATTTAAGAGGTGTAACCGTAGTATAGTTACGCTTTTGCCAATATAAATCACCTTTTTGATCAAGTGATGATAATGGTGGTCCCATCTTGTCAACGTTCTGCCAATAGAATGCACGTCCAAATGGATTAACCTCATAGGTGTATGAATTATCAATGCGGTCAACCGTTAAATGCGTACATTGAAGTTTCTTTCCCCATGCCGATGTCGGCACAACAACATTAAGCGTAACGTCCTTCACCATATTTTTATAAAGTGTCCCAAGATTTTTAACAAAAGCATTAACTATCCCCGCAAAACATTTTTCATCACGTTCATTAGAAACAGGTGCGGCAACCGCAATACTTGGAATTCCATGAATCGTCCCCATAATTGCCGCAGACACCGTACCACTTGAATAAATCGTTTGACCACTTTTTTGATCAATACCTGTTATAATTAAATCAGGTTTTGTCTTAAGTAATTTATCAAGTGCCAATGCAACACAATCACACGGCGTACCATTCACACCAAAAATTTTAACACGACTAAGTGCAAAAAATTGCTCTGCACGAAGTGGCTTGGTCGCCGTTAATTTATGACCAAGACTGTGTCCCGACCTTGTTGGCCCTACAATACAAACACGATGCTTGCCACTAAGTACACGTGCCAATTTTGTAATGCCCGGTGAAAAACACCCCGACTCATTAACCAAAAGTATTTTTAATTGTTTCACGACTATCCTCCTAAAAAATTCAAACTTTCTGCCAAAATTTCTAAATAACTCAAACGTTTTTCTTAAGTTCCTTTACAACCTTGCCCCAATTATCAATTGCACCCCAATCTGTTGCATCAACGTTCAAAGGCGTAATAGAAACATAGCCTTTGTCATACCAACACTTGTCATCAAGACAATCTTCTAAAAGATTTTCTCGTTCGGATTTTTTCGCCCAAAAATAATTTACACCCGCAGGACAGGTTTTTTCTTCAAACTGCAAACTTAAATTCATTTTGCCCATGCGTGTGAATTTAATTCCGTTAATGTCTTTAAAGTTTTCAACCTCAGGCACATTAATATTAAGTAACGTGTAACCAGGTAAACTTGCCTTAACAAACTCATTAATATTTTTTTCCACAAATTGTGCAACATTCTCAAGACTCTGGATACTGTGACCACCTGCCACAAAATCCGTTCCAACCACAATTGAACGTACACCCATATATGTTGCCATCATCGCCATACCCACATTCGAAGACGAATAGATATCTGGTCCCATATTTGTACTGTTACTAATCCCACAAATCACTAATTCTGGCGGACGTTCTTTCATCACTTCACCTAACATAATACTTATCATATCTGCCGGGTTGCCATAAAATTCGTACGCCGTCACAGAATTTTCTTTTCCTTTTGAATGCTCGGTAAACTCGAGCACTTCCAGAATATTAAGCTGCATTTTCAAATTAGTAACAAGATCACCCCTCACTGGATTTTCTGGCGTAGTAAATGCAAGTCCTTTATACGATGCCTCACTCGCCATTGTGCAAATTGTAACTTGATGTTTTTTTCTTAATGCTTTTGCAAGTGCCAAAACCTCGTTACTTCTTATCGTTAAATTCGATGCAATTAAAATGTTCATAATACCATTATAAATTCAAATCCCAAAATTTCAAAACCATTTAACGAGTATCTTAAAAACAAAGATACTTACCTAAACATTTAAATCCCAGAACAAAAGAATTACCTTAGCATTCTTACGGCATAAACACAAATACCGCCTGTAATTCAACGTGTCTGTTCAAAAGAAATTGTTGCCCAACACCAAGCGTCGTTGATTGTTCAAAAAGTCCGGTCGTAAGATTTCGCACAAGTACAAAGTTATCCTCTCCAACAACATCCCATCTTACAAATGTCAAACCAGAAGGAAATCCAAAGTTACCGTTAAGAACATTTGTTGCATCAAATGCCTCGTCCAAAGACCAACCCAACCTGTTCCCCGTTGCAAACGACGCGTATCTTGGTGCCATATTTACATTAATAAACCCACCTGCACCGTTGTCTACTTGGGCATTCATATGAAACACCACTTGGGCAATTCTAAGATTACTCCACACCGCATAAAGTTGTCTAATCTCACCAGATGGACCATAAATAATAACAGGTTCGTCATGCACGATTGCCATAATACCTCTGTTCGCAAAATCACGTGAGGTCGCCCAACCTTGGAACACAAATCCTGGCACCTGTGGAATATTTGGAACAAGAGTATTCATAACTGGTGCAGTATTAACAACCAAGTTACTGAAAAACATTTCATCCTGTTCAAGCGTTGCAAATTCTTGACCAATATGCAAACCTGGGCTTGCAAATACAAGATTTAATTGTCTGTAATCTTCAAAAGGATTTCGCTCTCTGTAAACCGCCCATAAAATCATATCTTCTGTAACATTTACCATATTTCCAACCGCCCAATGACCTGACCAGTTATTTAAAACCCAGCCATTCGCCGCATATACTTCAGACGTAGCCCAGCCCAAAAACACAACACCATTTGTACCAGACTCTCTCAACACATCAGAAGGCGGCACAGGCAAATGATTACTTCCTACAATATATTCTCCTGATGACAGACCTGGATCATACATAACAAGTTGAGGTATACCTGCAACACCCATCGCCCCATTATTAAAATTTAATTCAATCCTGTTACTTCCGACTTGCCATATTGCGTAAAGAACAATGTCACGTTCAACAAGCTGCGTAAAATCAAATGCACCTGTTGCACTGTCATCACCTTGTCTTTCTGTCCAATGCACAAATCCGTGACCTGGAAATCTGAACTGTGGCAATGTCATATCTGGCGGAGTAATAGGCAAACCTTCAAAAACAGCCTGTGATGGAACACGTATAGGCTCGCCCTCAACATTAAGCGCACCCATAACGTTGAACACAACGGTGTAATTACTGAAATTATGTTCTGGAACAAGTGGACTTCCCAAAATTGTTGAACTCACCCAACCTGCCATAAAGGAACGCTGTGCCTCTGATATAATTGTCGTGTTCTCAAGCCCATAGTTCATTTGATCAATAACCGAAGTTCTTCGGCTTGTTGCCGGACTGTTCCCCGACCAATTTGCATCCAGAGTAAGAATTACACCCGCTTCTGTTGTACCGGCAACAAGTCTCTGGGTAACCGCAGGACCAAAAACAACACCATACACAGGTGCACCATATGGATGAACACTTGCAACAACGTTCGTTATACTTACAACACCATTCATAGAACGCCCAAAGATACTTCCACCTGGGGCTCCACCCGAACCAATAAGCACAGGCGAATAAACCGCCCCAATGTTAAAAGAATTAACTATGTTCAACGTTCCCATAGAATTAAGCCCAACCAATCCACCAACACCACCAAAAGCAAGATTGTTCGCACCACTTATGTAACCTCTGTTATAACTGTTCAAAATTGAAACATTCGCAGGAAATGTTGCCGTTCCAATAATTCTTCCGACAAGTCCACCATGCCCAGACACCGCGTTTGTTGCAAGAGTCCCATAGTTTGCAACATTTCGCAAAATCAAGTTATGCCCCGCAGATCCAATTAACCCACCAAAACGATTATTACTGAACACATCTTGACCTTGGGGCCATATAAGATTAGGGCGTCCCAAAATATTGTTCCCAATACCTCTTGCATCCGCACGATTAACAACGTTTTCAATCAATGTATCACCAAGAACCTCACCCGCCAAGAGTCCAATATATGCCGCAGTAATATTACCCGTTCCAGGTGTTGTCAAAGTCGTAACACTTCCTGCAATATTTAAATTTCTTATTGTACCATGCTCGATTCGTCCAAAGAGCCCCCACCGTCTAATCCCTGACGCATCAATATCTTCATCAATATCACTTTGCGTACCACCGGTCTGAACACCTGCAATAATTCTATTTGGCAAAGTAATTGTGTAATCATTACCATCAAAGATTCCCATAAATGGCCTGTCATATCCACCAATAGAAACCCACGCACGTGCAGGTCCACCCGACCACGCAGGAATATTCAAATTTATATTTGTCGTAAGTATAAAATGCATACCGTAGAAACTCTCACCATATCCAGAATCGGTAAGGTTAGAAGAATTCACTCTGTGTGCAAGATATGCAAGTTGTCCTGCGGTAGAAATTCTAAACGGCCTGTCCGCGGTTCCATCTCCACCAATATCAAAAGCACTTGCACGTCCACCAAGTCCCTCATATTGCCACGTATAATCATCTGTTGCCGCAAAAGCTGCACCATGCAATGCAAACACAACACCAACGGATAAAAATGCAATTACAAAAGCCGCCACCCAAACCGCAGATAACACAAAAAGTCGTCTCGTTGGCCGCTTTCTAGAAACAGGTTCTCTCTCGTGTTGCATTAATACCCCTCATTTGTTAAACCTACGCCTAATGCTATATCAACTATACACTTTATTCTCTGTTATACCAAACGATTTTATACGCTATTTCTTAAACCATTTTAATAATTTTACCGCATCTTGTGCCATAATATTTTTACTTTCACAAATTATTACTGGCTCAAGTCTCTTTTTTCGCACGATTTCCGCAAAAGCACCAAAATCAAAATTCCATTTCTCATCATCAAGTATCGTATGTACCCTCTCGCCCTTATCAGTATATACTATTGCAGACCAATGAACATGAACTTTTTTTAACTTTTCCTTTCCAATTTTTTCTTCAACATACTCAACAATCTCTTTTATTTTACCAGGCTCCCTCTGTAACTCACCCTGCAAAACACAATTTATGTGTCCAAAATCAAGTGTTGGTATTACCCTCGCATCAACCATACAAAGTTGACAAATTTCCTCATGAGTACCAATCAATTTAAAACGTCCCATCGTTTCAATACAAAGTAAAAAATCGTTCAAACCCCGTTCATCAAGTCGCTTAATAATATTTTCAAGGTTATGCCTTGTATTCTCAATCGCCTCATTTCTTTCTAATTCACCTTGACTTCCTAAATGCACAACAACTCTATTCCCACCCATAGCATTCACAAGCTCCACACATTTTGAAATCCATCTATAATTTTTTGCAAAATCTTCACCTTCAACATCAAAAACACCCTTGCAAAGGTTAATATAATAAGGTGCATGAACACTCATTAAAACGTCATATTTCTTTGCCTCTTCACCAATTTTTCGTGCCATTTCTATGCTCATATTGGTTCCTCTTGTAAATGAATACTCAAAAGCCCTAAGACCCATTTCACTCACCCACTTCATCGCCTGTACCGTGTTTTTACCGCCCTGTTCATAAAAAATAATATCATTCCCACTCGGACCAAATCGCACTTTATCCATAAACCTTATTATACTTCAAAATTTGTAAAACAACTATCACTCATTTCGCCCTTTCATCCCACCTATTACACCACTTTTACGATTGCGTTTTGCAAAACGAAGTGCAGGCAACAAGTAACTTGCCATAATAATCGCAAAAGCCGTTCCCAAAACCGCAATCCAAAACAATGCCCCCGATGTGAACAGCAGCAAGGAATTCCCTGTTATTCGTTGCACTGCAAGATTTCCACTTGCCATACCCGCTAACGTAAAGGCAATCGACCCAATCAAAATAATCGATGAAATAATAATTGCTTCGATCATAAAAATCTTAATTATGTCACGCGTTCTTGCTCCCATGCTTCGCAATATTGATATATTACGCCTTTTCGAGGCCAATCCAATTGTAATAAAACCATACATAAACACAATTGCAAAAACACCAACAACAACCGCAGTAATTAACATTGCAATCCGTGTTACACCAAATCCGTCCATAAACTCGGCAATTGTATCACTGTCCGCAAATCTTGCAATCGTTCGATAAGGCATTGCATCAAACATATCGATGATCGAACCCGCCGAATATCGGCCACTTATAATCATACTTGTACTTGGAATTACAATTGTATTAACCAATAACTCAAAATCCTCATTCCCAAGCATAATAATATATTCATCCTCATCCTCAATCACGTTTGCATTACTGTTGATTCCACTGAAAGAAAACTCTCGCAAAGGGATATATCTTACAACCTGTTGCCTGTTTTCCGACATAAACAAATCTGAAATTAAATCATCGTAAATGTCGGTGAAATTGCTTATTGACCTCGTTACATGAAATTCCAACCTCGGCGGTGCAAAACCTCCATTCGCCAATAAATTATAAAGACGTCTGGAAATTCTTGCCGTACCTTGCGATATAGGAGAAATTGTTGTATCATGGTTACGAACAATTCTCAAACCATCCTCTTGTGCAATTCTAAAAAGTGGTGCATTCGCCAACTGGCTCTCATTCTGAGGTCTGGCACCTTGTGGATGGTCTGTAATAAAAAAGCTTTCCGCCTGGGAACCATATTGTCCACCTATAATCATCTGTCGCATGTTCATTCCAAACCAATCAATGCTTCTGTGCACTGCACTTTGCCCAAGACCCCCTCTAATTCGTGCAAGCACCGAACTGTGCGTAAATGCGGTCACCCAATCATTCTGCACAAGATACATCGCCCGACTTCTCTGCACCTCTGACAACCCATTTCTAAATCCAAGCATCCTGTGATTAAATACTCCTGTATCCGTACCTGCAAAATTTCTCTCAAAAGGTCTAAACAACCCTGCCTCTTCAAATTCAAAGTAACCGGCAAATGTTGTGCGATAAACACCAATAATTGTAAATCTGTAATTACCATCATCAAATTCAAATGCTCGTCCAGAAACAACACCTGTTAACGAATTATAACCAACAATGTATTCAAAGAAATTATCTGGAATAAATCCATTTTGTGCAAAGTATGCCGTCATAATCTGGGTCGCAATAAAATCTGATACCACAATTTGGTTGGTCGTATCCCCAGATCTTGGCCAGCGTCCAACAATCAAATCTTGCCCAAATATGTTTGCACCAACACCCACACTTTCATACATGCCAAGCCTTCTTACACCAAACATACTATGCGTCACACCACCAAGTTCAAAATTCACAACTGGGCTTGATCCTATTTCATGCAATGTTGCAACGCCTCTGTAACCTTGCCTAACTAATGGATTTATTATTGCTTGGTCAAATAATTGACTATCATTACTAAACACAATATAAGGATGTCCACTTCTTGCAAAAGAATTTATAACCGCGCTATTTTGTGTTACAAAACTTAGATTCACAACAATCGCAAAAAAAGAAATCGCCAACATTGATAATAAAATGGTAAATGATGTACGTAATTTATTGGCACTGAAACTCGACCATGCCAATCCAAACGCGCTCGCAAAGGGTAACGCCGTCTTTTCATAGGTAAACGTGCCATAATCAGATGCAAGTGCAACCACTTTTCCATCATTTTGAATCTTTTTTCCATTCACAAATCGCACATCATCCTCAATCAAACCATTAGAAATGGTAACAACACGGTCCGCATATTTTTCCATCATCTCACGACTGTGCGTTGTCGAAACCACAAGATAATCTTTACTAAGCATCTTTAAAAGACCATAAATCTCATCACGTCGCTCGAAATCAAGACTGCTTGTCAATTCATCTGCAAACAATATTCTAGGCTTTCGTACAAGAACCCTTGCTATTGCAACTCTTTGTGCCTGGCCACCACTGACTTCGGATGGATAACGACACTGCAAACCATCAATCCCAAGTCTCTTAAAAAGTGCATCAATCTGCTTTTTATTAATTTCTCTACCTTGAATCCTAAGCGCCAATGCCACATTTTGAAAAAGTGTCAAATGTCCAAGCAACGCCCCATCTTGGTGAACAACCCCAATATAATTGTTACGATATCCATCAAGTCCACCCGAACCAAGTTGCCTTATATTTACACCATTTACAAAAACATCTCCACCGGTAGGAGTATCAATAGCACTCAGAATATTCAATAAAGTTGTTTTTCCACTTCCGCTTTGTCCAACCACAAACACAAGCCCACATTTACCTAAACTTAAATTGACCGCACGCAAAGCGGTTACATTTATCCCCCCTGTATTATGATAAACCTTGGATACATTTCTAAGCTCAAGCATTACCTAAATAATAACACATGCCCTACAATCAACAAAACTTTTTATTACAAAATTCTATTATTTGCCTGTACCTGCCTCAACTCTTCAACACGTGCCTTAACCACACTCTGAGTAATTTGTTTCCACAAAGCCGCAACCGTCCCTTTTCTTGGAGAATACGGGAATACATGGAGATTATCAAAATTTACTCGCTTTACAAAATCAAGCGTTTCTCGAAATTCTTCATCCCCTTCTGTTGGAAATCCTATAATTATATCTGCTGTAACCTCAAATTTTTTCATGCCCACCTTTTCATTGTCATCTCTGGTGCAATCCACAGGTAAAACAAAAGCATCTCTTAATAACTCAACCACCTCTTCAAACTCTTGTGTAGTATATCGTCTACCCATGCTCTTCAAAACTTTATCTGAACCACTTTGAAGACTCAAGTGAAACATAGGCACAAAATTCTCACATTTTTTCAAATCGTTTATAAATGCAGACGTAATTACATTACTGTAAAGCGAACTTAACCTAAAAGGCACACCCAATTCATTAACCGCCAAACATAAATCAACAAGCCCTCGCCCATTTCCACCATCATACATTGACAGATTTATTCCTGTAATCACAACCAATTTTGCATTTGCATTTTTCCATTTTTGTTCATTATCTATCGCTTCCTCATCAACCTTTTCATTTCTGTTTACTTGATAAGAACTCGAATCATATACAAGTTCCCTTATCTCCTCAATAACTTCTTCTATTGGTCTACTTACACTTTTCCCACGTAATGTCGAAACAATGCAAAATGTACATCTGTTATCACAACCATTCTGAACATTCATAAAAACTTGCCTTGTTTTTACACCTATGTCTGTCATAACACCTGCTTTTACCCCATCCACCCCATCACAATCACTCTCTTCCTCGCCTCTACCAATTTGAATACTTGTATTATGTATATCATACAACATACAAGATATCGCATAATTGCCATATTTACCACCGCCCGTAATCAATTCCATAACATATTCCACAATCCCACCCTTATCCGTACCAAAAACCCTCATAACATTTTTACCAAAGCCATTCAAAGCACCAAACTGTCCCTCGTTATTCGCACTCGCACACCCTGCAACAATAATTTTTGCATCTTTGTCATGCTTGACAATCTTTGAAACCTCATATCTACTTTTTCGCTCGGCAACACCGGTAACTGCACAAGTATTAATCACATAAATTCCACCCAAACAATTTTCCTGCAATTTAAAAAACACCGACACACCTCTTGCCTGCAATTCTCTGCCGATTTTATCACTTTCCGCCTGATTGGTTCTGCACCCCAATGTCAAAATTGTAACCATGCCACATTCTATCACATTCGCCACAAATTCTCCACCCACACATCACACTAGACTGCAAGAAAACCATTTTTGTCAAATTTCCCACTTCACATCTAACATACATTGTGTTAAAATAACATAATGAGCAAAATTATAAATGACGAAGAATTAAAACACTCTGCAAGCCATGTCCTCGCAATGGCGGTTAAAAACATCTACCCTACGGTAAAACTTGGAATCGGCCCCGCCATCGAAGACGGATTTTATTACGACTTTGACTTTGTGTCACCCGTAAAAAACGAAGATCTGGAAAAAATTGAACAAGAAATGGCACGCCTTATCAAGGCAAATTTAAAATTTGAACAAATTGAAAAAACAAGAGCCGAGGCAAAAAAATTATTACAAAAACAAAACGAACCTTATAAAATTGAACTTCTCAAAGATATTCCAAGCGGTGAAAAGATTACATTCTTTAAACTTGGAAATGACAACATACCAAATCCATTCACAGACCTTTGCGCAGGCCCCCACATCACATACACACCCAAAATCAAGGCATTCAAACTTACTAAAATCACCGGAGCATATTGGCGTGGCAAATCGGAAAACAAAATGCTTACGCGAATCTATGGTGTGGCATTCAGAACAAAAGACGAACTTGTACAATATGAACTCCTCCAAGAAGAAATCAAACGCCGTGATCACAACAAAATCGGACGCGAATTGGAAATTTTTGCATCAGATCCAATAATAGGTCAAGGCCTCCCTCTTCTTTTGCCAAACGGAACAAAAATCATAAAGACACTACAACGTTTTGTTGAGGACGAAGAAGAAAAGCGTGGCTATATGCAAGTAATGAGTCCAGACTTTACAAAGAGCGATTTATTTAAAATAAGCGGTCACTGGCAACACTATAAAGATGGAATGTTCGTAATTGGAAATGAACTTCTTGACGAGGAGGTTTTTGCACTCAAACCAATGACCTGCCCTTTCCACGCAACCATGTATAAACAAAATATTCGTTCATATCGTGATCTGCCAATACGCTATTCCGAGACTGCAAAACAATACAGAAACGAAAACAGCGGAGAAATGCATGGCCTTGTCCGCGTTCGCCAATACACACTAAGCGACGGACATGTTTTTTGTCGCCCTGACCAGGTACAACAAGTATTTGACGAATGCCTAGAACTTTGTGACTTTCTACTTAAAAAGATTGGACTGCATGAAAAAGTAACTTATCGCCTCTCAAAATGGGATATCAAAAACAAAGACAAGTACATCGATAACCCAATCGCCTGGGAAGACAGTCAAGAACAAATCCGAAAAGTCCTTACTCGCAATAAAATGAAATTTTACGAAGCAGATGGCGAAGCGGCATTTTATGGACCAAAAATCGACATTCAAATCCGCAATGTCCATGGCAAAGAAGACACCCTCATGACCGTACAACTTGACTTTGCACTTGCAGAACGCTATGACCTTTCATTCATTGATGAAAACGGACAAAAACAACGCCCATTTATTGTACACCGCGGAAGCCTGGGTGCATACGAACGCGTACTTGCATTCCTTATCGAACATTATGCTGGTGCATTCCCAACATGGCTCTCACCTGTCCAGGCGGTCATTATGGGCATCACAAACAAACAAGATGACTATGTTAACAAAGTCTTCACAGAACTCAAGTCGACATATCTAAATGGACACGGCTTTCAAAACGGACTTCGCATCGAACGCGACATTCGCCCAGAAAAGGTCGGATTCAAAATCCGCGAGCACACCAAACGCAAAATCCCCTATCTTATTATCGTCGGAGAAAAAGAACAAGAATCAAATACAATCGCAATTCGCACCCGTGAAGGCACAGACCTAGGCTCTATGTCCGTCAAAGAATTCATCGAGACAATCATCAAATCCCAGGTTCACAAAAACTCACTTACAACAGATAAGGAAAATCTGATATGAATAATCTAACATTTATCCTGGCTTCAAGCTTCAATTCCACAGCCAAAGACAAGAATGGTAATCGATATGCGGTCGCACTAAATAAACATTACCCCAGTAATCAATTCTTGGATAATGTAAAAACATTTACACCAAATCTAAATCTTGTAATTTACATCGCCAATAATCCAAATGACCACACCATCACCGACGAACGCGGCAATCTTGTATTCCAATCTCTAAAATTATCAGGTCTAGATTTCAAGAAACAACAAATCATTGACAATCGCAATCTTGATAATGCAAAAAACCTAATCCTCAATGCAGATTTAATTCTACTTGCAGGCGGAAAATTACAGTGCCAACTTGACTCTTTCACACAATTAAATCTAAAAGAACTTCTCAAAACCAGACAAAATTCAAACAAGCCTTGCCTTGTAATTGGCGGATCCGCAGGTGCAATGAATCTATGCGAATTTGCTTTTAATTTTCCAGAAAGCAAAAAAGACCTAAGCAAAACCACCAACACCACAACACCTGCCCCAGACGCCGTCCTGTTAAATGGTCTTGGATTTCATAATGAAATTATAATTCCACACTTTGACTACAAAACCAAAACATACGGCGACCCAAACGACCAAGAACTTGCCGAACTTGACCTAGTAAATAATCATTTTATCCCACAAAGCCACAAACACGAATTACTTGCATTTAATGATGACGGTTACATTCTAATAAGAAATCATAAACCTAAATACTTCGGTACATTTTCTAAAATCAAGCATGGTATAGTCTCACTCATACAACACAATATATAGTATTATGCCCAACATACAATACACATCAAAACACCAAAAAAACCTTTCAACCGATAAATTCACTTTTCATTTGACTACTTCTACCCTATACTATAAACATGAATAAAAAAATCTGTATAATTGCATCTGGTGGAGACGCACCAGGTATGAACGCATGTATAGAAGGCATCGTTAACTTTGCACCATCTAATTTTAAATTCTTTGGTGCAATAGGCGGATACGACGGCCTTGTCAACGACAATGGAATTATCCTTGACCGCACCAACACAAGCGGAATATCTCATATCTCCGGATGCTTTCTCAAATGCGGAAGAAGCGAAGAATTTACAACTCCCGAAGGCGTGCAAAAGGCACTTGCAACAATTAAACGTCATAAATTTGACGCGGTCATAATCCTAGGTGGCAACGGAAGCCTAAGTGGTGCAATGAAACGCCTTGAACCAAACGGCATCAATGTAATAGGCATACCCTCAACAATTGATAATGATGTATTCTTTACAAAAAACTCACTTGGCTTTTCAAGTGCATTTGAAGAAAGCGTCCGCCTTGTTGACAACCTCAATATAACAATGAGAACAAATAATCGCGATCATGTTGTGCAACTTATGGGCTGGTATTGTCCCGACCTCACAAATTCTGTAGGCCTTGCAACCTTTGCCGACATAATTGATACCTTTGACAACAGACATTCTCACGCCCAAATTGCAAAAATTTGGGCAAATAACCGCAAAGAAGGCAAGCAAAGCAACCTTATGATTTTACAAGAAACAAAGGGTAAAGATATACATGACGAAGCCATTCACAGTGCCAATTATCTGGGTGACCTCATGAGGGCAATAGCAACAGAAAATAATATTGAATCCGCAACAAGTCGTGTCCGAATGTCTACCCTTGGACACCTTCAAAGAGGTGCATCTCCATCTGCAAGAGACAGATGGCTTGGCGCAAATTACGCAAAAAAAGCACTTGAACTCATAAACGCAAAACAATTCGGTGTTGCCATCGGACTTGTTGGAGATCATTTCATCGCTGTGCCTCTTTCAAAAATCATGGATAAAATTTCATAAATACGAATTGTCATAGTTGACTTGCGAGACTTGTTCTTGAACAAGTCTTTCTTCTATCATAATAGCAATTTCTTCTGGGCTTAAATCCACATTATTAATTTTTATAAAATTCTCAAATGGCTGCTCACCGTCATATGTATTTTGCCTACCCAAAGTTTCTACAAGATTAAAGATTTCTTCTGCATCGTCCGCACCTTTAGACGGTTTATTTGCAAGACGATTTGGTGTAAAATTTCTTTCAGAGCGAATATCAAGACAAACCATATTCACACCCCCTGTCAACATATTGGTTTATCTTTTCAATTAGATTATATCATATCATTTATAATGATATAGGTTAATACTAAAATTTATGGATAAAATTTCATAATAAAATTACCCAGACACTAAACATTGCACAGGATTTTTTAATTATTCACTTCTACCCTGACTATGCTATAATATAACATGGGAATGTTCAAAAAAATATTTGGCGGGCTTAAAAAAACCGCAAGCATAATCACCGAGGGAATCGCCTCCATATTCACAGGCAAAGAACTTAACGACGAATTTTACGAAGACCTTGAGGCAATACTTCTGCAAACCGATATGGGATACAATGCGGTTGAACAGGTCATCAATGACATTAAACTTCAGGCAAAAAAACAAGGTATAAAAACCGAAGAGGAGCTTAAAAGCATTCTGGCACAAAGCATCTCTAACCTGTTATCAACCGGCGACAAAGAACCATTTGTATCGCCAACAAAAGAATATCCCACAATTATTATGATTGTAGGCGTCAACGGAGTTGGAAAAACAACATCAATAGGAAAACTTTCCGCGTATTACAAAGCACAAGGCAAAAGCGTCTTAATCGCAGCCGCAGATACCTTCAGAGCCGCCGCAAGTGAACAACTTGAACAATGGACACAACGTGCAGGTGTCAGACTTGTTAAACATACCGAAGGTGCTGATCCGGCATCGGTGGTCTTTGATGCCCTTGAGAGTGCAAAAGCAAAAAAAGATGAAATTATAATCATTGACACTGCAGGACGTCTTCATAACAAAGCACATCTTATGGAAGAACTTAAAAAGATAGACAGGGTCGTTGCCAGGAATCACCCTGATGCAATTTACAAAAAGCTTATCGTACTTGACGCCACAACCGGTCAAAATGCACTTAACCAAGTAGAAATTTTTAACCAAGCGGTCAATCTTGATGGTGTTATTCTGACAAAACTTGATGGAACGGCCAAAGGCGGTGTCGCAATAGCAATCAAACAACGCTTTGACATTCCAGTTCGCTTTGCAGGTGTAGGTGAACAAATTGACGACCTCATGCCATTCAACAGCGACGATTTTGCAAAAAGTATCGTAGGAATTAACGCATAACTAATCTATGCCACCTCTTCAACAATTTCACATTCTAGCATCTCATCTTCGCCTTCAAAGAATTCCGAAGAATATAAAACCGTCTGAACAATCTCCCCATCAAAATGAACAAGAATTTCATGTTTATTCATTTTAATCTCAAATTTATCCTCCTCTCCTCTTTTCACTGGATAAAATAAATCCTCTTCAACCATACCTGCAAATTTCATTGGCTTACCCTTTTCGCTTACTGTTTCAAACTGCACCAATTTTTCTTTATCAAGAACTTTATGCATGTAAAATTCATCCCCTGCCCTTTCCATCATATACTCGGATTCTGGAAACATAGGACCACAGTTAAGAACAACATTTATAACCGTCATTCCGTTCTCTTCCATCGCCCCAACAAAGCAACGACCCGCCTTTTTTGTAAACCCTGTTTTTACACCAATCACACCTTCGTTAGAACGCAAAAGTTTATTCTTGTTTTGTATCACTCGTGGATATTCTTTACCACTTATACGTGCCTCTTTTGTCGCAGAAATCTCTGCAAACTCTGGATTTCGCATAGCATATGCCGAAATCATTGCAAGATCATATGCCGTTGTATAATGATCTTTTTCATCAAGTCCATGCGGGTTTTTAAAACTTGAATCCTTTGCACCTGCCTTAAATGCGGTTGCATTCATTAGAAAAGCAAAATCTTCAACTGTTTTTGATACATGAAGTGCAAGTGCCACAGCCGCATCATTCCCACTTCGAAGCATTAATCCAAGCAAGAGTTCTTTAACCGTAAGTTCTTCACCCTTTTGCAAATATATACTTGATCCCTCAATGCCTATTGCCTTATCATTTACTTTAACAACTTCACTTGAACACGAAACATGCTCAAGCACGGTTATTGCGGTCAAAATCTTTGTCGTAGACGCCATAGGAAGTCGCTCATATGCATTCTTTTCATAAAGAAGCCTACCACTCTGAAGTTCGACGGTGGCCATTGCACGGGCGGATGTCATCAAAGCCTGTGCACCAACACTTGCAACCTCTTGATCCCATATCCCTGCATTCATCTGGATGTCTTGTGTCCACATATCCGCACCTGCAAGCGAACTTTGCTCCATCCAATCTATCTCACCTGCTGTTTCCGCACTTACTCTCTTGTAATTAGGCCTATGAGTGTTTTTAACCACTTCTGTGTTTACCACACCCGACATAATTGCACCAACAATAAAACTTGCAACAAGCATGCACACAATCAACAAAAGCATAATTTTTGTAATCGTAAGCCGCATTTGAATTTTCTTCATAAATCCTCCACAAATTAATTCAACCTAGTTATTTGCAAAGAGATTAATTTTATACACCTATTGCACCTTTTGACAATACATTTCATAAGTAAGTCCAAAGGAGGTAAAACATAAATGTCATTTTATTCAAGTCACAGGCATCTACGCCCAGGACGAATTGATGGCAACCCACTTCATAGACTTGATAATCGGGTTGCAATAAGCACCACACGCGTACTTGATTCCTGCATGACTAAATTCGCACCGGAAAACCAGCCACTTGTACTAACTAATCCATCTTGCCAAGGCACACCCTGCCAATTCATAAGTGCCTGCAGCATACAAAACAAAGCAATAATAACCAACTTAAATGTGTGCCGTATTGAACAACGTCCAACGTTTTCACGCGTTTGCTGTGATATAACTATTCCACTTCGGGTAACGTATAAAGATACAGATGGACAATGTTGCCATGCAACAAGCCATATTACCTGTCATCAAGATGTAATTTTATTCACACCAGAAGACAGCATTTTTCCATACGAAATACTTGCAACGGCATCCGCAAACGCACCAACAGGTACGGTCACAAGAGATGGACAAATCTGTGCAACGGTATGTTGCACAGCAATTACAAAAGTCTGCACCGAAACAGATTTACTTATCCCAACCTATGGTGTCGCCGTTGCCCCATCTGCCGTAAACTTTCGAGAAGATGCCTGCAGGGAATTCTTCAACCTACCCCTTTACCCTCGCGGCAATGATCATTAATATTAAATTATTTTAAGGAGAATCAATCATGCTAGAAAATTCAAAAATACTTGTTCCTGCCTTAATCGGGCTTGGAATGTTTGCACAAAATGCCGACATTTGTCTTGCAAATAATACTTCTATCTTACTCATACTCTTTTTGTTGCTTAACCAAAAAGAATGCCACCACGATCATCATCACCACGAAGGCATCGAACATTTTGGCGGCACCATCGAACAAAGAAGGGCTTTTCGTAAAGGCGTTGCCGTGGGACGTGCATTAGACGATGACTTTTTAGAACCATTTAATCCATGTGGGTGCAGACCACCACGCAACCGATTCGAACAACATGTTGAAAAGGAACTTGAACAAATTAAACGCTGTGCATGTCATAATCACCCACATCCACGCGAAGGTTGCCTAATCTAAGTTTTAAAAATCTTTTCGACAGCATTTGTAATTTGTAATTCACGCTTTTTCATCTATACTGGGTTTGTGCTGCATCCAAAAAATATTCTTCGCTCAAATCGCCGAACATTGGCGATTTTTGTGAATTCTAATGGCGACCTTGTTGTAAAGGCCCCACTAAAGCTCTCTGACCAAAAAATCTTTGCCTTTATTAAAAGCAAAGAAAGTTGGATAACAGAACAACAAGCAAAAATCACAAAGAGTTCATACATAAACAAAAACGTTCTTACCTATCGCACATTTTTCTTCCTAGGGACGGAACTTACTCCGCTTGTTGATCAACGCGTCAAACAAATTACTCATTACAATTCTACATTACTCTTGCCATCAAAACTTGTTTAACTTCCACAAGAGAAAATTAACAAGAAAATCCTAAAATTCCTCAAAGACAACGCCAAATCAATTGTTCAAGATCGCGCAGATTATTTTTCACAAGCCCTTCGCCTTAAATATACTTCCGTTGCAACCATGAACAATAAAACTCGTTGGGGCATTTGCTCAAAGGATGGCAAAATTGCGCTTAATTGGCGTGTTGTGATGCTGCCGCCAAGGCTCATCGATTATATCATGGTTCACGAATTTTGCCACTTGCTTGAATTCAATCATTCAAAACACTTTTGGCAAATTGTTGAAAGTATATTGCCAAATTGGAAAGAACTTCGCAAGCATCTTAAACAACTAGGCTGGCTTCTTGAACTTTTCAGAGAATAATTTTTGGCATTATATCACTTGTGACCGTCACACAATTATCGGCAAACAAATTCCTCACCCTGTCAAAGAGTTTGCAATCCTCGCCTAAAAACACAATCTTACGTGGGGCAAGAGTTATAAGCGTCTCAAGAACTTGTACCTCATTCGATAAATTCGGATCAACATAAACACCACCAATTTTTTGCAAACTTTTATCAAGAACCTCTACTCCATTACCACGCTCAACAAGAAAAACCTCATGGCACCTGCTTTCTACATTTGCTATCATAAATTTTAAAAGTTCATCAAAATTACATTTACATGCAAGGCAACTTATATTCTCATTGGTAAGCATGCAAACCTCACTCCAACGCTTTTTAAGTATATCAAGGCAAAAATCATAAAAACTGCCAAGTAAAAATGATTTATTTTTGCCAGAAAAAATCTCGGCTTTTAAAATCAAATCCTCGGCAATTATTTTATCCGTCTCGTAATCAAATGCACAAAGTGTCCTTACAAACACATAACGCCCCACCTCGTCAACGTTTGCAAGTTGAATACTCTTTTTAATAAAATATGCTTTACAATCATTAACAATTACATCACTCAGAACATCCAAAAAGCACGAGATATCTTCATCTGACCTGCAAACAACCTCACATACTCCATCTTCAATTTCACTTAAAGAACCACTATTAACCCAAGAAGCCTGCCCCACAAGTCGCAAACAAATATATTCAAGCGACGTAATAAATCGCTTGTCTGCGACGACTTTTAAAGTTCTTTTCATACTACTGTTTATAAAGTATGCAAAGCAAAAAGGAATTATCAATCAACTTAGGCATTTATATGTGTGTTAACCAAACTTATCCCACTTACCACAAAAGACACCCTTCCATTGCGTTCACTGTTAACACCCACAAGAACAACAAATGTACCCTCCTCAAGTTTTTCAAATTTAGAAAGTGATTTTTGAGGTACAAAATATACACATGGTGCAACATCTTCAAAATCATTAAGTGCAAACGTAAAAAATGGCTTCTTCTGTCCATCTTTTTTCGAAGTATATTCTCGCCTCACAAGGTTTTCAATATGTCCCGCAATAACTTGTTCTGACAATCTTACCGCCAAATACTTGATTTTAACAGGCCTATCTTTGGTAAAAAGACCCATATAATACTCGATCTTTCCATCAATCTTCATCTTCTTATCAACCTCAGGCTTCCTCTCTTCTCTGACAAGTTTTTTTAATTCTTCCAAAGGATTTTCTGTATCTTCTAAACTTTTTCGCTCGATCAAATTAAATTGAATATCAATAAAGTAATCCACTTCAACACTCTTTATAAATTCAATATATGACTTGTGACTTGAAACAAAGTTCACAACTTGCTGTGGCAAATAAATATTCACAATTAACTGGTCATCCCCGATAATATCCACAAAATCATCTGCAAGACCATCAATAAAAACGGAAAAATTTGACCTGAAAAATTTATGCACTGCCAATTTTAAAAGTGCGATATCTATATACTTTTTCTCATAATTGAACACGAAATCAAAGGTTTCACCTGTTATATGCCTGACATAAGACTTGAATTCTTGTTCTAATTTTGACTTAAGTGCATCCAACTTATTTTCAATTCGCCCATCATAAATGCAAAGAATCTCAAGCTTGTCTTCTCTATCATAATATACGCAATGCTTAAACTTTATAAAGTTATAATCCGTCGACACATAGAACGCAAGATCTTCAAACACACTTTGTAATTCCACCGTTATTCTCCAATCTGTTTTATAAAGATTCGCCAAACTTTACCACTTTGTGTACATTCAAAATCTTCTTTCTTTTCAAAACCTAAACGTTCAATATGATCACGATAATATGCATAGTTATAAATCTCTCCACCCTTTCGTTCAAATCCATACACAAGAACACCTTTCATATCCGCATCCCCAAATCCAACAGGCCCAAATATACCAGGCACACCTGTACGTTTTACAAGTGTCAATACCTTTTCCACAAGCATAGACGATACTTCGTAATTATCAATAAAATCAAATCTTGTAAAAGTTGCTTTGTTTCTATTGTCACCTTTTTCTTCTGTGTTAGACCCCTTACTAATCACAACTGCAATCCTTCCAACAACATCTTTACCTTTAATCGCCAAAAAGGCCTTTAATATAAAATCATTATACCTTGGGTTCTTCCACGAAAACATGCTTCGCTCGGATTTAAAACCAGGCTTTACATAAAACGAATTACCCTTATATAATTTCCCAGGAAACCTGAAAAATCTTCGCCAATTTTTTCTCGTTTCAATTTCAACAATCTCAATGTTTGCCATCTAAACCAATTCTACCACAACTTGTGCCACTAAATCAATCAATTTCGCCAATATCTAACAATTCATCTAAGTATATTCCCATCGCTCCACTCACTTTAATATAATGCACAAATTTTTCTCTAAGACTTCCACTTAAAATCCTGTCAATAACCGACTTGTTAACCTTACACATCCTTGCAAATTCCGCTCTGCTCAATCTACTTTCATCCATAAACTTTTCAATCAATTTTACATTCAACATGTTTTCCTTCAATCTCATAATAATCTCCTTTTGTTACCATTTGGCATCAATACTAGTCTAATGTACCATTTGGTAAAAGTCAACAAACTAATACCAATTGGCAGATAATCATATTATGAGATTTGATATTGATGAGTTTACAGAAAGATTGAAAACTCTAAGAGAAAGCAAGAATCTGACAACAGTAAAACTCGGAAAAGCACTTGGAATAAGTGGTGCAACGATTTCTCGCTGGGAGAACGGAAAACGCAAACCAAATGTTGAAAATATTTATAACATCGCCGACTTTTTCCGCATCACATCCGACTATTTAATTGGCTTAAAACAAAAAACCTAATAATCCCAAACACCGCAAGCGACTTTTGAAACATCCCAAATTCTTTACAAAGTACAATATTTGTGTTACAATGCATTACATTTGTATATAATAGGAGTATGAAGAAAATGAAAACAACAACTTTCAGCATGCGTATAGACCCAATAATAAAACAACAAGCAGATTCACTTTTTTCAACATTCGGAATAACAACAACCGATGCTATTAATATGTTCTTGACAAAATCAATCATGGAACGTGGCTTGCCTTTCGAATTAAGGCAATCTAATTACCAAGAAATAAAAAATGATGATTTTACACAAAAAACACTTTCAATAGAGGAAATCAAATCAGGCGTCACAGAAGTAGCAACCAAATATGGAAATATTAAAAGTGCAATTTTATTCGGATCATATGCAGATGGACTTCAAACTAATAAAAGTGATATAGATTTGCTTGTCGAATTTAAAGAGTTGGTCGGATATTTCACCCTGTTCGAATTACAGGAAGAACTAGAAAAAAAGTTTAGAAAAAAAGTTGAAGTTGTGCCCGCACCCCTGCCTGAAGATACTTTCTTAGAAATAAACAATACGGTGGTGCTTTATGCTTAACGAAAGAGACAGAAATATATTAACTAAAATTATTTCAGAAATTGATTTTTTGTTAAATGATATAAATGGAATAGGCTTGAATGATTTTATGACTAATGAACGACTCCGCAGAAGCGTTGCATTGACTCTTCTTAATATTGGCGAACTTGCAAATCATATATCAAAAGACATTAAAAATGCCTATCCTGATGTTTTGTTTCACAAAGTAATCGCCCTAAGACACGTTACTGCACATGGATATCATCAATTGAAATTTGATCTTGTATGGAAAACCGCAACCACTGATATATTAATAATGAAAAAGCAAATCATGAATATATTGCATCCCCTTGGATAAAACAACGCTCAATTGTGAAAAATAACCTTTAGATGGCAAAAGTTATTATCGCAGGCATTGACACATCTACCCTGCCCAAACTAACAAACGCGGCTCAACTTGAAATGCTTCAAAAAATACGCGAAGGTCACGAAGACGCCCGCCAGTATTTTATCTACGCCAATTTGCGTTTGGTTTTATCTGCAATGCAAAAATATATTAAAAAGAGTGTAAGTGACGATGTCTTCCAAGTAGGCTGTGTCGGACTCATCAAAGCAATCGACAACTTTGACCCTAAATTTGGTGTACAATTTTCAACATATGCGGTACCAATGATTGTTGGAGAAATTAAGCGCTTCTTACGTGACAATAATTCACTTCGTGTAAGCAGAAGCATGAGAGACCTTGCATACAAGGCACTTGTAACAAAAGAAAATCTAATGAAAACAATGGATCGTGAACCTACCGTAGAAGAAATTGCAACAGAACTTGATGTGCCATACAGAGATGTTTATCTTGCATTAAATGCAACAAGCACTACCCTGTCACTTGACGAAGTTGTAAACGATGAAGGAAGCAAGAAACTCTCCATGATGGACAAAGTGGCATCGTTCACAAGCACGAGTGATAATTGGACCAATGATGTAATGTTACACAAAGCGATCAAGGATCTTAATATGAAAGAAAGAGAGGTTTTACTTATGCGATATTTTTACGGCAAAACACAAATCGAAGTAAGTCAAGAAGTAGGCATAAGTCAAGCCCAGGTAAGCAGACTTGAAAAAAATGCCCTTGAAGGTATACGTAAAAAACTTTAATAAATTACTGTAATCTTGTATACCAATCTAACTAGGCCGGCTCGTCATAGATTCCACCACTCCCAGAGGCCGCTACCATTACCTCCCTTTCCCTTTGCTTGTCCGCTTCTTTCTTAATCAAAAACAAGACCGTTTCTGGTCTTATATACTGGTTACTGAATTTACTTTTAAGTTCTCTAAGTCCTATTTCCTGTGCAACATCGCCAGGAAGTCTAAGTAAAATTCCCGCAAAATCTTCTAAATCTCCCGTACTACAAAGCCTTTCTAGATATTCTAAAAGAATTGGCGAATTCTGATACATCGGATCATAATAAATTTCAATCGCTCTATCCGTTATAAGTTGTGCAATACCCATTGCATTTCCTTTTGCTTCTTCAATCATATACTCTACATTCACTACACAACCTCCCTACTTTATTATATACTCTAAAAAAGTTAAAAGTTCTTACACAAAACCACTCGGATTTTTAAATAATTTGTCGAAACAAGAATATCTGTGCAACTATAATCCCTAGACGAACATACGAAAAAACCAGGTTATGTCCGTATAACAACTGGGCTCCCTTTTCCAAGCTGTGTTCCACTCGCTGGAAAAGTACCAAGTGCGGTTAATCCATCCCCTGACACCTGTACAAAAAAACCCTCTGCCCGAAGTCTGGCAACCGCACTGAATAAAGGTAACTGTGAAACAGAAGGCACAGTGCGAAGTGGCTGGGGTGCTGTAACCAAATTTGCATCGGCGGACAAATTAAGATAATCAATCATCTGTGCAAAAATTTGCCCAACATAAGGTGCCGCAACTATGGAACCATAATATCCATTCCTGCTTGGTTGGTCAACATAAAGAAAGACTGTATAACGTGCAACTCCATCAACACTAAGAAAAGCAATAAAACTTGATATATATTTACCCTGTGCAATTATCCCATCTTCATATTTTTGTGCGGTTCCCGTTTTACCACCAATTTGAAAACCATCAACTCTACTGTGTTTTCCGCTTCCTGCATCAACCACATTATAAAGCAATTCACGCATTCGTCTTGACGTCTCCCTGCTTACAACCCTTGTGCCTCTTACATTCGGACGCACATTTGCACCTGCCTGTGGAATCTCTGTCACAAATTGCGGTGTCCTCAAAATCCCGTCCCCCACAATTGCACTTATTGCACTCACAAATTGAATAGGGCTTGTCGCTATTGCTTGGCCAAAACCAATCCTTGCAAGATCAACTGGACGAACATATCTTTGCGGCAATACAAGCCCCGCACTCTCGCCTCTAAAATCAACACCTGTTTTGACCCCTATCCCAAAACGTCTAAGATACTCGTAATATAATTCAACACCAATCCGTTGAGACAAATCCATCATAACCGCGTTGCAACTGTTCATCACTCCCTCTGCAAGCGTTAATGAGCCATGCCCTTTGCGTTTCCAACATTTAACACGCTCACCTCCAATCATACGAAAGCCTGGACAATTAAATACTTCATCCTCTTGAACAAGACCCTCTTCAATCGCAATTGCAACGGTAAGAATCTTAAATGTTGACCCCGGTTCAAATACATTTACAATCGGTAAATTTTTAATACCCGCCATAAGTTCGGCAACATTATCCCTTGGCTGGTCATTCATATCAAAGAACGGTGCCGCCGCAGAAGCAACAATTCCGCCCGTCTGGATACAATAAACAATGCCACCAACACTTACCGCTTGTTGTTCATAAAGTGCCTCTGCAAGCGTGCTTTGCAAGATATTTTGAATCGTCGCATCCACATTAAGACGCAAATCTTTGCCTGGTATCGCAGGGAAAAAGAAATCAACACCATCACGCATAGGGATTCCTCGTAAATCAGACGGAGTGGCAATCCGCCCATCTCTGCCCCTTAAAACATTGTCATAAAAGGATTCAAGTCCTTCTTGCCCTCTATTATCAACACTCACCATACCAAAAACTTGCCCACCCACCGTTCCAAGTGGATAATGACGTCTGTATGTTTGTGATAAAAACACACCATCAAGCCTATGTGCAACTATGTTCATCGCAGGCTCTTTTTCTACCTGCATTTTGACAAGCCATTCGGACGCACCCCTGCTTGTCGCTTTGTTATATGCCATTTGATACGAAATATCTAAATATCTCGAAAGCACCGTCGCCACCTCATCCGGATTTGTAACCGCAACAGGTCTGACATACACACTATAAGTCGGAACACTTTCAACCATCACAACACCGTTCCTATCAACAATGTTACCACGCCGTGCACCAAGTGGCAAATCCCGATACCATTGTTCTGCCGCCCTTAATTGCAATGTGCTTGCGGAAAAAATCTGAATATAAAACAACCGACCGCCAAGAACCGCCAAAGCAATAAAAATTGCCACCATAAAAACCTTTGTTCGTCTCAATAAAGATGTTTTCGTATATCTCATGCACTATGTATATTCAAGAACAAAAGTGGCTTTGCCACTTTCTTAAATATAATCTATCTTCATAAATTCCAACGTCCAAACATTTCAAGCATGCCTCTGCCACCATTAAAAAGAAAATTAATATCGGCAAGCAAAACAAATCCAAGCAATATTATAAACCCAATAATATGGATTTTACCCTCAAGCTCTGGGTTAATTGGCTTGCCTCTTATCCATTCAATACCGGTAAATACCATACGCATTCCATCAAGTGCAGGGAACGGCAAGAGGTTAAACACCGCCAAATTTACACTTATAAGTGGAATAAGAATAAGTATATTAAGCAGTGATGCACCAACCGATTCCGCCATAACGGTAACCGTTGTCATAGGTCCACCAATACTTGAAAGTCCAATTCCACCGGTCACAAGTTGCCACAAGAAAGTCAAAATAAACCATGCAAGTTCAAATGCAAACAACCACGCCTGACCCAAAGCACGTCCAAAACCAAGCGGAATATCTACCCTTATAACCCGATCAATCCCAAGCCCAGTCCGACCACCAATATTCACAATTGTTGCCTCAATTGCATCCTCGCCTCTAAAATAAATTCTTTCACCATTAACAACTCTACGAATATCAAGCCTTACAACCGTACCCGCACCAAATTGTCCAAGAACTTCTCCAGAACTTCGAAGCAATGTAAAATCTCTGCTATTTGTGGAATTATAACTTCGTACCGCCAAGATTACATCGCCTTCCAATAAATTACCTGTACCTGCCACCATTATTGGATCATTATTTGAATCAAGAACAGGCTGGCCAATATAATCACCCTCGGTATGTAAAAGTGTGCGTTGTGCAAAGTTAGGACTTTCGGGCGAAAAACGGTCAATACGTATCCCATGATTATACCCGACAACCATCAATAAAATCACCGAGAATATTACCGCACATAAAAAATTAAATAATGCACCAGAAAAGAGCACAATTAAACGTCGCCAAGGGTGTGCCTCCGTATACGACATCTTCCCATCACTTGGCTTGAGGCTTAACTCCTGACCATCCTCGTTAAATCTATTACGATCTCCTACCGCACCATCACCATGCCCTTCTTTATTACTAAGACCTGACCCTGCCGCATCCTCATCCTCAAATGCACAATATCCACCAAGCGGAATCATCCTTATCGCAAAAACTTCACCTGTTTTTTTACTTGTCCTCTTAAACAGTGCTTTTCCAAACCCAATAGAGAATTCCGTAACCCGTATCTTTAAAATTTTTGCGGCCAAATAATGACCAAGTTCATGCACAGTTATCATGAACATAAGTATCAAAATGGCAAGAACAATATAAATGAATACCATCATAACAGTGACCGCACTCTCCTTCTAACCACTAGTATACTCCAATTTCTCGCAAAACAAAACTTTTATTTTTTTACACAATGTTTATATTACTTTCTTCCTTTATTGTTACGATTATTAAACCTAGATTTATTTTCTTTTCGCTCGACACTTGCTCCATTTACTTCTCTCTTGGCAACGTTTTTGTTTCTTACCTGCTGTTTGCCTCTAAAGTTTGATTCTTGTTTTGATTGGCCACCAGACTTTGCTCCACCAAACGATGGTTTACCAAAACCACCTTGTCCCTTGTGACCACCTATGAAAAATTCTTCAACTTCTTGATTTGCCCACTCACGTTTACCCGTCGGACGATGTTTCCCACCAAAATTATTTTCATTTGATTTATTCCAACCCGACTTTTTCTCTCTATTTATGTCATTATTTTTATTTCTAAAGTTCTTCTTTTCTTTATTAACGTTACTATTGATGTCCAATTTTTGCTTGAAATTCTTTTGCGGACTTGTTTTCTTCTGCATCCCACTTCTTTGCCCACTTACTATTACTTTATCTTCTTTCAATGTTAATTTTGGCGGTGCAGACATTGTGGTGCTTTCAAAACTCATCTTAAACACATACTCTTTCATCAAAGTTTCACTTTTCAAATAATTTTCAAACTTACGGATCACAAAAAATTGCTTGTCATTAACAAATGTAAACGCAAAACCTGTTTTATTTGCCCTTGCGGTACGTCCAATACGATGAACATAATATTCTTCATCATGTGGAATATCCAGATTAAAAACCGCTTCCAAATTATCCACGTCAATACCACGTGCGGCAACGTCGGTTGCAATCAAAATCTGGGTATCACCATTACGAAATTTTCGCATCGCAACATCACGGTGTCGTTGCTTCATATCACCATGAAGTGCGTCCGCCTTAAATCCATTTTTATTAAGATATTTACAAAGTTCATCAACCCTACGTTTAGTATTACAAAACACAAGTGCAGAAAAATAATTTTTCTCACCAAGAATAGACGCAAGTGCACCTGTTTTCTCGGATTCTTTAGTCTTAACATAAAACTGTGCAATATTCGGCACCCCGCCCACATCATGTTGTGTTTTAACAGACACAGGATCATTTTGATACTTCTTGCTTATTTCCACAATGGCCTTAGGCATGGTCGCCGACAATAATACCGTTTGTCTTTTCACAGGCACCGTTTTCAAAATCTCGTCAATATCCTCTTTGAAACCCATCTGCAACATTTCATCAACCTCGTCCAAAACAAGAACCCTCATTGCTGTCAAATCAAGGCTCCGCCGACGTAAATGATCCATTACCCTACCCGTTGTTCCAACAATAATCTGCGGACGGCGACGTAATGCAGATAACTGTCGCTCGATATGCTGGCCACCATAGATACTTACAACTTTCACCGCTCGATTATACTTTGCAACTTCACGCAATTCTTTTTCCGTTTGCAAAACCAATTCACGAGTAGGACAAAGCACCAATACCTGAATCTTTTGTTCATTTGTGTCAAGCCCATTTATCACAGGAATCCCAAAAGCACAAGTCTTCCCGGTTCCTGTAGGTGCCTGTGCCAAAACATCCTTACCATCAAGCACATGAGGTATAACTTGCTTTTGCACAGGCGTAGGGCTTTCAAAACCCATATCACCAAGTGCACGTTTAATATCCTCGCTTATGTTCATTTCATTAAACTTCATCTTTTTTCCTTTTAATATCATCCCAACCAACAACGCCCTCAAGTTCTGGTAATCCAGAAATTTTAAATTGCGAACTGCTTATATGGTATTTGTTTGATCCATCCCTCTCACGCTTAAGCGGATTTGTAAAATATAACTCTGTCCATCCTCTTACAACCACACCCAAAGTACTGTGCATACTTAGAAAGATTTTAATTTTCGAAAAGGGCGTCACTGTCTTTTCGTTATAAAACCCACTTCCTTTTGGCAATATGAGGTTAACTGAAACTTCTCGACGTTGTTTTTCTTCATTCCAAAGTATAAGCCCTTGATAGTCTTCACAACATGGAATAAAAGTATGCGTCTCACCCTCACGGTCTAAACTGAAATTCATAAACTTGACCGCACCCAATTCGTCGCCTACCACCAACTTCAAAGGTATTCGCACCGTCAAAAACGAATATTCATCAAGATTCGCTTTCACATGTTCAAAGTCAACACCATTATGACGCATATAAAACTTAAAATCAAGGTTTTCTTTTAATAATGCAACATACCGTTGACTTGCCCTGCTTATTGACATATGTGCATGGAATTCTACCGTCGTACGATTAGACACAATGAATTGAAAATTTCTAAATGACTCGGCTTTTGCATTAAGATTATCACTGTTCTTTCTGTTGACTTCCGCCTGTCTTATAAGAAGCATACTGAAAATCGCCGACTGAATCATTACACCAAGCGACAAAATATTCGCAAGCAAACGTGCGGTCGGGGTTGCAATTAAATCTAAACTTGGCAACAAAGCCGATACAATAAATATTGTAACAACGGTAATCACAACCGTAATCAAAAAAAATAAAGGAAGCTTGATACTGTTCACAGACAAGTATACCACATCGTTGTTATTTACACACACCCAAATCCTTAACACTTTTATGCAATTTTTACAAGACAACGAATTACTAATTCAACAATAACATTGCCTCGTTTTTATCTTCAACTTTCTCACTATGTTGCTAGACATCCGTTTCTACTTGGTCCAACATCATCTCCTCTGTTTGTTCAGGAGGCTCGTTTTTCTTTCTTCTTTTTCCGACAAGTAATCTGATGTAGAAAATTATTATCGATGTTATAACCGCCACCGCTTTCAAAAGATTGGTTGGATTGAAAAAGAAGAAAATACTGTTTATAATCATCGCAAATCTGTAAAGCAATTGGCTTGAACGCATGATATGTATACCCTTTGCCCACTTGCCAAAGTTCGCAAACAAGACAACCGCAAGAATAACCCATTCATACCAAAGTCTTGAAAACCACCAAGCCAAAAAAACCGTACCCACCGAAACAAGACTGAACAAAACAAAGCCAAGTATCGACCTCCACTGTTTCACTTCACCTTTACTTGTCTTCGCAAAAAACAAATTTTTGAAAATACTTATAACTTTCAACCCCGCCAAAGACCAATTTAATAAAAACGCATAGTTAAGTGCCTTAAAAACATTACCAACCGCAGAAAGTCGAAGTGTCTTTGCCTTTTCCTTGTATTGAAATTTTATAAAAGCAATTATTATATTTATAAGACCAAAAAACTGGGAAATTATAAACATCCACAAAATAACTGGAATTTCAAACATGACTATCCTCCTTTTACCTGATTTTTACTTTCTTCAAAGTCCTCATACCTCTGTCTTAATAAACTCGACAAATTTATCAAAACTATTACCAACAACCTTTTTCAATTTTCTTGCAATTTTTTCGTCATCGTAATCAAGCTTTATTCCAAGCACTTCGATAAGTTTATCAAGATAATTACCAAAAGTTTCCTTCTCGGTCTCGTCAAAACAAGAAAAAAGATCACATTCCCCCACCGGCTTCACTTGCACAGCACTTTTTCCCTTATCGGTCAACATTATAACTTGTGCACGTTTATCATTCTTATCAACTTCACGTGTTATATATCCTTTCTTTTCCAATTTCCCAAGCATCTCACTCATTGACGAAGGTGCAAGATCAAGTGCAAACGCCAAATCCCTAAGACTTGCCCCATTATATTCTTCAAGTGCAACAAGAATCCTCCCCTGTCCATTCGTTGGATCAAATTCTCTATCACTTTCTTTTATTTCTTTCTTGCGTTTCTTTTGCATCAAATATCCCACAAGTGCAATTTTATCTTGTAATTCTTTCCCCATAAAATCCTCCATTTTGTTCGGTATATTATTATTATTATACTTCGCTACCGAACAATATGTCAAGGATTTTTAGAACAAAAGCACCTAACGGTGCATTTAAGTCGAGATCCTAGTACAAAAAATTTCAGCGATAGTTCCTAGATTGTAAAAAAAGCCCGAACAAAACTAAGACTTCTGTTCGGACGATTTTGGTAGTACCGAGTGGATTTGAACCACCGACCTTCGGGTTATGAATCCGATGCTCTAACCAACTGAGCTACGGTACCAAACACAATATTCTATCATACAATTACCACATCTTGCAAGCAAAAAACTTTTGTTCAAATCATTATTTAGGGCTATACTTGACTCATGGATAGATATGAATATAAAACCGTACTCATAAGCGGAAAATCATCTTTCGGAAGCAAATCAATCAACACACCCAAAATGACCGACACCCTTAATAAATATGGTGCAGACGGCTGGGAACTTATCGCATCCAAGGCAAGTGAAGAGGGCTGGGGCGTAGATATGGGTATACTTTGCATATTTAAACGTTGTCGCACATCAAAAACGGGCACCGTCTCAAGACCTCAAGAAACACAATCTTTATCCCAACTTTCTTCGTTCAATGCCCCATCACTTGATGTTGCTCAACTTGAAAAGCAAAACATCCTACTTGAAAATCAATTAAGGTTTCTTCGTGCAATTCAAGATACTCTTGGTGCACGTGATCCACGCTATGGCAATCATTCCATCATAGAAATACTTGAATACATATGGGAGAAAATGCACTAAACAGTGCTAGACTTGTATTATGAGAATTAACAAATATCTTGCATCCTGTGGTATTGCATCCCGACGTAAATGCGAAGAATTCATCACCAAAGGCAAAATCAGGGTCAACGATAAAATCGTTTCTGATCTTTCAACAACAATTTCAAGCACCGACAAAGTTGAATTCAATAATCAAATTATAAAACCAGACAATAATCCTGTATATATAATCCTTAATAAACCAAAAGGATTTATAACAACATGTAACGACGAAAAAGGCAGAAAAACTGTACTTGATTTAATTGATAAAAAGACATTCTCTGATAAACGACTCTTTCCTGTTGGACGTCTTGACTGTGCAACGACTGGTCTTATTATTCTCACAAATGACGGTAACTTTGCAAAACGTCTTACTCATCCTTCCACAAAAGTAAAGAAAGTTTACCATGCAATTCTTGACAAAGAAATTACCCCAGAACATCTGGACAAACTTGAAAAAGGAATTGAACTAGACGGCGAAATCACTCATCCGGCATCGGCTCGTATATTACCACAAAACCAACAGATTGGTGGTCGTATGCGCAACATAAATACAATATATGGTACCAGACCTGTCATAGAACTTATTATAACCCAAGGTCGCAATCGACAAGTACGCCGAATGTTCGAGGCACTTGGATACAAAGTCATTGACCTCAAACGCACCGCAATCGGCACATTATATCTTGGCAAACTCCGCCCTGGCGAATATAAAATACAATCCAAACCACCACTCTAGAATATCTATCGTAACACCGGCCATACATACGGATTACGACGGAAAAAATTTCCATGGTAAACCCTGTCAAGCCAAAATAACTTGTCAAGATGAATCTTTGCTCTGTCAACAAAGAGTTCTAAATCACCCTCCTCATACCATTGCGTCCTTACATCAATGCGATTCTTACTGAAAAACGAGAGCCTGTCGTTAAAGAAGAAATTATATACCCTTGAAAAATTAATGCTTTCAATATCATCGCGAAAAATCGTATGCCCAAAGTACAATTTACGCCAAGCAGGAATTCCAAACATGTCAAATATCGTAGGCACAACATCCTGCATAGTTGTAAATCTGTGAATTTCTCTGCCATTTGGGGTAAATCTTCGACCACCGTCACGCATCAAAATACCATCATCTTCTCGCCCAAAGCTTGAATTTTGCGTTTCCAA
The DNA here is from genome assembly GCA_009780375.1 of Bacillota bacterium. Taxonomy (GTDB): domain Bacteria; phylum Bacillota; class Clostridia; order Christensenellales; family UBA1242; genus WRAD01. The sequence goes on from WRAD01000006.1 coordinate 37,362, forward strand.
ATGCTTATTCAGCGTACGACAATAAATAACCAAAGGTATTCTGAACAAATCTGGATCAATTCGACTTGTAATTGTACGACCAACAGGCGGTAAATTTGGATCACGAGCCTCGTTAATTCGTGCAGTGTTATAATTTCTCCCATACCTTGACAGATTATTATAATAACTCTCGTGATCAGAAACCACAACAATTGTTGTGTTGTCAAGCAACCCATAATGTTCTAAATGTCTGTACATGTACCCAAGTGCAAAATCAAAATCCATTGCCGCCGCCGCATAGGTTCGCCATCTGTTTTGATCTGCACTTCCTCGTGGAAATACGCCCATCTCGTCCATCATTGCATAATAATCTCTGTTTGCATAATTTTGTCCACCCAGATTTCTGCGTTCTCTGTAAAAGCCATGCTTTACAAACGAGATATACCATGTAAAGAATGGGTTACCGTCTGTCGGAAACATTTGATAACGCATTCTGTATACTGTTTCCGAGTCAAGAGTGCGTTCCGCACGCGACGAACGAATAAGACCATTCCACACATTCCACGTATCAACAAAATCTGGGTCATAGTTTCTCATCTGGCGTGAACCCCAAAATTTATCAAAACCAAGTTGAGGATGAAGGCGATGCCTGTTGTAAAATGTATGCGTATTTTGATGAAACGATTGCACCCTCATATCTTCCCTGTTCTCAATATGTCCTTGCCTTACAAAGGCATCACGCAATTTATTAGGCAAAGCAAATGGATAAGCATTACGATGGAAATCGTAATGAATAAATCCCTCACTTGGCAAACTTCCAAGCAACGAAAGCCCTTCCGCCGTATCTGTCTTTTCCTTTACCCTGAAATTCGTTGCATATATACCACCTTCAATCAACCTCATCGCATAAGGGAAAAGTTTTCTTGTCGTCTCAAGATCATATCGTTCCAAAATATTTGGATCCCAAGACTCCGCAACAATCATCACAAGGTTATTACCTTCCGCAACACCATTAAAATCAGACGTCAACGCCAAATCGTTTTCATATGCATAACCATCTTCGTCAACCCTTGTAAAACCTATTTGATTCGGAAGTTGATACATGTTCCGCAAAGAAACTCCGCTTGACGCACCAAACCTTACCATTTCGTACATTATGTTTGCGGTAATACCTCTCATTTGATTACGATCACCACTGTTCCGCGTAAGCATGAAATGATAATTTGGCTGTCGCCTGTCCTGTGCTCCATCAATTATTGGCAAAATGCAAAATACAATCGCAAATACTAATGCCAATCCTACTTGAACTCGCTTTGCAATAATTTGCTTTCTCGAGATGCGTGGCCACGGCTTGACCCATGCCTTTTTTCTACTGAACGCAAAAGGTTGTTCCAACATTTTTGCTTCATTACTTGCAATCACTCTTTTTCTCCTGTCAAACCTTGTTACAATAATTGCAAAAAACATAAACGCAATAAATGTAAATATTAAAATTAAATTCAAAGAAAGCGGAACAGGTATCGACTCCATAGTTCCAAATGCATCGTTTCTCATATTAAGCATTTCTTGTTGAAACGCAGACCCATTTGCCATATAAAGAAATACCCCACCAAAGATAAGTGCCGCCTGACCAAGCAAAATCAAACACGACCAAATTGCCTGGGTCTTTATACTCCTAAGTGACAACAGAAACATCAAAGCCACAATAAACAATAATAAAGGAATCCAAAAATGTGCAAAATAAGGTCTAGCATCGACATAAAACTGGGCAATAAATTCAAGCGTCACCGCAAACACCACCCACACAAATACAAGCCTATGCAAAACAATATATCTTAACGCATCCGCAAAAAAAATCTTCAATCGCATCTCTTAAACTCTATCACATTTATACTTCAAAAGTCAAAAATAACACAAAGCCTTTTAATACTTCTTTTCTATATAAGATTTTTCCTCAAGTGTTGCAGATAATAAAAAATATATTGCTGGGCTACACCAGCATATTTGTTTCTCAAAATAATATTTGAATCATTCTCACCCAATTGTAAAAGTGCCTTTTCTATCCAAGTATCAACAGGTGCAACGTCAAGTCTATGAAAATCATCACAAAACAATGCAATGCATGCACCTACTTTCGGCCCAATGCCTGGAATTTTCAACAAACATCGCATCAATTCTTGATTGTCCAAGTACCTCAACTCTTTTACACTAAATTTACCTAAATCCCTTTCTGCATCTTTTAAAATCTTTACCGCATCCACCAAATACTTGCTTCGGTACCCACATCCAATTTTTTGAAAATCTTCCAAACTTAATAATGATAACTGTTCAAGCGTAGGAAAACTGTAAAAATTCCCTACCTTTGTGCCAAATTTTTCACACAATATTTCCACAGATTTTGAAATTCGTTTAATATTATTATTCGCTGATATAATAAACGAAATAATTGTCTCTACAAAAGGTTGCCTTAAAATTCTTATTCCATATCCTGCATCGATTGATTCTCGTAATACTTCAAACCGCAAGAGTTCTTTTTTAATTTCCGCATAATCGGTATCCAAATCAAAATAATTCCAAAGCCACTGACTTGGACTTTGTGGATTTCCCTTCGTGTCAAAATATTGCCCTTGATACCTTGTTGTAATTAAAATCTTTTCCCCATCATCAATAATTTCACATGGTGGATCACGAAAAATTTGCCCACTATGCCTAATAGATGACCAATCAAATTGTGTTCTATCAAAGATATACAATCGCTTTTCATCAATAATTTCTGCAATTTTGTTCATTAATTCCTTATCCTTGTAACCACACCCCAAAGATGACTGGTCGGTTGTGGACCTTCTGTTGCCCCGTCACCTGTATTCCATGCCCTGCGATGATCACTTAAATAAAACATATAATTTGTCGGCACATGAATCTCATATCTACCCCGTTCACTCATTTTGATATACCTGCCAAAAGGTCCTCGGTTAATTGCCGAAATCCTCGTCCAATTCCACAATTCCCTAAAAGTAATATTCAACCCATAATGTTCATCAAGATAATATTCGTTAATTTCCTGCCCGTTAATCTCTATAATGAATTCATACCATTGACCACCCGAAGGCATACTCAACCTCGATTCCCTAAAATATATTTGATCATCTCCAAGTGCAATTAACCGCTTTACCCATAAATTACCTACAAAGGGTGCCCTTGGATCTTGAACAATCACAATGTCACCACGCCGTGGATTATGATTCCTGCGATTTACACTAAGTGTCGATCCATGACGCATCGTAGGATACATCGAATTCCCCTCGACATTAACTCTAACATCTTGTGAACAACCTATAAAAATCGCACTTGAACCAATAATCCCAAGTACAATCATGAGAACAAAAACAAAACCCTTGCTTGAAATTCTAAAACTTTTTTTTATTGGAGTTCTCATCAATACTATTGTATAATATTACATGGACTTTTACAATCATCTAATCGAAAAAGCAAAACAAGACGGTATTGAAAAAATTGTGGTTGGCGCGGTAATCCAAGACAGTGATGAAAAAATACTTATATTACGTCGTCCGTTTAATGATTTTCTAGGCGGTCTTTATGAAATGCCAAGTGGCCGAGTCGAAGAAAACGAAACATTACTTGATGCACTTAAACGCGAAATTAAAGAAGAAACCAACCTCGACCTTTCATCTATACTATCTTATCTTGATTTTTTTGATTATAAATCTCAAAGTGGCAAAAAATCGCGACAACATAATTTCGCAATTACCGTAAAATCAACCGATAATATTGAACTCACCGAACATGACAAATTTAAATGGCAAACCATAGACGAAACACAAAATAACCCACGCATAAGCATAAACACAAAACACCTATTAAAAATATTTGCGTTCAACAAAAATTTATCCCTAACAAAGTAACCCTACCCAACCCTTCCGCGTTGGTCTTCAAGAAACCAAGTGCCAAGGCCATCTCTTGCAAATACATCTATTGACATGTTGTTGAAAAAGAACTGGGCAGAGCCATTCATGCTTCTCCCAACTATTGTTCCTAATTGTCCATAATTACGTGTATTAAGCATATCAAACAACAAACTTCCTACTCGATTATTATGTATCGTTCCACTATCATGAAACCCAACAATTCCCCCGATGCTTCGATTTGTGCTTGACCGCCAGTACCATGTAATTGCAAGATTCTCAATGTCATCTCCTCCAAAAACTCGGTTATTGTATATTGTTCCGCCGTACATAGTTCCTGCTATTCCGCCTATGTCGCCATTGCCACCTATCTCAAAGTCACTTACTCTTGAATTTCTTATTATTCCATGGCTCTCGCCCGCTATCATCCCGATTGTTGACCTGTCCCTGTTCACCTCTATTGTATTTCTGTTTGCCCCAACAGGTGTGACTATGTTCACATTTTCAATTATCCCGCCCTGACGCAAGAAACCTGTCACAAGTCCGGCAACTATCCAACCGCTGCCGTTATGGTTTACCCCTATGTCTATTTGTGCATTTTCAATACCAAGATTTCGTACCGTCCCATACAATCTGGCAAAAAGCCCAAGACCAGTGTGTTCGCCGACACTTGCCCCACTCCTATTTATTCGAAGTCCGCTTAGTGTATACCCATTGCCATCCAGCGTGCCGTGGAATGCAGGGATTGGTGTCCAATTCATTGGAATAATTACCCCGAAAAGTCGCTGACGCATATCTATGTTATTGGTCAATATGAAGTTACCATTAGGATAATTTCTTATATTGCTTAGTTCCTGAACCGTGGATATTGGCGTCGGTTGCTCGTTCGAATCTATCTCCGTTGCGTTTATTATAATCGCATTTGCACCTATGTAACTGCCCCACGAACTTGTTATATTTAATCGTATTATATTCGTACGCACGCCACCTACTTGGATGACGCTTCGCCCTGCATTCTGGTTCACCCCCGTAAATGGTTGACCCAGTGACACGTTACCACTTCCGGTAAAATGGGCGTTATGAGTTCTGTGGTTTCCACCAGAAAAACGATTATAAAACGTAAGCCTATTTATAATCAAAGTCTCGTGCAAGGTTATTTGTATCCATCCCGATCTTGCGTTTTTTGTCCACTGTGCCGCACCAAAGCCCGCCGCATTACCCGGCCCAACATCACCTACCCATCCATCGAAGGCACCAAAAGGATCCCGCCCTTCTATATTCCCACTTGCCGTTATTATTCCATATTCATTACTACTGCTAGACCATAGTGGTTGTGACCAACCAACATTCCAATAATCTGCTTCAACAGTAACGTCTAATGCTTCTATTATATTTGTAATCTTACTTGCTCCTCCTCTAGAGGCAAAGTGTGTTGCAATTAAAATATAATTTTGCCCTATTTTAGCATATACTGGACCCCCACTATCTCCAGGACTTGAAAAAGCAGTATGTCTAATCTGATCGTTGAAATGCCTTGTACTTCCATCATAAAATCCAGTTACAATTATATCTTCTCTTATAACAGATACATACCCCTCAGAGCGCCCAGTCGTATCCCCAAACAAAACAATAGGCATTCCTTCAACAATCTCATCCCGTGTCGAAATTTGCAAAGTTCTTGGCACAACACGCCCTCTTCTATAAAAAGCTGACGAAGTAAATTCCCAAGTATTAGTACTATAAAATGGTATAAATGTGGAATCTGCTACACCCTCCATTATGTATTGAACTCTTCTACCTATATGCAATCCATGGTGCGAGGCAAATCTACCTGCAGGAACATTATGAGCATTAGTTAATATCCCTCTTCTCCCAGTACGATTACATGTTGCCTTGGCTGAAATAGTTCCTCGTGCAGTAGCAAAAAAATTTACAGGTATGGTTATACGCTCTCCTGCATGAACTGCCCTAAATCCTTCCACAGAGGAAGCATCTTCTAAAATAAAATTCACTATCTGTCTTTCAAAAAAATATAACTGTCCCATATGTATAAGTATTTGATATGTATATATTTTACTTGTTAATCCTACTTGTACTTGATTATATCTTTGAGTTATGCCCACTCTTACAATAGAATACTGAGGCATTAAAGATACAATTAACATTCTTACATCATTTAACTTGTTATATGAAAATTGCTTGCTTTTATATTCAACTCTCCGATCCCTAGTATAATAATTATCATCATTGGTCACACCTACATTCAAATAACCACCTTTACAATACCAAACACCTGCAAATTGTTCACTATAAACCTGCTCTTCGCCATTTCTTCCTCGTATTCCTTGTCTATATCTTTGCAATACGTCCGTTACTAGCGATGCACTTTTTTCTAAGTTAGAATTTAAAATTGTTTCATTTTCAAATGCTTTAACCAAATGATTACTTTCATAATCACCACTAAAAGTAAATATTATTAAACTGAAAACTAGAACTGTCACCAAAAAATATGGTAATTTACTTATCTTCTTCATTATTCTATCTCCTTAACAATTATTGTTAGTTGATTTGATATGATACGAAAGTGATTTCTGTGTGGATTTCGCCGTAAACTAAAACTTGCGAATACTTCCAATTCAAATTCACCTACAGGTAAATGTGAACCAATTACTTTAGTATATTTATTTATTGCATTTGGTCTTATAATGGCATTTATTGCTATTTCTGGATATGATCCATCGTAGATTGTTCCAGGTATATAAACGTGAACTAAATTAAATGAGCGCACTATTCTTATTTTTCTATTTGTCAAATTTTTGAATAAAATTTCTACTTTTATGTCTTCTCCTTTGGCAAACTCTTCATCGACAATTGAAACCACAATTGCAAAATCATTTTCTGTCAAAACAAACTCTCTATTAACCGCCAATCCAATTCCCGCACCAAGCCCAGCAAGCAATATGATAATGGCACCCAAAGCAATTAAGATTTTAATTCTTTTCATATTCAAGTATCGCACTTATTAATATATTCGTCAAGCGATATTTTATTATAACTTAATATAATTTCTTTCGCATCCACAATCTATCATATAATTTAACCTTAATTCCACCCACGCAGGCATCATACTCAGGAACATATTTGATGCAGACTTTGTCCACTGTGCCGCACCGAATCCCGATGCATTTCCCGGCCCAACATCACCTACCCATCCATCAAAGGCACCCC
>WRAD01000007.1 GCA_009780375.1 Bacillota bacterium
AAATACTGTCGTATTCCCGTTAAACACAAATCACCATTTCCAAATCCGAAACTCCGCAAATTTCGTTATCCTAATCGTTCAATCATTCACTTTGTTCAAAGACACTAGTTGGGCACTCCTGTAGAAAATACGGCTAATTGGGGTGATTTAGGGCGAAACACTCACGAGTTCACTCACAGTTTCACACACATATGAAACGCAAAAAAATTTAAGCAAAAGGAGTTTGAAATTTAAGAACGCAGTTTTCGAAAATGGGTGTCACGTGTCGGCACTCATTTTTGTTTGGTGTGGTTGCAATCGGTGTTGCCTAAAATGGGCAGACCAAAGCGAGGCGGTGCGTTTGGCGGTGCAAGCACTCGCCAAAACGCAACCGCCCTCTCGCCAGTCGCTTTTTGAACCTTGCCATTTTTTTACGGCAACACACTCGATTTTGCAAACGCAATTCCATTTTCGCAAAACACAAAATCGTGATATGCTATTCGCATGAAAGATAAGGCATATGCACTACTGCACGATTTGAACATTGAATATGTCAAGCATGAACACGAGCCTGCTTTTACTTGTGCGGACTCTAATAGATGTTTGGGAAACGATTTTGACGGACTTGACGCGAAAAGTCTTTTTATTCGCAACAAGAACAAGAGCCAATTTTACTTGGTGCTTGTGCCTATCCATAAACAAGTCGATTTGAAAGGACTGCAAGAAACTTTGAAAGAAACAAGAATGTCATTTGGTAGTGATGATGACCTTATGGAAAAATTAAGGGCTTGTCGTGGGTCGGTGTCGTTGCTTAATCTTGCAAGTGTTGAAAAGCCAAAAGTCATAGTGTTGGTTGATGACGATTTTTCAAGTGCAAATAAAACGGCATTTCACCCTAACGACAATATGGAAACAGTCGTTTTCAATGCAAGCGAAATCGCACGGATACTTGACCATGTAAAAGTGGAATGGCGAACAGTAAAATTATGAAATAAAAATTGTTGACAAAATCCGTATTGTCACATATAATTATTTGGTAGATATGAAAACAAACAAGGAAATCATGTTTCAAGCAAACGCACGGCGGGCAAGACAACGACGGCATACGTTGTAGTCTTTTGCTTGCTTTTATATAATTTAATCGCAAAGTATAAAGTTCGCCAACGTATGTAGGCGGACTTTTTCTTATGACAAAGGTTTTTTGTCACAAAGTTAGGGTCTGCTACATTACAAAGGCGGACTCTTTTTGTTTTCATATCTGAAAAAAATAAAATCAAAATAAGGAGATTTCAAAAATGAAATTCAAAAAAATAATGATAGGTGTAGTCGCAGGGTTGATGTTGGTTATTACACCATTCCTGTTAGTTGGTTGCGGTGGCAACAATAACAACGGAAACAATCCACTTGGATTGGTAAACACAGGGCAACTTATCTTGGCAACAAGTGCGGACTTTCCACCATTCCAAAGTGTGAACGCACAGGGTCAATATGTTGGTATTGACATTGATATTGCACGAGCAATCGCAACGGCTCTTGGCTTGCAACTTGTTATTAACAACATGGACTTTGGCGGTGTGTTGTTATCACTTGGTACAGGGCAAGCGGATATTGCTTTGAGTGGCATTACAATCACGGAAGCACGTAGACAAGGTGTGGACTTTACAATTCCATACTTTAATTCGGGTCAAGTGATTATCACGCATGGCAATAACAATCGTCTAGACGGCATGACTACTGCCGAACAAATACGTACTGCTATGGTAGGTCAGCGAATTGGTGCAGTCGCAGGTCAAACAGGTTTCGACCATGCAGTTGCTTTGACAGGGTTATCAAATGTTCAAGTTTTTGATGACAACATCACGATGATGAACGCAATTCAAGACGGAATTGTAAACTATTCGATTCAAGGTGCTGTTGCATCGTTTGGCTTGGTTGAAAACTTTACAAGTTTGCAAGTTATCAATGTCGCATTGACCGATGAACAATATGGCGGTGCAGTCCGTCAAGGCAATACAGAGTTGCTTTGGCAAGTTAATCAAGTGCTTGCAACTATGATGATGGACGGAAGTCTTTCACAGATTTTTGCAAATCACGGAATTACACTTTAATCACAAGAATGCAGTAACGAGCAAGTGAGTGAAACATCTCACTTGCCTGTTGTTGCTTAAAAGGAGTTTGAAATGTGGGATAATTTTTGGTCACGTTCGTGGACTGTTCTAACAGAGAATAGTAGTTTTTTGTGGGATGCCTTGCAGAACACTTTGATTATAACTTTTGCAGGTTTTGCACTTGGTCTAGTCATAGGCACAATTTTGGCAATCATCAATGCAAATCCAAGCAAAGGCATATTTTCAAGAATTGCAAAAGGTTTTGCATGGACGTATATTTTGATTTTACGTGGAACACCGATAGTTGTGCAAATGCTTATTTTGTTTTTCGTATTCTTGGGTCCGCAAGGTGTAGAAGCACTAAACGTAGCAATACTTGCGTTCGGGCTTAATAGCGGTGCAAGGTCTGCCGAAATTTTACGTGGTGCAATAGGGAGTATCGACAAAGGACAACTTGAAGCAGGTCGTGCTTTGGGTTTTTCAAATTTTAGAACAATGCAAAAAGTGGTTTTACCACAAGCATATAAAAATGCAATTCCTGCACTTGGAAATGAAATAATTGCCCTGTTGCTTGCAACGTCTGTCGTTGGCTTCATAACTGTTATCGACATAACAAGGGGTATGCAGCTCATCGTGGCGAGAACATTTGACGTTCTTGTGCCGTATATGTTGCTTGCGTTCATTTACTTGGTGCTTGTATATATATTGACGTTAGTTTTGAAATTCTTTGAAAAGGTGGTGTTCAAACATGGAAAATAATGTTATCGAAGTGAAAAATCTAGTCAAGAAATTTGGCAAGTTGACTGTGCTTGACGATGTTTGTATAGATGTGAAAAAAGGCGAAGTCATAGCAATCATTGGGTCAAGTGGTAGCGGAAAATCAACACTGATTCGTTGTATGAATGGCTTGGAAACGTCAACAAGTGGCGATGTGCTTTTTAATGGCGAGTTATTAACCAAAGGAAACATTAACAAGAAGCGTCAAAAAATCGGTTTCGTGTTTCAAAGTTTTAATCTGTTCCCGAATATGAATGTTTTGAAAAATGTGACTGTCGCACCAAAAACACACGGCAAGTTTCAATTTCCATTCACGCAAAAATGGAAAAAAGCAAAGCAAGAGTTGAATGAAAAAGCACTTGAAATGTTAGAAAAATTTGGACTAGGTGACAAGGCAAAAGAGAATCCAAACAATTTAAGTGGCGGTCAAAAGCAACGTGTGGCAATAGTCCGTGCATTGATGAGTGATCCCGAAATTATGTTGTTTGACGAGCCGACATCAGCACTTGACCCCGAAATGGTAAAAGAAGTTTTGGATGCTATTAAATCACTTGCCGACAAAGGCATGACTATGGTCATCGTAACGCATGAAATGAAATTTGCAAAAAGTGTTGCGGACAAAATTATTTACATTGACAAAGGCAAAATCATAGAAAGCGGAACACCCGAACAAATTTTCAACAATCCACAATGCGAAAGACTGAAAGAGTTTTTGTCAAAGATTTTGGATTAATTTTTGTGTCTACCGACGGTGACTCAAGGGAAACGCAAAACAAGCACACCAACATGTCAATATTTTTTAGATGTGGGGAATTTTAATTTGCTTTCCCAGTCTTGGATAGTGTCGAGTAGGTCTTATAATTTAACCAAGTGTTTGTAAACTCGCCCTAAAAATCCTATCTTTTGATCCAGGTACAAGTTTATCAAGCCGTGCAAGTTCTTCCTTGACAAATTGACGTTGAGTTTTACCGTTTGCTTCGCAACAATTATCAAGTATAGGAATGCCAAGTTTCTTTCCAAAAGCAATAATTTCACTCTCTTTCATGTAAAGCATCGGTCGGATTTGTGTAATATCGGCACGGCTGAAATATGTTGTTGGTAAAAATGAACGCAAAGATCCGCCATAAATCATATTAAGGTAAAAAGTTTCAATAAAATCATCGGTATGATGACCAAGTGCAATTTTTGTTGCCCCTATTTCTTTGGCATGGGCATTTAATCTGCCTCTTCTTAAATTTGCACAAAGACTGCATGGATTTTTTTCTTTTCTGTCTTCAAACACAATTTTCAAAACATCGGTATGAACAACCTGCAGTTCAATACCCCAACTCTCAAGATATTTTCGCGTTGGTTCATACGCACCACTTTTTTCCGCCTCACCACCTGTGCAATCCAAACTTACTGCAATTACTCGGAAAGATTTCTCATAAAACTTTGAAATTTCATTCAACAAAATAACTGTCAACATACTGTCCTTGCCACCAGAAACACCAACAACAATAACATCACCTTCATCAACCATTTTAAATTCCTTGATTGCCTTCATCACTCGTGAAATATACTTTTGCATAATATAATTATAACTCAGGATCAATGCTGTGTCTATGCGTATCTGACAAAATATTGACATTCCCCATACAATAAAAATATGAACGCAATTCCATATAATCGTAATGCCGCCATAGAATATGCCCGAACATGGGCGTTTTCCCGTAATCCGTATTACTACGATTTTTCAGATATCGGTGGAGATTGTACAAATTTTGTAAGCCAAGCTCTTGTCGCAGGAGGCATGCCAATGAATTTTGCAAATCCTATGGGATGGTATTATCGCAATCTTGATGATCGTGCGGCCGCATTTACTGGGGTTAAATATCTTTACAATTTTCTCACAAGGCAAAATGTATCAACAGGTCCATTCGCAACCGAAGTTCCAATATATAAAGCAGAGCCAGGCGACATAATACAGCTTTCATTTGATGGCGAAAATTGGGCACATTCACTTCTAATTGTTGCCCAAAATCCAAATAATCCGACAGACCCATTTACCGCAACACATTCCGAAGATTCTTTTGGTCGCCTTTTGTCATCATATCCATTTAAGCGCAAAAGGGTATTACACATTTTGGGTGGATATTATTAAAGTTCTCTTGAGAGTTCGTTTTTTCCTAAAATCACATCAACAACAAACTTTAAATCCTTGTCATAAATGTTTACGACATTAGTAGGATAGTTTCTATCTCTTTGAAAATTGCGTTGTCCTTCACTGCAAAAAAAGATACTTCGCCCAGCAATCTTCATTGCTTTTAAATCATTCCTATCATCTCCAACAAAAACAGACTTTGATAAAGGAACACCATATTTTTCACAAACCCTCTCAAGGCCTCGGTTCTTGCCCACAACACCTCGTTTGTCGTCGCTCCAATCATATTCTGTGGCACTTATGTTTTCAATAAAGCCATTCTTGTCATATGTGAATTTATTAATGAAAATTTCGTCAAATAAATCATGTGCATCAGGCAAAAGTTCAAATAGAATTGTATCAACACCACCAGATATTATTGCCGTAATATATCCATTTTCTCTTAAACGGTTAATTTCCGATCGCAGGTTTTTAACCAAGCCACATTTTCCTTTTATAAATTCACGTAAATCCTCTACATTAAATTTTGCATCTTTTAGGTCCTTCAAATCTTGTTTTACCCATTCCAAGTATGTAATTTTATTGGTCTGAAACCTGTCTTTGCGCGTGTATTGATCTTCAGTAGACTTGTTGATTAAATTCCACAAAAGGGTCCACGAGTGACGAATACCTTTAATAAGAACCCCATCAACATCAAAAGCAACGACACCTGTAGGATTTAGTTTTCTTGGCGAATTATTGTCTTCAGCAAAGTGCTTCGGTTTTTTATTATCATCTAGATCAACTATACATTTGAATGTATCTACATATTGGTATATGTACGAATCTTTGAATAATGCATTTGCAATCTTTAGGCGTGTTGCAAAATCTTCTTTAATTCGTTGCTTGAACTCGTCGCTGAACATTAAAATAAATTCACCTAACCCAAACTTTGCCTGATTGGTCAGGTTTATAACATCATCAATGTCTTTTTTAATTTTATCTGCTTTTTCGTCACTTCTTCCAAGTGCTGAGACCATCTTTGTATAACAAATCATTTCAATACAGGGAACGTAAATATTATCCAGAACTTCATTATTACTGAATTTAAATTTCTGTGCATTTTTCCAAAGCTTTTTCTCATCGATATAGGCATACGAACCACGTTCAATTATTTTGGGGCCGAACTTGACAACAGGCATAGCATTGTCTGTCTTATGGGTTATTTCCCAAAGTGGTCGAAGCGAATCACTGTTAACTTCTTTTCTTTCCCACAAGCTTGTAGGGAAAACTTTGTCAATTAAACGCAAGGATTCATCATGTCCGCATATCAAGTCAATATCTTGACTATCGCGCGTTAAATGATATTGGTTGACCGCCAATCCACCAATAAGTAACATTTCGTTTTCTGCGCTCTCAGATATTTTTTTTAAAATATCTTTCGCAGCGACCAGATTAGGTTTTTTCATATGGTTATCCTTTATGCAATAATTATATATTAATATAATGTAATTGTCAATATAAAACTCTAATTTTAACATTTGACAACTGCGTTCTGGGGCGAAATATATAGGTTTTTAAGGGGTATTTGTGACTTTCACACATATTTCACCACTAAACTCACACATATCATTTTTGTTGTGTGGTGGGAAATCTAAAAACAAAAGGAGTTTGAAAACGAAATCGCTGTTGTTAAGGGTGTCACTTGTTGGCACTTTTTTGCTTGTATTGGTTGCAATCGGTGTTGTCTAAAATGGCAGACCAAAACTGGGGCGGTTTTCGGCGGTGCAAGCACTCGCCGAAAAACCCGCCCTGCCAAGCAGTTCTTGTACCTTGCCATTTTTTACGACAACACCACTCGATTTTGCAATTGTAATTCCAAATCGCACAAAATCAAAAAATGCTATCGCACAATTTGACATTTTCTTTGTTTCTGCGTATACTAATGTCAATTCAATCTTGAAAGGAGATTTTTACATGAGAAAATTAAAACTGCTTGGAATGTTCGCCGTGTGCTTAACCATGATTGGCTTTGGTGCATTTTTCTTGACTGGGTGCGGTGGAAATGGTGAGACACCTGCTCCCACTGTTACCGCAGTTAATGTCACACCGCAAACAAGGTCATTTACGACACTAGGGGCAAGTTATACATTTCAAGCCAATGTAGTGGGAAATAACTCGCCAAGCCAAGATGTGACATGGTTGTCAAGCCACCCAAGTATTGTGACAGTGAATAATGTCGGACTTGCTCAACTCGTGGCAACTGCAACGACAAACCAAGAAGTCACTATTACGGCAACATCAGTTGCCAATACTTCTATCAGTGGTGTAGCAAAAATCAGTGTGAATGTAAATATCCCCTTGATATTCAACTCAGGCACAGGAACACCTGACAGGAATTGGTATGAACCTGCACAAAATGAGTTTGAAATTTGGACGGCAGACGAATTAGCAGGATTTGCTCAATTAGTAAATCGAACATATGGCACTGGAAACGGACGAAGTTTCAACAATAAGACTGTAAGATTAATGGCAAATATTGATTTAAGCGAACACTATGGCGAAACATTTAATGACGGAAAAGGTTGGATTCCTATAGGTTTTAATCTTAATAGTGGTTCATGGACTTTTCACGGAACATTCGATGGAAATGGAAAAACTATTAAGGGCTTGTATATTAATCAAAGCGAAGTTGCATCTTTCGGTTTATTTGGTATAGTAGCGGCTGGTGCAACTATCAAGAATTTGACACTCATAGATGTTGACATTACGTCAACCGAAGATTTTGCTATGGCGGGTGGTCTTGTAGGTCATTTCCGCAATCAAAGAGATGGTGCTAGTGTTGCCGTCATCGGTTTGATTGAAAACGTCCATGTAACTGGAAATATAATTGGACATGGTCGAGTTGGTGGTATTGTAGGGGTTGCCGATGGAATGACAGGGTTGCCACGTTATGTTACTGTTCGACGTTCAAGTTTTGTTGGAAAGGTTGAAGCAACAACAGGCGGTTTCGTAGGTGGAATAGCAGGGGCATTGACTGGAAACATAGACCAATGTTTTGTAAATGCAGAAATACTAGGTCCAGGTGGTGGAATAGTAGGTCAATTTACAGTCACGGCTGATACAAATGGGGTAACGAACAATATCGCAAAGGGCTCTGTTATTTCTACTGATGGCAGGGGTGTTGCCGCAGGAATTGCAAACTCCGCCGCAGGAATTGTTAGGAACAATATTGCAATGAACACTATAAACTCAATGCCATCAGCGGAAATTCCAAACCAATCCATAACGGCAGGTGGAATTGTAGGAACATCAAGACAGTTAATCGGCGAATGGACAAACACACGCAATAACGTTGCACTTAATCCAAAAGTTATTGGAAATACAAACCTAAGTGTAGGGGCAAATATAAGAGTCAACAGAGTTGTTGGTGATTTTGTTCAAGGAGTAGGAATTTTTAGTAACAACTATGCACTTGATACAATGGAAAACCAAGACGGAAATACAGAATGGGCAAGAACAGGTCACAACCAAATGGGTGGCGAAAATGTTGCAAACAGTCAACTTATATTGGCAACATTTTGGACAACCGAAACAAACTGGTATGGGAATGGTTGGGATACAGATATTTGGCATATTGCCAATGGTGCTTTGCCAATTCTACAATGGTTGCGAAATTAAGAACACGTTTTGAAAAGAATTGCCCGAAAGGTTTTTTCTTTTCGGCTCAAGGGAAACGGTTTTGGCTTGGGTGGATATGCGACGTTGGATGCGTGTTGCTTTTGCGTGTCCTCTCGCCTTTGGGGGTTAGCACAACTCACAAAAACTTTGCAAGGGTAAAATGCACGTTCCGCCCTTGCAAAGTTTTTGCGGTTGTGCTGTTTAGTTTACGGCGAGAGGGAAACGCAAAGCAAGCACAGGGTCATTTTTGTTTTTTCGGTTTTAATGGAAAGACAGGTTCGCCATTTATCATTTCGTATTCATAATGTGCAGGATAGCCTATATCGTCCTCTTTGACTTGCAGGGTTTCAAGTAAGGCGGTTATGCGTTTGCGGTGTTCAACAAGCACCCATTTGAAAATGTCGTGGTTTAGTGGGTCGGTGTTGGCAAAAAATAGTTCAGGGTGAACGTCAACATATTTTGTAAGTGCTTCTAAAATATCATCATTCGTGTCGATGTTTTTTGAAAGTTTGCGTTGCAGTTTAGTTGCACTTTTGACAAGACCTTGAATATAGGCGGACATTTCGCCCTCTGTCATTTCCTCGATTGGTTTATATGTTGGGTCAAGTTCAAACACAATGCCGATTACACCATATTTTTTTTCGTCCTCTGCCGTGTAAAACTTGCGTAGGTGCTGTGGGTCTGGTGTTTCATTGTCACGATAGCCAAGACGTTTTTTGTCGGTACGTGAAAACAGTTCCGCAAAGGACGAGTAACGCATAAAGCCTGTCACACGTGCAAAAAGTTTTTCGCTTTCAGTTTCGTTGTAAAAGCAGATTATATCACGGACTTTGACTTTTTTTCGTTTCTCGTCAAACAAGCGAAGTTCAACAGTTTTTTCGCCGTTTTTAATTCGTGCAAACGAATTGTTTGTCAAGTGCATTAAATGTTTCATAAACCCACCTCGCTTAAATCAATTTGTTTTATATCCTGTGGCAACAATTCTATTGTAGCATTTTGCGATTTCAAAGTTTCGATAACCTCGTCCGTTGGTCTGCCTTTTTGCCAAATGTAATGGTTGCGTGCAGGCATATAGATAATCTCGCCGATACGATTGACAAAGCCATCATAACTTGGTTGTTCGCCGTCTTGCCGTGCTTTGACATATTGCTCGCTTAGTGGATAGTTGGAAACAATGAAAACTTTGGTGTAAATTGCAAGGCGGTTTGTTTGCCGTGCGTTGAGATACAACGGCTCGCCCTCTATATAATCGTTCATTTCGGTTAGTGGCAGTTGATGTTTGAACTCGTCAAAGATGAACTTCTGTTAATATCAAACTGTCGAATTTACAGAATTCTTAAACAAATCCAACATCATGTGCGTCAATTAATCGACAAAAATAATTAATTGCTCATATATAACCAATATGAAAAAGAAAGTTGCTCTTGTTCTTGGTGCCGGTGGTGCCCGAGGCTTTTGTCACATCGGAGTTATAGAAGTTTTAAAAGAAAATAAAATTCCAATTGATATTATCACAGGGTGTTCTATGGGGGCATTAATTGGCGGTGGCTTTGCCGCAGGTGTTTCTGATGAACAAATGCGTGCAATAGCAAATAAAGTAACCAATAAAACGGTTTTCGATTTTGAATTTCGCATTTTAAGAAGTTTATTAAGGGGTACAGGTCTTGCAAGAGGCGACAGAGCAATGCGACTGTTTAACCAGCATGCAGGGCCAAATACACAAATTGAAGATTGCGAAATCAAATTCGCCGCAATTGCAACCGATTTAAATACGCACAGTCTTCATATGTTTAAAAGCGGTTCTCTTTCAACCGCCGTTCGTGCAAGTATTTCAATTCCCGCACTATTTCGTCCGGTGTGCATTGATGATAAAATTCTTGTTGACGGTGGTGTGCTTAAACGCATGCCTATCGCCGAAGCCAGACAACTTGGGGCAGATATAATAATTGCCGTTGATGCGGTTGGTTCACCAAATGACATTTCATCAGTTACTACACTTGGGGTTTTGGATATGTCATATCAACTTATGGATTGGAGAAGTGCAAGGCACGAAGGCAGAGAAGCAGATATCTTGATAATTCCTGAGCTGGGTTCAAGATCAAGTCTTTCATTTAACAATAATACAGAAATCATAGAGCAGGGAAGAATCGCCGCGACAAAGGCATTGCCACAAATCAAAAGGCTTGTTGGAATCAAATAATTTGAATACTTTCACTGAAATTTCGACTTGTATGCTAGACTGGTAACATGGAAAAGGTTAAATCAGATATTGAAATAGCGACAGGCATAATCCCAAAACATATAGCTTTGGTTGCAAAAGAGGCGGGTATTTCTGAATCAACACTTGAACTCTATGGCTATAACAAAGCCAAAATAGATTTTTCTAAACTTGGAAACTTACAAAATAAAGGGAACAAAAAATCTAAACTTGTTCTTGTAACCGCAATATCGCCAACGCCAATGGGTGAGGGCAAAACCACAACAACAATAGGACTTGGTGATGCTCTAAGACGTCTTGGTGAAAAAACAATAGTTGCACTTCGTGAACCTTCACTTGGCCCTGTATTTGGTGTTAAAGGTGGGGCAACAGGCGGAGGCTATGCTCAAGTTATTCCAATGGAAGACATTAACTTGCATTTTACTGGTGATTTTCATGCGATTACAAGTGCAAATAATTTATTATCCGCAATGATCGACAATCATATTTGGCATGGTAATGAACTTGAACTTGATACGACAAATATTACTTGGAAACGTGTAATGGATATGAACGATAGGGCATTACGCAATGTCGAATTACAGGTAAAATCAAAAAACCCAGAAAGCAATAATAATCGTGCAGATGGTTTCGACATAACTGTAGCCAGTGAAATTATGGCAATATTATGCCTATGTAACGATATTCATGATCTTAAAGTGCGTCTTGGAAATATAATCATAGGGTTTAACATAAAAGGCGAGCCAATTACCGCATCCGATGTAAACGCACATGGGGCAATGACGGTGCTTCTTAAAAATGCAATTAAACCAAACTTGGTACAAACGCTTGAAGGTACACCTGCAATTATTCATGGAGGTCCTTTTGCAAATATTGCTCATGGCTGTAATTCGGTTATTGCAACCAAAACTGCACTTGGGCTTGCAGATTACACGGTAACCGAGGCAGGCTTTGGTGCGGATCTTGGTATGGAAAAATTTATCAACATTAAATGTCCAAAACTTGGCAGACGGCCAGATGTTATTGTTCTTGTTGCAACAATAAGGGCGTTAAAATTCCATGGAGGTGGTGCACTTCAAGAGGGTATTAAAACCAACTTGTTTATACATATTGATAATATAAGAAACATATTTGGATTGAATGTGGTCGTTGCAATTAACAAGTTTACAACCGATACATTGCAAGAAATCGATCTTGTCAAAGAAGAGTGTAACAATATTGGTATACAGGCAGTTGTAAACGAAAGTTGGGCATGTGGAGGCAAAGGGGCAGAACATCTTGCAAGTACAGTTATAAATGCTTGTAACGAACAATATTCAAATGAACAAATATCTAATAATTCATTATATTTGGTGAATGATACAATAGAAAACAAAATCAAGGCAATCGCAACAAAAATCTATCGCACGACACAAATAGAATTTACAAAAAACGCACTTTTACAAGTCGCAAAAATTAAACAATTACCAAACATAAATCTTCCAATCTGTATTGCAAGGCCTACATACATACTTGCCGACATGGTAAATGCAAGTCAAGAAAAAAAGCCTATTGCATTCGGAATGCCGATTAAAATCACATCGGTTAAACTTAATGCCGGCGCAAGATTTATCGTAGCCAAATGTGGCACAATTATGACAATGCCTGGCTTACCTAAAATTACTGCTGCACAAACAATTGATATTGATTCTGATGGAAATACAATAGGGTTATTTTAAAAAATTATTTCCAAGTCATCACGCAAACCGCAACCGCTAAATCTCCAGTATGACTTATACTAAGTGCTAGCGTCGGAATAACTGGCATTGATTGCCTGACACTATCAGGTGTTTTGGTCTCAGAAATTAATTGATTAAAGAGTTTAATATCTTTAATCTTGTAATATGGCATACCATGTTCGTCATGCAAAACCTCAATTTGTGGCAACTTTGAATGCAATATTCCTGTTCCCAATGCCTTGAAAAAAGCCTCCTTGGCACAATAAATTCCGGTTGCCGTCTGTGGTTGATTTATACCTTTTTTCTTAATATAATCAATTTCATATAAAGAAAAAATTTTTTCCATATGCATGAATTCTCGTACCACCTGAATATCAATTCCAATTTTCATTTATACCTCAAACTTGTTTCAAGTGATTCAGTTATTCAACTGGCTTGATTTGCTCTCTTAATTTCTTTAATTCATCCTTAAGTTCACGCTTTCTTGCTTTCATCTCTTCTTTTGCTTGTCTAAATTGTTTATATTTACTTTGATACTCTTCTACTTTTTCTGGATTAATCTCACTTTCCCGTTTCGCATCTTCTATGATGCGATTGATTAAATCAAAATCAAAGCCTTTACTTCCCAAATATCGATAAAGTTTCTGCATGCTTTTATCATCTCGACCCTTAGAACGCAAATATTTTTCTGCAATTTTTTTTGCAAGTTCCTCCTGCGTCTCTCCCTCAACAAGTCCTAATGCCTGTTCAATAAGTTCCGTGTCAACACCGCGCATATAAAGTTTATTTCGGATATTACCTGCACCAAGTTTTCCACTTTTTTGTTCTGCAAACATTTGTGCATATGCCTCGTCATTAATATAACTGCTTGTTTTTAAGCGATTAACAATTCGCTTGACGGTTTCGGGACTTGCATCTTTTCTGAAAAGATACTGGGTTATTTCACGTTCGGTTCTAGGACTTCGTAAAATATAGTTAATCGCCCTGCCATACAAGTCATTTTCTCCACTTGCCTTGAGAAGTTTTGCCAAGTCTTCATCGGTACATTCTTTATCTCTTGTGATGCTGTATTTAACCGCAGTATCAAGACTTATCCCACAAAAAAACTCACCTTCAACGTAAACGTTTATTCTGTCTTTATTTGTCTTTTGAACTTCCAAAGAAGTAATTCTAGGCATACGTACTCCCTATATTATTCTATCACATCATTTATCCATAATGTCTTTTACATTTTTATATATTGAATGACCACCAATAATCATAATGGCGGCATCATGTCCATGTTCTTTAATTGCTCCAGAAAGCGCATCGGGAAAATTATTAATGCAATATGCAATAGAATGCGTTCGTCTCTTTGCAATATAATCGGTCACCGAGTAGCGTTTGTCCGATTTTACATATGCATCAAACAATTCATCTGCAAGGTAAAAATTGCTGCCTATGCCATTAGTAAAAATAATATTTCCACCTCTTGGCATATGTTTTGCAAGTACCGCCATAAAAACATCTAGATTTTTACTTTTTTCTAAAACAACAATAAAGACTGTTTTTTTAATGTTCCCCCAAAAATAATCCTCAACATTTTGCATAAGTGCTTTTAGGCCGCTTAAATTACTTGCACTGTCGAAAATTACAAGTGGTTTTCTAGACATAACCTCAAACATAGATGCGGTGTCGACACCTGCAAAACCATTTTCAATGTGATTTGTCTCTATATTAAATCCAATGTTATTTAACAAAGCAAAACATTCTAAAG
This sequence comes from Bacillota bacterium, assembly GCA_009780375.1. Classification (GTDB taxonomy): domain Bacteria; phylum Bacillota; class Clostridia; order Christensenellales; family UBA1242; genus WRAD01. Next base: position 14,360 of record WRAD01000007.1, read on the forward strand.
CAATAGCAGTATTAATGCCTTGATGACGACCTTTCAGTGCGGTAAAATAATGATTTCCACCATAAGTCAAGCGCATAGGTTTTGAAATATTAAAGTGTGTTGTTTCTGTGTTCTTAGATGCAACGCGAATAATATCTGCATTCATTGCAATCGCCTTGTTTGTTATAATTGTTAAAGATGTCGAAAAATTACTTGTAATGACAGGCGTGTTTTGTTTTATAATGCCAACAATGTCCTCGGTAATTTCCCCTAATCTATCACCAGCATCAGAATCTATTTTAGTAATCACAGACACAAGAGGAGATATAATATTGGTACTGTCAAACAAACCGCCAAAAGACGATTCGACAAGGGCAATATCAACTTGATATTTTGCAAAATGCATAAATGCCACACTTGTTAAAATATCTCTGCGATTTACATAAATATTCGCTTCTTGTTGTTCTTTGACAAGTGGTTTCAAAACCTCAAGATATTCTTCAATTTCTTCGTCTGTAATATTTTCGCCATTTATTTGGATTTGTTCACCAAACTCATATGTATATCGGCTTGCGAATTTACCTACCTTGTATCCTGCACAACATAAAACAGAAAACAAAGTATTAATAACACTCGTCTTGCCATTTGTACCTGCAACATGAATTGATTTAAATTGTTTATGTGGGTTTTCAAGTTTCGTCATAAGGGAGGTAATACATTCTAAAAATTGACCTTTCTTGTTGCGGCATGGGGTATCCTCAAAATCGTCAAGATATTCCAAATATTTCATGACAAAAGTCTATCATGCAATGATATATAAAACAAATCTGTAATCTCTATAGGACATATAGTTATAATTATTATTGAATTCACGCATGAAATATCTTCATGTTAAGCAAAAATGAAATTGCTTGGATAAGAAAACTTAACTTGTAATTTACATCTTTTGGTGTGCATTCAATTTGGATACTGTTACCAAATTTTGTGCATCCATATTGACGTAATATTGCAACGATATTTTTGATAACATCTGGTTCGCCAAGTTCAAAAAATTTATCAAGTTCATCCATTGTCGCACCTTCGTCACTTAGAACAAAGCCTCCACCGCGTTGAAGGAGGTAAACTTCGTACATTCCACCCTCGATTTTGTACATAGGAAAATTAATCGCATATCTGCCATCGCCTGTGTCAACGACTTTTATTCGTTTCTTAAAAAAATCTTCTAACTCTTGCATTCCTACTTATTCTATACCAAAAACTCGATAAATGTCAATCGTTGACAGACATTTTGTTGCATCGGAATTTGTATATTCACAAGTTACCAAATTATCCAACTTCACCATCACTGTCTTCGGGGTCATCTTTATCACTTGCAGGCATAATTTTTGTCGGCATCGCAACCTTGGTTTTTTCGATTGAACCTGGGGTTGTCTTGTTATCTCCATTTCTTGCACCTTTAAAAAAGTCTTTTAAAATTGCCGAACATTCTTCATTGTGCATAACCTCAACTTCTGTGGTCCAATTTAATGTATTGTTTTTGTAAACGTCTAAACTGCTTGATGGCTCGCCATCTTTCAATGCACCTATATAAACCTTTTTTATACGTGAATTCAAAATTCCACCTGCACACATAATACAAGGTTGCAATGTAACATACATCTCGCAATCATCAAGACGCCAACCTTTAACTTTACGGCACGCCGCCGCAATTGCAAGCATTTCTGCGTGATAAAGTGCAACTTTGCGTTTTTCACGCATATTATAGGCCTGAGCAATTATTTTCCCATTACGAACAATGACTGCACCCACAGGGATTTCGCCCGCTTTTTGACCTTTCTTTGCCATGCAAATTGCTTTTGCCATGAATCCTGTTGCCTTTTCATCCACACCATTACACGGTGCGTCTACAGGGCATTCGCAATCCACTTTTTCCAAATATTTCATTTCCTTTTTTGTTTTAAGTTCTTTTCCCATCAATTACTCCTTAAAATACATTTAAAAATCAAAACTTATTTGCCGACCAACCGACTTGTTTCAAGTGCAATTTCAAATTCTTCATTTGTACAAACAACAAAGGTTTTTACTTTTGCATCGACCGCACTTATATCTGCCGTCATATTACGCCCAAGTTTATCATTTTTATCATGATCAATATCCGCCCCAATATATCCAAATTTTTTCATGACATTTCTGCGAATTTCATTTCCATTTGTTCCAATTCCGCCTGTCCAAACGATTGCATCAACACCGCCCATAACCGCAATATATGAACCAATGTATTTAACAAGTCTATGTTCGAACGCATCAATTGTTACAATGCAACTTTCCTTATTTGGGTCACCTTCTTTACATGCCGTTGCATTAAGATGTCTAAAATCACTTGAGCCAGTACCACTGAGACCTTTTATACCACAATTTCCATTAAGATATGCAAGTGTTGCCTCGGCTGTAAACCCTTTGATCCTTGAAAGATATCCAACCGCACCAGCATCAATATCTCCACAACGTGTTCCCATAATAAGGCCCTCAAGTGGGGTCATTCCCATGCTTGTTTCTACACTTTTACCTTTGTCAATTGCACATATACTTGCGCCTCCACCAAGATGCATCGCAACAATGCGTAATTCTGACAATGGTTTTCCATACATTTTTGCCGCCTCACGTGCAACAAAAGAATAACTTGTGCCATGAAATCCATAACGACGAATGCCATGTTCCTTGTAATCACAGTAAGGTAACGCATATAAATAAGCATGAGGCGGAAGGGTGGAATGAAATGCGGTATCAAAAACAAGCACATTCGGCACATCGGGCAATGCGGTCATACACGCATGTACACCCAAAAGGTTTGCAGGATTGTGTAGTGGGGCAAAAACACTCATAGCGTCAACACCCTTTAAAACTTCGTTGGTTGCAATAACACTCTTCATGTACTTTTCACCACCATGTACGACACGATGCCCAATTCCCACAAGACCATCAACCTGGGACCCAAGGAGTTCAAACATCTTAACAACCGCCGCCTTGTGGTCACGAACATAAAAGTCTATTGCATCTGCACCATTGTGCTCGAAAAACGATTGTTGCTCGCCAATTCGTTCAAATATTCCCTTACTTATAACATTTTTACTTTCAATTTCAATTAATTGATACCTTAGTGTGGTTGATCCACAATTTAAAACTAATATTTTCATATGCCCCCAGTATAACCCAGAAGTTACCCAGTGCAAAGAGTAATTTTTAAATGCCATCACCACATTTTTACATTGTACGTAACGTAATCAAAACATAATAAAAGCACAGCGAATATAAATCTTTAGCAGAGTCTCTCTTTTGTTAAAATGACTGAACAAATAATAAGAGTTTCTTTCGAAGGGTTATGTCTGATAAAAGACTATTAAACATGTTTTAGAGCGAAATAATCAATCGGTCAAATTTCTTAATTTTGAAAGCAAACTTCCTGGTCGAGCAGATTCTACCTTGCCAGATTCAGATTCTTGATGCTTAACTTCAATTCTTTCCGCATCATAAGACGAAGTAGACAAGTCTTCAAATCTAGATCTTGGCTCTTCATCTACAACAAATGCTTCTCTTATATCACCACGCATAGCTTGGTTTTTCACAACTTCAACATCTGTGCCTTTATAACTGTCAAGCATATCAAATTCAATACCACCGGACTGTTCCAATTTCCTTGCCTTTATTTTTTCAACAGGTTCTTCTACGATTGTTTCGGGCTCTGGCTTTGTTTCCATAGATTGTCTGAATTTTTGCAAACTTGTAACTTTTGCTTCTTCAAGTTTTTTGCCCTGTGCCTCAAGTTCTCTGAATTCTTCCATAGAAAGACCTGCCTCTCGTGCCGCTTCTCTGCGTTCTTTGCTTGCACGCATAGCATCAAAGAACCCAGATGTTTTTGCCGTTCTTTTTAATTCTTCACCAGTCAAATTCTTTGAATGACGATATGAATCTCGTGCCGATTGTGCTTTAAAGTGTTTATCGGTTTTTGCCCCATCACCTTTGGTCATATAGCGTTTATTTTCAACCGTCCTGTATTGTTTTTCTTGACGCCAATAAAGATATTTTGGAAGAACAAAGATGATAACCGCCGCAATCGCCGCAAGTGTACCAAGCACAAGTAAAGTGGTTGACAGGGCAGATAAATCACTGCGATTGTAAACAAGTGTAACGGTATTATCTAAAATAAACGTGCCCACTGCGGTTGGATTACTTTCATTCCAAACACGTAAGGTATAAACACTGTTTGAAAGCCAACTTGGGACAAACACATCAAGTGCGTTTGCACCACCTCTTGAATGAAAAATAAATGAATCCATTTCCCAGTCCGATATGCGTACCCCATTCCTGTCAACCGCAATTTGAAAATTATTTCCTATTAATTGATTAACACTGTTGATATTCCCAATTAAAAAGTTTGAACTTGTTCGAATCTCGGGTGCCATATAACCCAAATTCATCGCACCTTCATTAGACATAACCCCAAGAGCCAGCCATTGCCCCCAATATGCTCTTGCACGAATCATATTATTTCCATCATCATCGGTAACCGAAAAATAACGAAGTTCATCTGCGTATAAAACGGGGAAGACCTGGGAAACCGGTTCATACGTGCCATAATATTCATTCCAAGACATCGCAGGAACGTGAGTTCTCATCATTTCTCCAAGCTCAGGATCAAAAACAAAAGCATTATTAAAAGGTTGCATATGTATTCCGTACGTACCTGCCGGCAAAATTTTTCTTATTGTAAATTCTGCACTGTTACTTTGTCCGATTCTTCCAACCGAAAACCAATTGGTTTCTTCCCACCCATCTCCTAAATATCTCATGCCTGGGTTACGTCTGTTTCCTACAAATCTCGCCGCGGTAAATACAAAATAATCATTGTCAAATGTATTTGTATCAACATGGACATCACCATAAAAAAACGAACCTGCATTTCTTTTCTCCAATTCATCTATATCCGCCTGTGGTGGCCTTTGAATATATATTCCATTACGGCTTGGCATTGTAAACAACGCATCGCCCGGTAACACACCAAGATATGTTTCAACGGGACCACCAGAATGTTGTTCAAAACTTGTACTATCAAAAGAATTTTCAGACAGAACGGTTTGCAAAGTGTTTGCTTGAGTGATGTTACTTGCTTGAAAACCAAAAAACTGCAGCCCTCCAACAACAAGAAGTCCACAAAGAATAACTATTGCAAAAACCCCCAAAGTCTTTTTCATCCGTATGGTACTAGTATACCTAAAAAATCAAAGAAAATAAAACAGAAATTACAGATTTATATGATACAATCGTTTCATGAAAAAGATTGAAATTATGTGCGAAGTATCTGCCCGTCATGTTCACTTATCACAAAAACACCTAGAAGAACTTTTTGGCAAAGATGCCGAGTTAGGTGTTGTCAAAACACTTTCTCAACGTACCGATTTTATCTCTGACAAGAGGGTAGACCTTGTTACCGAAAAAACCACTCTCAAAAATGTTGCGGTCTTAGGTCCGGTGCGTTCGAATACGCAAGTTGAAATATCTCGTACTGATTCATTTGCAATAGGGCTTAAAAATGTACCACTGCGTCTAAGTGGTGATTTAATTGATACACCAGGCATAACGCTTCAAAGTGGCGATAAACAAATCAAAATTGACAACGGGGTAATCATTGCTCGCCGCCATGCACATTTAAGTGAAGAATTTGCAAAAGAACATAACATAGCTGACAAGCAACTTATTGCCGTGGAAATTGATGGCGACCGTGGAGGTATCCTTAATAATCTCATCGCCCGAGTAAGTACAAAATTTGTTCCCGCAATCCATATAGACACCGACGAAGCAAATGCACTTGGTTTTTCTGGTGGTAATGTTAAAATTCTAATAGAAAACCTGAATTAATATCTAGCATGAATTTGTTTTAAAAAAGTGACCGCTTAATGCGACCACTTTTTTAGGTTACTACGCAACTTCATCTTCAATTTCGTTGGTATCGATGTTGAAATCCTCAATGGTTGGACCAAAAACTTTTATCGAAATACCACCAGGATATTTTTCAGTAAGTTCCAGGATTTCTTTTAAGGGCTTAGTATAATTCTTTGCCATGCAAGTTGTCGAAGCGGCATATTTGCCATTTCTATTGTCGTCTGGCCAAATGCGAATTCTTACTTCTGCATTTGTAGCAAGCTTGTGTTCTTCAATAAACTTGCCTGTCTGTGCGGCTACCTTTAAGCATTTTTCCTTAAGAGTCATCATTGCACTCTTCCTTTCATTAATCCCTTAGTAGGGTGAATATTGAACGTTCCATTCTATCAAATATCAAGATTATTGTCAACATCGTGTTATAATAAATACATGAACATAACCGCCGAAATAACAAGCGTTTCTAAAAAAGGCTTTCACGCCAACACAGGTACAATCAAAAAACCACAAATCCATTTTTGTATAACCAATAATTCTTTTGTTAGTGACGAACTTCCGGTTGTTGGCGACATTGTAACTCTTGAACAGCGTGATGACAAATATATTATCATTGAAGTTCAATCTCGTAAAAATTTCCTTGGTCGCTTTGATCATGCCAAACAAAAATACCAAGGCTTTGCCGCAAATTTAGATACAATTTTTGTGGTGACCGCCGCAAATAAAGAATTTTCCCAAAATCGCATTCGCAGATTTTTATTGCTAAGCGGCGGTCAAGATATCCGTAAAGTAATCGTTCTTACAAAGATTGATCAATTAAAAGCAAAAGAACTTGTCAAGTTCAAGAATGTTTTACAAAAAGAATTCCCAATGGTTGAGCACACATATATTAACGCCCTTGATAAGGACCAGGTTCTCACTTTGCTAAATCACGTAAAGAAAAAAGGCAGTATGATTCTGCTTGGAAGCAGTGGTGTAGGAAAGAGTACAATCACAAATACGCTTTGTGATCTGGATCTGAAAACAAAAGAAACAATCCAAGGCGGACGTTTTGCAGATAAGGGAAAACACACCACAAGTTCCCGCAATATGTATTACACAAAATCAAGTCATAAAATTATAGATATACCAGGCATCAAAATAGTTGGACTTGAACGCGAAACAATTTTGCAAAGCGAAATATTTTCCAGCATAACAACGTTGGCCGCTAAATGCAAATTTACAAACTGTGCCCATCAAACTGAACCAGGCTGTGCGATTAAAAATGCAATAGAAAATGGCACGCTTTCACGTGCCGAACTTGATGCTTATTTACAGGTCATGAATGAATAATTAATCTTCTTTCTTGAAAAGTACTACTTCTGTTATTTCCTCACTTTCATCCTCTTGTGAAGGAATTTCTGGTATCCATGGTGATTCAAAGTATCCTGGAACATTGCTAAAATGAAAAGTATTTGTTGTATCAACTCTTGTATTTGCATCAACAAAGTCGTGTGCATCATAACGACTTAATGTTCTGTAACTTACAAGATTCATATTTTGGTCAATAGTAAATGTTAAACCAAGTTCATGATAAGTCATATCATTAAGTCCACCGGCACGTATAACTTCGTATCTGTTTACTGCACCCGCGGCACCGGCATCCATAATGAATGTAAATGAAAAATGACCTGATTCTTTATCGAATGAAAGGGCATGTCTGTTCATAGTAATATTCGCTTGTGTTGTTCCTGATGAAAAATGTGCAATTGTCATTGACTCTGCGTCACTTATTGTATCTTCATTAACAATATAAGTAAGAAAACCATACGGGGCAAGTTGTCTGTGTCCACTTCCTTCAATGTTAAGCCATTCATCCATTGATTGAACATTTATGTTTCCTCCGAATGTAACTGCATCAAGTTGTTGATTAATTGATGTCGCACGTTGGCTTTGTATTGTGTCTGATTCTGCATCAAAGAAAACTCTGTCACCACGTGTCGCCGCAGAAATAGCAGGACCATTTCCAAGTAGAAGATTTCCGCCACCGCTTCTCGCGTGTGAAAGTGTTTCTTTGTATGAATTTACAACATTACCTTGTTCATCAAAATTCATAATTGTTTTTCCAAAAACCTCCAAACGCATGTGTACCATTAATGCATTGACTCTTGTTGAACCTGAAGAAGTAATCTTAACCGAGCGGTAGCCAGCAGCATTTTCAAGTGCGGCCTCTAAAAGTCCAAGTTCTGTAATTATTCCGACATGTTCTGAACTCTCAAAATAATCTTCTTCATCAAAATGTGCAATGATTGAATATGTAATCACACCTGCACCATGTGTAACAAGATAAGTTGGATAGAAAAGCTCAACTTTGTTATCAATATCATCCACATCTTCACAAAAAGATTCAAAAGTATAAACAAGCGTAAAACTGTCTACATTTGCAATTTCATCCCAAGAAAGCAAAGCCCCAGAAAGCACAGCATTGAATACAGGGTCAGGGGTAGGCAAACTGGGCCCACCTATATCGGTATCATTATCTTTATCACTCTCGCTTGTAGTACTGCTGCTGCATCCAACAAAAAGTGGCACAGACACCGAAGCAATGAACAAGAACACCAAGAAAAAAGATGTTAAAAGTTTTTTCATAATTAATTCTCCTTAAAAATATTTCAAGGCGAAAAACTCGGTCAAATTAAATATTTGAAATGATATATCAAACATGACGAGCAATTCGCCAATGTGTTATATGTATATATTTAAAGAGAACGAAAAAAACATTCTCTAATACAGAATTATATTCAAATTTATTTTATAAGTCAACTAAAAAAGATAAAGTATTTGACAAGCCCTGCAAACATACTATATAATAATTGTTATCGGGGCGTGGCGCAGATGGTAGCGCGCTTGATTTGGGATCAAGAGGTCGCACGTTCGAATCGTGTCGCCCCGACCATTAACCACCATAATACGGTGGTTTTTTGTTGCCAAGGAATAATACATTCTTGCCTTGTCTTGATATTGTGATAAATGGAAAAACAGTTTTTAATATAGCAAAATTTGCGATACTAAAATTGTAATTTATTTTAAATTATATGCTACATTTATTTATGATTGAACAAAAGATAAGAAAAAGGATGATAGTTATACGTAAAATAGCGGGGCTTAGTGCACGACAACTAAGTCTTAGAATAAGTTGTGCAGAAGGGTATATAAACAAATTTGAAAATGGACAAAGTTTTGTGTCAATGGATAATTTGGAATCAATGTTAAAGGCATGTGATTCAAGTTTCGAAGAACTTTTTAGTGAAAATTTTGAGAGTTACAGAAAAGATAAACAAATATACAGCAAGATACGAGAAGTAACTCCAGAAGACAAAGACCCGCTTTTAACATTGTTGGTGGCTATGGAAAAGTTAGAGAATAGCGGCTAAGGGTTTAACCGAGTAACAGTCGCTATGTCCTTGTCCCCTCTACCTGAAAGGTTTATAATTATACTTTCAGACGAGGGCAAAGTACGTGCCAACTTGCATCCAAAGGCAATTGCATGAGAACTTTCAAGTGCAGGTATAATCCCCTCTGTTCGTGAAAGAAGATAAAATGCATTCATTGCATCTTGATCCGAACATGTTACATATTTAACACGGCCTATTGAATTAAGATACGAATGTTCGGGTCCTATGCCAGGGTAATCAAGCCCACTTGAAATCGAATGCACATCGGCAATAGTGCCATCGTCATTTTGAAGAAATGTACTTGAATAGCCATGAAAAATCCCTTTTTTACCATACGTCATAGTTGCCGCATGGTCACCAAGTTTTTCGCCACGACCAAGTGGTTCCACCCCATACAAGAAAACATTTTCCTCTTCTATAAAATCATGAAAAATTCCGATTGCATTGCTTCCGCCCCCAACACAGGCAACGATTGCGAATGGCAATTTTTTGTCTTGACGTTTAATCTGACGTTTTGCCTCTTTCCCAATTATGCTTTGGAAATCTCGCACCATTGTTGGAAAAGGATGTGGGCCAACAACAGATCCGATACAATAAATCGAATTTTCAAGATCTTGTTCATATGCGACAAAGGCACTGTCAACCGCCTCTTTCAATGTACGTTGTCCATTCATTACGGTAATAACATTTGCACCAAGTAACTTCATTTTTTCAACGTTTATCGACTGCTTGATAACATCTACCTCGCCCATATGAACTTCGCATTCAAGTCCAAAATAAGCACAAGCAGTAGCAATCGCAAGCCCATGTTGCCCGGCCCCTGTCTCCGCAATAATCTTGCGTTTTCCAAGATATCTTGCAAGCAACGCTTCGCCCATGCAATGATTAATTTTATGTGCGCCAGTATGATTTAAATCTTCACGCTTTAAATAAATTTTTGCTCCAAAGTCCTTGCCACTCTCTGCTCGCATTTTCTTGGTTAAATTTTTGCAATAATAAAGTGGGGTAGGTCTGCCTTGAAAATCACGTTGCAATTGTCTAAGTTCTGAAATAAATGCTTTATCCTTTGCAAGTTTTCTATACGCAACTTCAATTTTATCAAGTTCTCTTTGAATTTCATTATTCATAAAAGATCCACCAAACTCGCCAAAATATCCTTTCTGGGTTTTCCGCATGTTAAATACTCCTTGTTATATATTAGAGGATATAAAATGACATTGTCAAGTAATACTGATGCCAATATTCTTGAAAGAAATTGCAATTATAGATAATTACATTTATTAATTGATTGACAATTTTGTCGATTTTTGTAAAAATATGTCGAATCCAATGCTCAAAGGAGAAAATAACATGAAAAGAAAAACAAAAGTCTTGATGCTTGGACTACTTGCATTTATGCTTGCCCCGATTATTGCGTTAACCGTAGGTTGTCGGAGCAATAATGATACCCCAGACACACCGACTATTGACGGCATAACCTTAACAGGAATATTTGATGAACAAGATTCACTATATGCTTATCTTGGTACAACCATAAATGCCACCGCAGAAACAACAGGGGAAACGGGTACAATCACATTTACATGGTATATATACCAAAATGACGCTGCTATTTTAACAGGAACAGACTTTGAACCGGAAACAATTGGCAAATTCACTGTTCGTGCCACATCATCGCTTGTTGAAGTGGTTGACTATGAAGTAAATTTCACAGTCATCGAGCAACCACCGATTGAAGGGCCAGATGACGAACCAGAAGATTGTCCAAGCGAAGAGCCAGACGATGAACCAACAGACAATCCAATCGAGTTTGAATTAACAGGTCTAACAGCTGGGCCAGGTGATCAAGGTTATGTAGGACGTATTGGTGAAGAACTCATTGCAAACGCAACCCACACAAGCAAGCATGCAATTTCATTTATCTGGGAAAGATATGTTGCTCTTGAAGATGATTACAAATGGGAAGAAGTGGCAACAGGCGGAGCATTCACACCGAACACAAGTGGAAAATTTCGTGTTACCTCATATATGCAAGAAACACTTGTATATTACGTATTTGAATTTACTGTTCTTGGTAATATATCTGCGGTAGCTGTTAGTTATGACAGATATGTAGGTGAAGAACTTACCGCGTCCGCAACTCATCCAGATGGTGGTTTACTGGATTTTATATGGCAACACTATATTGATGGTGAGTGGGTGCAAGTTGCAATCGGTACAACGTTTATTCCAACACAACAAGGTCAATACAGAATTATTGTTTCTGCTCAGGATGCATTTGCCTCATACACTACTATCACAGTTTTTGCATAATGAACTTGCGAGTTCTAAAAAAAGCCTGTAGACCGCAGGTTTTTTTTGTGATATAATTGGCTTATGATTAAAGAAATGCTTAATTATCAACAAAAAGACAAAGAGCGTTTAAAACTAATTTTAAACGTAGAACAAGGCAAAACCAAACGCGAACTTGACGATAATACAAAGACACTTGCTATTACAAAAAATGCCGTTCTTTCATTGGAAAATGATGCAAAGACAATAGAACAAACAATTGAAACTGTTCGTAAAAATCTCACTGAACTTTTGACAAGGGCAGAAGACATTGTAAATAACGAAAACATATCTCAGGGCGAAGATGAACTTAATTCTGCTGTAACATATGCCTCTACGGTTGCAAATAAAATTGCAGGTTATGAAAGTCAACTTAATGATCTTATGCGTCGTATTAATGAAAAAGCAACCCAGTTCGAAGACGCAAAAAGAAAAATAGTAACTGTTCAAAAAAACATTGCAACATTAACCCCGAAATATGAAGCACAAAAAAACGAACTTGAACCGCAACTCAAAGTGGTCGAAAAAGAATTAAAATCAATAGAAAGTTCGGTTGATAAAAAACTCATGGACAAATACAAAAAACTTCGTTCATCCGATAAAACAGGGCGTGATACGGATATAGTTGTTCCTTTGATTTCAAATCGTTGTGCAGGTTGTCATTTTGAACTTGCATTATCTATGACGCACAAAATCTCTACAGAAGGGTATATAACCTGTGAAGAATGTGGCAAAATACTGTTCAAGCAATAATTTGAAAAAATTCGACGTACTTTAAATAACCTCTATGCTATAATAAAGTATGGACAGAGTACTGATAGTGTTTAGAACACTTGTCGAACAGTTACAATCAACCACAGGACGCCTTGAAAAAGAGGCATTTTTGTCGCAATACAAAGATAACGAGGATATTAAGTTTATCTTGAATTTTCTATTTAATCCGTATATAATTACAGGAATAAGTAATAAAAAACTTGCAAAGCATCTCAAAAATTCTGCAGAAAGTACCCAGAGCAAAAACCTCGTTGTTAATGAGATGATTCCTGAAACGATTCTTGAACTTTTAAAATATTTTATCGAAAATAATACAGGACGTGACATTGATGTTCAAACACTTACAAGTTTTACTCGTAATATGGACAACATCGTTGCCGACTTGGTTCATGGTATAATCAAAAAAGATTTAAAACTTGGTATCCAAGAAAAGACTTTAAATAAAGTATTTACAAGTGATTTTATCCCGGTGATGAATGTAATGTTGGCAGAAAGTTATCAAGATAATAAATCTTATTTGGACAAAAAAGAATTTATAATCACCCAAAAAATGGACGGTGTAAGGGCAGTTTTGCTTTTTGTAGAAAATACACCAACATTTTTCACTCGAGGTGGTCGTATAATCGTTGATTTGGTTGAACTCGAGGTTGCCGCCAAATCGCTTAATACGGATTTTGTCTATGATGGTGAACTTGTACTTAATACAAATACTGACACAAATTCTGCTGATCTATACCGTGCAACCGTCAAGATTACAAACGCAGATGCAGAAAAAAGAAATCTTACTTTTCATATTTTTGACAGGGTTCTTAAATCTGATTTTGTAAATGGGCGATCAGATGAAACTGCACTTGAACGAAAAAAAGCACTGCACAGTGAGCTTGATTTGATCAACTCCAACCTGAAATCCGCAAATGACGTTATTTTATTGAAAGAAGTGCCAATGCTTTATATCGGTACTGATGCATCAAAGATTGAACCACTTTTAACCAAGTTCACGTCAAAAGGGCTTGAAGGTCTTATGATAAACATTGCGTCCGCACCATATGAATGTAAACGCACAAAGAATATATTAAAAGTCAAAGAATTCCACACCGCAGACGTTCTTGTGCTTTCCATAGAAGAGGGTACAGGTGCAAATCGTGGTAAACTCGGTGCGGTTCATGTCAGATTTACTGGTCCAGATAACAAGCCATATACATGCAAGGTTGGATCTGGTTTTTCTCAAGAGCAACGAGAATATTTTTATAATAATCCTTCCGAGATTATAGATAAGATTATTGAGATAGGATACTTTGAACTTTCTAAAAATCAAAATGACGAAAACTATTCTCTTCGTTTCCCAACGTTTAAACATCTCCGCCTTGATAAAACCCAAATTTCTATGCATTAATACAAAAAGAGGGGTATACCCCTTTTTTCCAGTCTAGGAATTATACATGCGTGGACATTAAGGAAAAGATTAAATGTTTTCAATTACCAATGATCGAGCCATCTGGATTAATAATTGCAAAGTGTCGGTCTTGTGTATCGGTTACAAATTGAATAAACCAAAATGCACCAATATTTGCAAGATCTGTTACAATTTTTACATATGTTTCAAAGCTTGTAACATTGCGAATATGGTCAGCAAGATGTTCTGTTGCAATCTCAAGTGCTTTTGTCCAACTTATTGCATCCTCTGGCATTGCTGGTTTTAAATCAAAGTTTGCTCTGGAATTATTCTGTAAAACAAGGCTGAATGTAATATTTGCATTGCATGCAACTTCACGACCTATGTCAACACCAAAATTTCCACCAAATTGATTTCGTTCAAGCGTTACTTCTTGTTCTTCTTCATCACAAATTGTTAAAAAACCACGCAATTGATCAACGCCATGTAAATTTCCATCCTTTGGTTCGATGTTTATAAGGGCAAAAGGTACCGTTCCGGTTGCTGTGCCATCTACGTTATAATCTCGTTCACGAATACCAGAAAAAAATTGAACACGAACGACATCACTCTCTGCATGTTTCATAAAGAATCGTGCTTCGGAGACATTGGCAAGTGCACGTTGATAAAGAGATGCCTTACCACCCGTTGAAAGGGTAGCAATAAGCACAAAAGCAACAATTAAAACAGCAACACATCCTAGTATAAGAAATTTTTTCTTTGTGAATTTGAATTTTGATTTTCCAAATCGCATTAACACCTCCGTCTACCATTGATATGGTTACTTGAGTGTTAAATATGTATTATTTCTTGCTTGCTATTTTCACCGTTTCAATTATAGCTTCTTCTTTAACCCTTGCTTTCATGCGTTTAACTTTTGGTTTTACTGTTACTGTGGGCATAATTTCTTCTTTTTCGACTTCAACCTGCGGTCGCACAACAGGCTCTTTTTCTTGTGTAATTTTTCTTGTGACAAGTTCAATTGGATTTTCATCCACAAATAAAGGGTCGGCAAGCGGCTTTGGTTGTGCAATCCAAGGCTTTTCTATAAGTTCTTCGATAACTTGTGCCTGTTCAGAATTTGATTTTTCAAGAACCATTGGTGCAATTGATGGTTGCTTGTGCCAAGGGTTGAATTTCGGTGCAACATATGCCATTGGACGAGGCTTGTAGGCGATTAATTGTTCTACGATATCAGGGATTTCAGGTTTTTGTTCAGGTGTTTGAACAGAAATCTCTTGCAGTTTTTCTTGAGACTCGGTCACAGTGGCAGAAAGTGATTGTTCTTGTAAAAGTGGGGCAACTGCAGTTGTGTTTCCACTCTCTTCAAATTTATTAAAAATATCGTTTATATCCTGTGGGGTATCATCAGTTCTTTCGGTTTTAATATCAGGTGCAATTTCATTTTCTATAATTTCTTCTTCAAGGGTTTTAGAAACTTGTATTTCTTCTGGCGAGGCGATTTGCACTGTTGATTCTGTGCCTGTATTGACTGTTATTGTGTCAAGTTCTTCTTCAGAAATTTGTACACCATTAAGTATGTCATAAAAGCCTTGACGATATTGAAGACCCTCTTTGTGTATAATACGCTTAATAATTGCTTTATCCTCTTGATGTATATAAAGCCCAGCAAGAAGTGCAAGTGCAAAATCGTCAAAGCATTGGTTAAGGGGTGAAAAAAACTCGTCGACAGTGGATTGGAGTTCTTCAATAAGGCGTGCTTTGTATTTGCTAACAGAAATATTGTACAAGATGATTATTATAGTTGCGGATAAAAAGAATACAATAATAATTGCAGGAATGATAAGCGACCGTAAAACATTTGATGAAGTAAAATTATTAAATAATTCAGTATGGTATGCAAGAGATACCGCAAGTCCAAATAAAATGAACAAAACCATAAAAGGGGCAAGTATCCAAGTTGCAAGTTTTCCACGACCCTTATGTTCGGGTAATGATTGCTTTACTTTTAAATATTCATCGTTAGAGTAATGCGATAAAATATTTGAAAAGTCATAGTGACTTAGAACATATTTATAGAGTAAGAATTTAACAGCATTTTTTTCACTTTTAAGTTTATTTATGTAATTAGTTGTCCTTTCCTTAACCGTATGGTTTTCAGAAATTGCCAAGTTTTGGTATTCAACAAGTTCAATTATTGTGTTTGTGTCTCTTTTGCGTTCAGAAACAATTTGAAGAATTTTCACCAAAGCAAAGATAAATACTGCAAGTGCAGGTAAAATCATCCAAAGCAATTCGGATGGATTATTGATAAGCCAATCAAAAATATTTCTTAATGTGTTCATACTTCCCCCAAAGTATTTCTCTTGTCAAAAACGCTAAAAGATATACATGATAATAGCACAGATTTTAACCCTCTCAAAATCTTTATATAGGATAAACCTATTGTTCTTTTGTATAACTATTCTTTTCACTACATTGTTTCAACCGTATCAATACCAAGTGACCAAAGTGCAAATTCAATACTTGTTTTTACAAGTTTACAAAGTCCAAGATAATGAGATTGTTTCTTGGTGTCTGTTTCACGTAAAATATTCGTTTGTCCATAGAAAATATTAAAGGTTTGTGCAAGTATATAAATTGAATCTGCAATCGTGTTAAGTGTATTTGTATGTAATGCAATAGGGTAACTGTCGACAAGTTTTATTATACTTGTCAAAATGTTTCTTTCTGTACTTGATACAATTTCCTCTTCTAAACAAGTATTTAAATCGATTGCCTTGTTCAAAATTGAATTAATACGAGCAACGGTGTATAAAAGATATGGTCCTGTTTTACCTTCGAAAGATGTAAATTTTTCCATATCAAATGTGAAATCGGTTTTCACATTATTTGATAAATCTGCGAATTTAAGTGCGGATACACCAATTCGTTCTGCACTTTCTGCACTTGCACCACGGTTTATTACCGCATCCTTTACCATATCGACAACTTCTTCAAGACGAATTGTTCCACCGTCTCTTGTTTTGAATGGCTTGCCATCTGTACCAACAACCGCACCGGTTCCAATATGTACAAATTCGATATTTTTTGCAACGATATTACCTTTTTTTATGATGCGAAACACTTGAGTAAAGTGAAGGCTTTGGCGAAAATCTGTGACATAAATATACTTGTCTGGTGAAAAATCACGTTGTCTGTATAAAATCGTCGCGATGTCGCTTGTTGCATATAAATCGCCACCGTTGCCTTTTTGTAATATGACGGGTGGCATTGGATTTTTATAAAGTTGGGGTTCATTCTTGTCCGCGGGATTTTTCTTGGGCATCGGAATATGTTCACCGTCTTTTGCAACATTTATCATCAAACAATCTTTGTCAATATAAGTAAGACCTTGTTTTTCAAGAATGCCAAGTACATTATCCACATAAGGCTGTGCATTGCTTTCGCCATTATATAGATCAAACGTACAACCCATTCTTTCATAGTTTTTCTTTATCCTTGTGACAGAAACCTCACGAATTTTCTTATAAATTGAATAATATGGTTCTACAAAATTCTGTAATTTTGCTGTAATATCTTCGGCAAGTTTTTTAAATTCGGGTTCTATATTTTTTCGTTTACTTGCAAGAGGGTAGACATCGTTAAGCATTTCAAGTGTGATATCAACCCACAGCTTTCCATCCTTAATTCCACCATTTTCACAAAGTTGTGCAATAATCAGACCAAGTGGTAATCCCCAATCACCAAGATAAGTATCAGCAATTGTATCATGTCCAAAGGCATTATAAACACGTTTAAGTGCCTCACCAACAATAATTGTTCTCAAATGACCAGCATGAAGTTCCTTTCCAATATTCGCCCCACCATAATCAAAAAAAACTGTTTGCTTTTCTTGATTTTCAAGTTGCAATTTACCGTTTTTATTAATGTCTTTTGCAATTTTTACAAGTTGGCTGTTTTTTATTCTGAAATTCAAAAATGCAGGTTTGGATACGTTTATTTCTGTGAATTCACTTTTAAAATTTTTTGAAATTGATTCTGCCAAATCAAAAGGTGATACCCAAGACATATTTTTATCAAGTTTTTTAAAAAGTGCAAAACAATCATTGCATTGATAATCAACACCTTCTTGTGAAGATGATGTGATTTTAAATTCGCCAAGAAATGGCAGATGCTTTATGACACATCTGACGGCAACATTAAGATCCTTTTCAATCTGTTGTTTCAATGTCAATTTCTTCATGCCAATATTGTACCATAAAAGATTGAAATATTACATGACCAGATGGTATTACTTGATGGTATCAAATATATGGTCGACATAGATTTAGAGTTTTTACTTGCAAACAAACGACAAAATTCATTACAGTGAAATTGGATTTTAGGAATGGCTTTACAGATTCCCAGTGGTTTTGTTGTATCCACTTTTATCAGATGCGTAAATCTCAATTCCCGTCTTTTCAATGTGGTCAATCCTGTAATCCGAATCAAGTTCATTCGCGGTCAAAAATTTTACATTTATTACATCACCACGCAAAAAGTCTTTTGTGATATCTTCCACCAAAAAATGATCTCGAACACGTTTGTAAAGTTGTTTTGCCTGGCCAGCATAATATTTGTCCTTTGTGATGTTATGTAAAACATAAATACCTACGCCGCCCTTGTCTGCAGACCGCAATATTTCATAAAGTGGCTTCCATTCTTTATTGTCAAGTTGACATCGAAGTTTGTCTTTAAGTAAATCTTTGGTCTGCTTAAAAGTTTCAAGTTTATGTTTCATTTCCGCACGTTTAAGTTCTTTTAATTGTTGTTCTTGTTCTGATTTGTCTTTTTGGGCCTGGACAAAGTCTGCTAAAACTTGCAAATTCTCTGGGCGTACTTCAATGGTTTTTGTCTTACGTAACATCTTCCTTTTGAAATAGATATACAAACCAAAAATAATCCCACAAAAAAGCAATGTTCCAAAAACCGCACCCAAAATAATAAATGTCATAAACAAAGTATAACATAGCAAGTTGGCATATTTCAAAGTGGAAGATTATTTTTCCGCAAACTCTTTTTCAAGTAATTTTGTTAAATCGCTTCTTCCTGCGTTTATTCCTGTCAAGATTGCATTATAAAATGCAAAAGGTGAACTTGACCCATGTGCTTTTACAACAGGTTTCTTTGTGCCTATAAAAATACTTCCACCTACGGTATCTGCACCAAGTTCCTTTCTCATATTCTCGAACTTCTTTTTCACAAGAACCGCACCAATCTTCGCTTTGAAACTTGATGTCAAGGTTTCACGAAGTTTTGTTCCCAATAACTTGAATGCACCTTCCGCACCTTTAAGAAGAATATTCCCAACAAAACCGTCACACACAATTACATCAAATTTGCCTGTAAATGCATCATTAGCTTCCATATTTCCAACAAAATTCAAATCACTTTCTTTAAGAAGGGCAAAGGTCGCCGTTGTTAACTCGTTTCCTTTTTTATCTTCTGTTCCAACATTCACAAGCCCAATTCGAGGATTTTTAACACCAATAGATTTCATATACACCGAACCCATCTTTGCAAAACCCAAAAGATATTCTGGTTTGCAATCCATATTTGCCCCAACATCAATTATCATAGTACGTTTTTTAGGATCAGGCGACGGTAAAAGAGGGCACAGTGCCGGACGCAACACCCCTGGAATTCGTCCTATCATAAGTACCGCCCCTGCCAAAACCGCCCCTGTGCTTCCCGCACTTATGAATGCAATATATTCGTGTTCTTTTGTGTGATCGCATCCCTCTTTAAGCATTTTAAGCCCTATGTGAATTGAACTGTTAGAACGGTTTTTAACTACTGTTGGTGGTTCGTCATTCGAAATACTTTCCACACATTCAATAATTTCACATCTACTTGTAATCGCACCCGCCATAAGATGTGGCCAAATTCTTCCTCGTTCTCCTATCAAGATAAAACCTATATCAGGATTTACTTGTGCCGCCATTACCGTGCCTTGCATAATGTTATCGAAACTATCACCGCCAAGCGTATCAATAATAATCTTTTTCATTTCATATTATAACATGAAAATGCATTCGTGCAATGACATATTAGGCAAACCATGACAAAAACTAACAATTAACACTCTGTGATTGAATACCATATAATACATGAATGTTTTTCTTATTGTGGTTTTGTTCACCATAGGCCTTTTTTGTATTATCAAAGGCGGTGATTTTTTGGTGACAAGTGCAATCAAGTTGGGTAGATTAACAAATCTAAGTCACATGTTTATTGGGGCAACGTTTGTAACTATTGCAACCGCAATTCCAGAAGTCTTTGTATCGGTTATTGCCGTTATTGGTGGAAATTATGGCATAGCGGTAGGTAATGTAATAGGAGGGATGACCGCAAATATTGCCCTTGTTCTTGCAATTTCTATGATTTTTCTGCCAACTTCTGAGGTTTCTAAAAAGGAGGCGATTGTAAAGAGCCTCTTTATGATATTTGCATTTATATTAGTGTTTTTATTTTCGCTTGATTTACGAATTACATGGATAGAGGGGGCGATACTTATATTTTTCTTTGTTGCATTTATAATGTACTCTGTAATAAAAAGTAAGAAAGCAAGTAAAAAAAATAAAACAACATCAAGGCAAGAATTTACAAAAGCCTGCGAGGCGAGCACTTCTTCATCATTAACTAAGACTGAACGTAGGAAGATTTGGAATGAAATTGCAATAGGTTTTTTATTTGGTCAGGTTTTGATTGTCATGGGTGCGTTTGTACTTGTTTCAAATGCCGAGCGCCTTGCCGACATTATGGGCATAAGTGAAACGGTTATTGGTCTAACACTCATGGCTTTTGGTGCATCTGCACCAGAATTAACAACGGTTATTGCGTCAATACGAAAAAAAAGCGGCGATATGGCACTTGGAAATATTCTGGGTTCGAATATAATAAACAGCACACTTCTCTTAGGAATACTTGTAATGACAAGTTATACCAGAGAAGGTGCATTGCCAATTGCCCAAATAACGATGATTATAGGCATACCACTTTTAATTGGTGTAAGTTTACTTGCCACTCTTCCAATGCTTTTAAGAGGTAAAACCTACAGATGGCAGGGAATTATACTTGTTTCAATTTATGCACTTTATATAACCCTTCTTGCAATATTTCGTCCACATTGATGTGGAAAAGTAAAAGTTATCCACATTATATTCACATATGTGTGGATATAACTTATTCTCGTTATCAGGTTTCTTTATTGTCTTGTGTTTACTATTGAAAAGTATTGCGAATAAAGGGTTTTGTTTTTGCATTAAATTCTGGTATCATTATTTAATGAGAAGAACTCGTTTGGGTTTTGGGGGAATCGTACTTTGTATTGGTGCTATGTTTATTGTTGCCTTTTTGTACTCAACCGCTTTTTCTGTTTCGGATGTAAAGGTGCAGGCATTTGAAAGTACGGAAAAGCATAATCAAATATTTGAAAAGCAAGAGTCTGAAGGGATTTTGCCTTTAAACACAAATCCACCTGCAGGCATTACCATTATGCGCGTATATTACTCAGATAATAATAAAAGAGGAACACCTACGCTTCTTACAAATGCCCGTAACCAGACGGCGGGGCACAGTGGAAATATCGCAGAAAATTGGGCAACTGCACCACCTGCTGCAAGCTACGGAGATGGTTTTGGTTCGGTTGTTGGTGTTGATGGTAATTTCAGAATAACTCTTATGCCTGGTGTTTCTCCGTGGACAACAGGTGGGCCCAATGATTGGATTTATCTTGAATATATGGAACCACTTGTAAGCGATTTACATACACCAAATTGGCAAAGTGATATATTTAATCCAGTAGGTGGACCAGCCGATTTTTGGTTCACACCACCAACAGAAGATAATCCCAACTTTAATTTCGGTGTGCATTTTAGGCTTATCGGAGTATATAGACTTAATATTTGGACACAGGCAGGTACAGATCGCTTTCAAAACACATATTACATTGTTGTAAGAAATGCTAAACCTGGAATTTCATATGAATATAATGAATTTGATCTTGTAGGACGTTTTACAAGATTTAATTCCAATAATATTAATATTGCAAATAATGATTTATCCGATCTTGTGTTTAGACTCAGTCTCGTTTATAACGATCTAAGCATGAATATCTCAAGAGACGAAGTTATGTTTAATCAAGGCCCTATGCTTGATAACTTTCGACTTATTCCTTTGCAAGGTTCTGGTCAAAATGTACTTGACAGGTATTACGAAATAAATTGGGCAACTCATACCGATGGCGTTGGTTATTACGCGGATATGGTTACCTTGTCAAGGCGTGCGGATGTTCAAATCTTAAATGGGAGTTATCGTCTTGAAGGCACCGCACGCATTACAGGAATGACGAGTGTTGATAATCGTGGCGTTCGTTTGCGTATGTCAAGTGTAAATAATCGTTTCGTTGAATGGGACGATGGCGATGGCATTATGCTAGTTAATGTAATGGCACACATAAATATAGTTAATCCACCAAGTGGTGGCACGCCATGGTGGATAACTCTTATTATATTAGGTTCAATTCTGGGAATGCTTGGAATTGGGTGGATTGCAATAAATCATTTTATTAAAAAGAATGCGGCAACAAACGGAATTCGCCTGACGAAGGCGCAAATCCAACGTGCACAAATCGATGAACATAATGTTGAACTTATAAGAGAACGTATAATAGAAGAACAAGAAATCGCCGAGGAACAAGACTTTACACTTGATATGTTTGAACAACTTCAAAGGGAATTAAAAGAGGAACAAACAAGTTGATTAATTCTGGCCCGGAATTATCCGTATACACACATGTATTGATGTGATATACTGGGAACATGATAACAACAAGTAATGTGTCTTTGCAATTTGGGAAAAGGATTCTTTTCAAGGATGTGAATTTAAAATTTTTACCTGGTGAATGTTATGGCATTATTGGTGCAAATGGGGCGGGTAAGAGTACTTTTTTAAAAGTTCTAAGTGGTGAAATTTCTCCAAACAAAGGCGAAATTATTATTCCAAAAGGCAAAAGAATTTCCACACTTGCACAAAATCAAAGTATGTGTGACAATCTTACCGCCGTTGATGCGGTGATTTCTGGACACGGAAAACTTTTCAAATTAAAGGTTGAACAAGATGAATTATACACCCTTGGTGATGCGATTACCGAAAAACAAGGAATGCGTCTTGCCGATATTATGAATGAATATGCCGAACTTGATGGATGGGAGGCCGATTCAAACGCACGAACAATGCTTGATCAACTTGGTGTTGCTGGGGAATTCCACGATGTACTTATGTCGGACCTTGATGCAAAAATCAAGGTCAAAGTATTGCTTGCAAGATCTTTATTTGGAAACCCAGATGTACTTATCCTTGACGAACCAACCAACAGTCTCGACATAAAATCCGTTCATTGGCTTGAAGATTTCCTTATGGACTTTAACAACACAGTCATTATTGTCTCACACAATCGACACTTTTTGAACAATGTTTGTACGCATATCTGCGACGTAGATTTTTCACAAATTTCGATGTTCGTCGGTAACTATGACTTTTGGTATGAAACAAGTCAACTTATTCTTCGCCAACAAAAAGAAGCCAATAAAAAGGCAGAATCACGTGCCGAAGAATTAAAAGACTTTATTGCAAGATTCAGTGCCAACGCATCTAAATCTCGTCAAGCGACAAGTCGTAAAAAGGAACTTGCAAATCTTAAAATAGAGGACATCAAGCCGTCTTCACGTAAATATCCGTATATTAACTTTGATATGGAAAGGGAGGTCGGAAACGAAATACTTGTTGTCGAAAACCTTACATTAAATGGTTTTTTCAAAAATGTGTCATTTCGTATAAATAAAGGTAATAAAATTGCGTTTTTGTCGAATAAGAGTCTTATCATATCAAAACTCTTTGATTGTATTATGGGAAAAGAGACACCAACGTCTGGCACAGTAAAATTTGGAGGCACGGTAACCGCAAGTTATTTGCCCGCCGATTATCGTGAATATTTTGAAGGCGAAGAAGGAAATCTTGTAGATTGGCTTAAACAATTTTCAAAAGATACAAATGAAACATTTATTCGTTCGTGGCTGGGCAGAATGTTGTTCACAGGTGAAGAATCACAAAAACAGGCACAGGTACTTTCAGGTGGGGAAAAGGTTCGATGTATGCTTGCAAAAACTATGCTTAATCGTGGGAATTTTCTTATTCTTGATGAACCAACCAATCATCTTGATCTTGAATCGATAACTTCACTTAACGAAGGTATGACCAAGTTCAAAGGTGTAATGCTGTTTGCAACGCATGATGAAGAAATTATGTCAACCGTTGCAAATCGAATCATGGAAATAAATGAAAATTCATTCATCGACAAGCTTATGACATACAAAGAATTTGTAAACAGGGCATAATAGAGGTAACTTATGACAACAAAATTAACCCCCAAAGAACAAAAGCATTTTGAACTCATCAAGGATATAGGGGTTCCAATTGGCGATGAAGCAGAATATAAAGAATTCAAAAGTTTTTTAAAGTCATTAGACTATTTTCCCGTTGTTGATACAGAAGGTAAGCTGAACAAATCTAGACTTAAGAACTATTATGATGCAAGCAATACGTATATTACCCGTAAATTCCTTATTAATCCAGATGAAATGAGTGATGTTGGTTTGGAAAGAATAGAGAAAGCTATGGGCACACTGCGTATTCTTAAAAAACTAGAAGAAAAAACAAAGACAAGTTCTAATGAGTTAAGCGATTCGGAATTCCGAGATCTTGTAGAAAATGACAAGTGGTGGCAGGAAAATCTGGAAAAAGGCCAAAGAAATTTTCAAATAACAGGTTACCTTGCAAGAAATAACAAAGTTCTGTCTCAAACACAACTTGACGAAATTTACAGAAATTATAAACTTAAATGCACTCCTGAGGGAAAAATTACTTATAATGATAAGTACGTAACGATAACCAAAGACAAACTCTTACTTGAGCTCTCGCAAAGGGTATATTACGATGCAGATGGAAAAAACCCTGAACTTGGTAAAGATAGATATAGCAATTATGATTCTCTCGCACTTGAATATGTTACTTTGCAATCAAAGTTATATTTTGATGTAGAAGAAATCGAGGAAATTGAAAAAGCGTTCGGTCTATTTGGCCGAGACCCAAAGGCTTTTATATATTTTGACAAACGCCCATTGCACCCACGTTCAATGCCATTTGCCTCTAAAACTATGTCTTCACCAACTGCAATTCAAGATTTTATTGCACTTAAACAAGGTATTGGCTCGTCAACCACAATTTCTTCAACCCCGCCAGCCACACCAACACAAAAGATTATATCGACTCCACCTCCATCATCACCTTCTTCTACTATATCAACTTCTATACCAATCCCTCCATCGCCATCGCCAACCGCAACATCGTCAAGTACATCATCAAGAGTAACAAGTCCAACATTTACTGGTTTTCCAGGAGGAATTCAATACAAAGCTTTTCCACTTGACCAAGCAATTGAAAAGTGGAAAAAAAGATTTGAAACACTTCGTTATCTTGCATATGAAAAAATCTGTAATGAACGCAATGTTGATCCAAAGGCGGCATCTTGGATTCATGAACATATAAAAAAAGAATCAGGGGATGTGGCAAGGCAACAACTTGCTAATGAAATGCCCACACAACTTGAAAACCACCTCGATGGAAAAGATCTTGAAGGAAATCCATACAAGGTTCTTTTGGCTGGTCATACCGTTAAAGGTAGGTATCTTGGTGAAAAAACTTTTCAAGAAATAGAAGACGCGCTTGGTATTGAAATTTCGCCTGATGAAATTGGAACAAATCAAAGTAAATTCGTTGCAACAGGAATGGAATGGGTTAATGGAAGAGGCTGGCAAAACTTGAAAACTCAACATGTTGCACCCGCTGATCTTGCCCCAGGTGTAACACGTGCACCAACACCATCGCTTGAGACCGCAGATTTGAATTCGAATGTTACCAATTGGCTTAAGGAATTTACAATAGACGTTCAAAAACTCTCACAATTTGACAAAGTAA
>WRAD01000008.1 GCA_009780375.1 Bacillota bacterium
GCTTCAATCTATAATTCATAATACCATATTTCATTCCCAATTGTCAAGTATTTACCAACAAATTTCTTATACAAAAAAGTTTTTCCCGTATATAATTATATGTGTGTAACCTTCAAAAAGACTATTTGATGCTCTAGGAATTATCGCTAAATTTTTTGTACTAAAATCTCGGCTGAAACGCACCGTATGCATGCTTTTGTTCCTGGTACAGAGGACTGACAAAATTCAACATATATGCTATATTGGTTCAATGAGTTTTGTACATCTACACATTCACACCGAATACTCGTTGCTTGATGGTGCAACAAAAATTTCCCATGCGGTTAAACATGCAAAAGCACTCGGTATGCCTGCACTTGCAATAACCGATCATGGCAATATGTATGGCACGTACAAATTCTATAAAGAATGTAAGAAACAAGGCATCAAGCCACTTATAGGTTGTGAGTTTTATTGCGTAGACGATTTAAATGCACGTAACCACAAAGAACACCGCGGGCATCTTGTGCTTATTGCAAAAAACAACACTGGCTATATAAACCTCTGCAAGTTAAGCAGCACCGCCTGGACAAAAGGCTTTTACTTCAAACCACGAATAGACTATAACTTTCTTGCCAAACACTCCGAAGGCTTGATTTGTCTAAGCGGCTGCTTGGGTGGACATATCCCTCACTATCTTATGAAAGGGATGTATGACGAAGCAAAAAAATATGCAATCTTTTTAAAGGAAATATTCGCAGACGACTTTTACATAGAATTACAGAATTTTTTTCACCCAGATAATGAACTTACAAACCCACTTATGATAAAGATGGCGGATGAACTTGGTATCCAAGTCGTCGCAACAAATGACGTTCATTATATCAACAAACAAGATGCCGAACTTCAAGATGCACTTATGTGTGTCGAGATGAAAAAGACTTTTGATGACCCAAATCGTATGCGTTTTCCTGGACAAGAATTTTATATGAAAACACACGACGAAATGAGTGCACTTTTCCCAGACACTCCAAAAGCAATCTCGAATACACTCGTCATCGCCGATAAATGTGATTGCCATCCATTTGGGCGGCAAAATTTATTACCTGTTTATGTAATTCCCTCTGAATTCAAAATGTCCAATGACGAATATTTTCGAATGCTTATTGAACAAGGGCTTGTTGAACGTTATGGCAAAATAACCCCAGAAATCAAAGAACGATACGAACACGAATTTAAAATGATTGCAGGCAACGGTTTTACCGATTATTTTCTAATAGTCGCCGATTTCATGAAATATGCAAATGACCAAAGCATTGCGGTAGGCCCAGGTCGAGGCTCGGGGGCTGGATCAATTATCGCATACGCACTTAACATAACAAAACTCGATCCATTCAAATATAATCTTCTCTTTGAACGCTTTTTGCATAACGAAAGAATCACAACACCCGACTTTGATCTTGATTTTTGTTGCAACAGACGTGAAGAAATCATCCAATACGTAAAAGATAAATACGGTGAAACAAATGTCGCACAAATTGTAACCTTTGGAAGTTTGGCGGCAAAGGCGGCAATCAAAGATATTGCAAGGGTCTTTCAAATCCCCTATGCCGAGGTTGACAAGATTACAAAGCCAATGCAATTTGGTCAAACCGTGCGTCCTCCTGTGCTTCCTTACGTTTTTGATCAAATCAAAGTTTGGGATCCAAAAAAAGAACCAGATTTTAAAACACTCGATGAAAAAGAACAAGACAGAAGACTTGATGCATATCGTAAAGAAAAATCAAAGCTTGATGAACTTCGCAATAATGATCTTGTTGCACTTTATAACAACGACGAAAATGTCAAAAAAGTTGTCGACATGGCAATCAAGGCCGAAGGCTTTCCACGCAACTGTTCCACCCATGCATGTGGTGTAATTATTTGTAAAGAAGTCGTCGGTGACGTTACCCCACTTCAAAGAAATGGCGAAGATGTAACGACCCAGTTCGATATGAAAGAACTTGAAGAACTTGGTTTTTTAAAAATGGATTTCCTTGGACTCATTACACTGACAGATATTCAAATGACACTTGACCAAATACATAAACTTTCCCAGTTTACAAGTGGTTCCAAACCAAAAATAGATTTTTACAAAACCCCTTACACAGATTTGGATGTATATAAAATGATTTCAACGGGCGATACCGATGGCGTATTTCAAATGGAAACAGGCGGATTTAAAAAATTCTTACAACAACTAAGACCAGACTGTATCGAAGACATCATTGCGGCCGTATCTTTATACCGACCTGGACCTATGGATATGATCCCCGACTATTGCAAGAACAAGCATAATCCAAAACTTACAAAATATGATCATCCTATGCTTGAAAATATTTTAAAAAATACCTATGGTCAAATCGTCTACCAAGAACAAGTCATGGACATATTTCGTGTTATGGGCGGTTATTCATTGGGCCAGGCAGACATGGTGCGACGTGCAATGGGAAAAAAAGATATTAAAGAAATGGACAAACAGAAAGACATTTTTATCTATGGCGACCCTAAACTTAATATAAGTGGTGCTATGTCCAAGGGTGTTAAAAAAGAAGTTGCAAAATTAATCTTTGAAAAGATGGCAAAATTCGCAGGATATGCATTTAACAAGAGCCACGCCGCGTGCTATGCATATATCGCATATCAAACCGCTTACCTTAAAAAATATTATTACCCTTATTATATGGCGTCGGTGCTTAATAACCGTGTTAACAAATTTGATCAAATGACATTTTATATCATGTCTATTCGCAACAATGGAACAGAAGTTTTACGCCCAGACATAAACAAAAGCAACACGTATTTCAGTGTCGAACATGAAGGCATAAGATTCGGCCTTGGTGCGGTCAAAAATGTGGGTACCGCCCTTGTCGAGAGTATCTTAGAAGAACGTGAAAAAAATGGTGACTTCAAAGACTTTCAAGATTTCTGCGAACGTGTAGAATGGAATGTACTTAACAAACGTTGTCTCGAAAGTCTTATTCTAAGTGGTGCCTTTGACAGTTTCGGTAAACGAAGCCAATTCATGAACGTCTATCCGACAATTGTAAAACAAATTGCAAATCATAAAAAAGCAACAGACAGTGGACAAATGTCACTCTTCGCACTTGCAAGTGACGCAAGATTCGAGGCGATTCATTTGCCAAAAATGAACGAATTCGACGATGCATCAAAATTAAAATTTGAAAAAGAGGTCGTCGGAATTTATCTAAGTGGACATCCTCTACAACAATATAAAAAGGAATTCGAAAACTTTAACTTTGATACAAGGTTTATCAAAAAACGTACAGACGAGCCAGAAGACGAACATGAAAGTTGCAATTTAAACAATGAGAACGACAATAACGACGAGAATATAAAAGAATTCACAAACAACCAACCTATTACAATGGGTGCGATTATAACCGAGGTTAAACGCGTTAAAACAAAAATAGGTGCAAAAGATATGGCTATTGTTGCCGTTGAAGATATCTACGGAAGTTGTGATCTCATGTTATTCCCACAAACCTATGAAAGGGTCAAGCATGTACTTGAAAAGGATGCTGTTATACAAATTTCTGGAAAACTTTCTATAAGAGATGGTGAAGACAGTATCATTCTTGTTGACAATATCGCAATCCTTGAAAAAGGTGGAGATATAATATCTCTTGGACGACCTGGTTCAAATCAAAACGGGCAAATTAGAAATAACACATATGGCTCTTTTAAACCTGAATCAGAGGAACAATCACAAAGACAAAAAACACTCTACATAAAATACAATATGAATGATTCAACACTTCATTCCGATGTTCAAAATATTATTTTTGCGTACAATGGTGATTGCCCTGTTATCATAAAAAATACCGCAACTGGTCGTGCTTTTGCACATACATCTGGCGTACGTGAGGTAAGTGCAATAATACACGAACTTTCGAATAAAGTAGGAACAGGCAATGTACTTTTCAAGTAAATGGAAGTTTAAACTTTTGCACAAACTAAGTCATGGAAAAAAAACCAAAAAGCAACAAGATGGCAAAATTTTTGTTTGCTATGTTCATAATATTGTCGGTGATGTCTGCTTTTCTTTTCTGGGCAACTAATAATACTATGCGTGCATCTTCCAATGGCGAAGTCGCCGAAACTACCGAGGCCACCCCATCAGGTAACATTGGTACTCTTTTACTTGTCGCCGCAATTATCTCGCTTTGCCTTGCAATCTTCTTTGGTGTCCTATGTTTTCTAAGATGGATACGCGGCAAGAGTGTGTCTGGCGGTCTATTTTTAACAACCGCAATATCCACCGCAGTTTTTCTCGGAACTTCTCACTTTCTTGGGGCATTGCTGCCACCTGCCATAGGTGCATTTGGTATCGATCCGGCCGCAGAACAGGCAGGCTCTGGAATTGTATTTATAATTGCCCAGATAGGCCTTTTTGCAATGTGGTTTGCATTTTTGCTTCTAACTATCTGGGTTTATGTACGTCCTATAAAAAGGGTTGATAAATATCTAGGACAAATTCTTGAAGGAGAACAAGTAAAAAAGGTCCGTGTAGGCAAAAGCAAACAATACAAAGAAATTGAAATAAAGCTAAAACAAATCGCCTCAAAGGTATCAAACGATGATGACCAAAAGACAACTATCGCACCGCCCAACCTTGACTTAACAGAAATTCACGAACAAATCGATCCGATTCTAAAAAATTAGTATCATTCGTAAGTCTATAAAGTTCATCTTGCATCGCCCGCAAGTCACGCTCGTGACGTCTTATTTGTGCATTCCTATTTGATCCAATACCAATTTGAAATACAAGCACAATTACAAGAATAAAAAGCAAAGATACCGCCCCAACAACAATAAACTTAAGCCTGCGAAGTCTGTCTTCCATATACCCAAGTATAAAATATTATTCAGTAATCCACTCGCTGCCCTCATCTCTGAGTACTAGGAAAATCATTATTTCTCTTGTGTTTCAAAGAATTCAATTGCCTTGGTGTACTCTGCAATATCATCATTAATTTGTCTGTGTTGTCCACGAAGTGTCCTATCAAGATTTTCAAGAACCGGAAACCTATCGCGATTTCGGTACATAATGTCTTCACAATTTGCAACACTTTACTGAAGTCCTGTAAGTTGCTGAACATTTTGCTCAAGTTTTTTCACTCGCTCTGGATCAAGATTTGCAATATTATTCACACCATACACAAGAACCTGTTGTTTCGCGACAACTGCCTCACGCTTGCGCAATAATTTCATGTCACGTTCAAGAGTATCACGTATGCGACGAAGTGGCACAAATTCTTTGTTGTTACCACGAATTGCACGTTCGTTTTCACGAAGACGGTTTTGCAATTCTTCCAAACGATTTCTGTAATCTTCTAAAATTCTGTCACGCTCTTCCTCTGTATACACACGATCGGTAATAAGGGTATGTATTTCACGGGCCTCTGTTGTAATACGTGCCTCTTCACTTATAATGTGCTGTTCTTTCATTTCAAGTTCTGTTGCACGTGCCATTATCTTAGACTCTTCACGGCGAAGTTCCGCTTGTTTACTTTCATACTCCCTGCGAAGTTGTGTCTCCGCCTTTTCAAGTTCGGCATGAAGTTGTTCTTTCAACCTTACTTGTTCTGCTTCAAGTTCTGCTTTAAGCCTTGCCTTTGCCTCTTCAAGTTTCCCTTCATCGGCAACCATAACCGTTCCAGGATTTGATTTAAGTTCTTCAACAAGTTTTTCACGTTCTTCAAGTTTACGTTGAACAGAAATAACTTCACGTTCAAGACGTATTTTTTCCGACTCTAACTGTCTCACAACTTCTGCCTCGATTTCTGACACACGGCCTTGTTCAATTGACGCAAGCAATGTCATGCGTTCATTTTCAAGTGTCGCTTTTTCTTGCTCAAATCTTGCACGTTCCCCCTCAAGTTGCTTGACAAGTTCATCTTGTTTTTGTTCTTCAAGTTTCGCACGCTCTTGCTCAAGTTGATTTTCAAGTTTCGCACGCTCTGCCATCAACCTTGCACGCTCGGTCTCAAGTGCAAGTTCCATCTCTTCACGAACACTTTCTTTTTCGCCCACAACATCTTCCCGAGCCTGTTTTACAAGTTCAAGATCACGTCGAACTTGTTCAGATTTTTCTGCAAGTTGCTGGCTCTCACGTTTTAACTCTTCACGAAGTTTAAGGTATTTTTCTGATAAAATCTTTTCATTTGCCTCACGTTCTGCCTCAATTTCTTGACGAAGCCTTTCTTGTTCACGTGCAAGTTCCTCGTTTTTCTCTGCAAGCTGTGCCTCAAGTTCTGCACTCTTACGATCAAGTTCCGCCTTAACTTGTGTTTCGGTCTCACGCCTTGCCTCTTCTTGTGCCGCCTCAAGTTCTGCTATGATCTGTGCCTTCTGTTCCTCAAGTGCAAGTTTATCTGCCTCCGCTTTTTGACGTGCCGCCGCAATTCCATCACGCTCTTCTTGCATTGCTTTTAATGTTTGTGCAATTTCACTACGTTGTTTTGCAACTTCATCCTCAAATGCTTGACGCCTAAACTGCTCCTCCGCCTCAAGTGCCGCAAGTCTTTCTTGCTCTAACTTTTCTAATGCCTCTTTTCGCTCTGCTTCCTTTTCTTCCAAATCACGTTGTGCTTTTTGCACCTGTTCAAGCGTCGCCTCTTGCTCACTTACAAGTCGTGCTCGCTCTTCTGCAACCTGGCGAAGTTGCTCTGCGGCAACTGCCTCACGCTCTTCTGCGGTTTTTTGCAATTCTGCCCTTACTCTCCTTGCCTCTTCTTCAAGCTGTTCACGCTCACGACGAATCTTTTCTCTTGATCGTTGTGCACGTTCTTGATTTTCTTGTTGTAATTTAATTTTTTCCGCCTCAAGTTGTGCAAGACGCTCTTCCGCTTCCTTTAAAATCTTTGCCCTTTCTTCTTGGCCCTCTTGTGCCATTTGCACACGCATTGCATCTGCTTCTCTTTCTAACTTCTCTCTTTGAATACGCTTTTCTTCTTCAAGTTTTTCTTGTTGCAATTGTACAAAACGTGATTGTTCTTCTTCTTGTTTTCTAAGTTGCTCTTTTGCTTCTGCAAGTTTCACAAGCTGTTCTTGAGCCAAACGAGTACGTTCTTCCTCTTCTCGCACAAGTTGTGCTTGCTTTTCTTGCATCATACGAATAACTTCTTCTTCTGTACGACGAATCTCTTGCTCCTGAGCACTAAGTTGTGCCATCCTTGCCTTTTCAAATTGTGAGAGTTTTTCTTGCTCCTCTTTAAGCAATTTCTCTCTGGCCTCTTCTGCCTCTTTTTCAAGACGTTCACGCTCAAGTTGTTGCTCTTTTGCAAACCTGACTTGCTGGTCCTTAAGTTGACGTTGACGCTCATCCTCTTCTTCTTGACGTTGGCGAAGTTGCTCTTCTTCTGCCCTACGAAGTTTTGCTTTTGCATCGTCACTCTCACGCTGCAAACGTTCACGTTCAAGTTTTTGCTCACGAACAAAATTCGCCTTCATTCTATCAAATTCCGCACGCTGGTCCTCACGTTCAATTTCAAGGTCACGCATTTGATTTTCAAGTTTACGCCTTAAAATCCCTGCCTCTTCATTTTCTCTATCAATTCGTCCGTTATATGTTTCCTTTACCTCGGTCTTTTCTTTTTCACTTCCAAGTTTATCAACAAGTATCTGCATCTCTGCACGCATTGCCGCAACCGTACGCTCGTTCTCATCTTGCATTGATTTTAACGCTTGACTAAACTTTTGTTGTTCACGTTCAAACTGCTCTTGCATCTCTTTTTCTTTACGCTCGCGTGCCTCATTTTCAAGTCTTTTTTCTTCGTCAAGACGTCGTTTTTCCATTTCTGCACGCATCTCTTCCATCTGCTTTCGCATCTCTTCAACTTGTGGATCAAGTTTTTCTTGTTGCTGTGACACAGTTGGGGCAAGACTTGCTTTGAACTGCTCCATCTCTTGTCTTCGTTCCATATCTGCACGCATTTTATCCATCTCGGCACGAACTTTTGCAACTTCTTGCTCTTTCTCGCGTTCTATACGGTCTATTTCTTGCTGCTTTTCACGGGCAACTTTATCAACTTCCTGTTGCTTTTCACGTTGCAGGCGTTCAATATCTTGTTGATTACCACGGTTTCCACCCTGTGCTTGCATCAACTTATCCATTTTATCAAGCATAGCCTTTTCTGACTGGGCACGCTTTGCATCTTCCTCTCTTCTCTCAAGTTTTGCCTCAAGTTTTTTAACATCATCTTCTCTGTTAAATCTTTCGTTATTATTATGCCTTTCATTCCTGTTATTATCTTGCCTATCGTTATTACGTGGTTGAAAGTTCTCTTGTCTTTGATTTTGCTGCCACGGGCTTGCACTAGTATTTGGATTTCCGCGATCCTCAAACGGACTTGGACGACGTTGTTGATTATCTCCAAAAGGTGGACGCCCTTCTTGATTACGGTCGGCAAGCCATGGGTTTGGACGTGCAGGCATATTTCTGTCAAATGGTGGACGACGGTTTGAATCGTCAAACGGACTTGGTCTTCTGCCTTGATCATCAAATGGACGACGTGATGGATCATTAAATGGATTTGGACGCCCCCCCTGTGGTGTATTCATATTCGGACGTGTATTATTTTCAAAAGCAGGTCGACGTGAGAACATGTCATCTCTGTTATTATTCTTGCCTACTTCGTCAAAAAAACTTGATGGACGTTTTTCTTCAGGCTTATCCATATTTCTTTTGGCCATATCATCTCGGGTGAAATTTGAAAATGCTTCCCTATCTTTTGAAACTTCTGGCGTTAATATTTTCTCCTCTTTAACCTCCATAACAGGGGTTGGTGCAATAACCGGGGCCAATTGCGGCTGTGGCAATGGTGGCGGAGTATAGGTTTCCACTTCAGGCTCGCGTCTTTCACGCCTTTGTCTTGGCCCACGTTCAACTCCATCATTTGGTGTACGCGCCTTAGCAACTTGCATAATCAAGAAAATAATGGCGGCCACCAAAAACACAGCCACCAAAATTATCCCAATAATTATCAATACATTCAACACCGAATCCTGATGAATTCTGTTTAACATACTTGAAAATACCGAGTTCATATAACCCCTCCTATACTACTTATAGATAATATCATTATTTCCTAAAAAAGTCAATACTTTTATCCTAATTCTTTAATTCTTTGCGTAAGAAGTGTTTTATTCGCCCCCTTAACCTTAAGTGTATGCTCCAAAAGTAACATAATTTGCTTGCGGTTAAGATTAGGAACTTTTGTATTGTTTTTTGAACAATATGTATTAAATACATCGTCAATAAGCAACTTCATCCTATCACCAAAATCCATATTATTGTTTTTATTTGCCGCCAACAGTTTAAGTATTTCATCCGCCGCATCAATCTTAGACGCCAAAACAAGTGACGATAAATAAGCCAAATTTCCCCCAACACCTGCGGTTGCACATGACGAATATACAAGTTTCAATATGGTCGGATTTGACCCAAGTAATTGACGCAATTTTGCATCCGATATCCTTTGCATAACTTCAAATACTTTTGTTTCAATGTTATGACTTATAACAACATCAGAAAGTCTGGAAACATGTGTTGTCAACAAATATTCCCACATCTCAAAAGCGGTTTGGTAATCAACAACCGCAAGTTCCGCTAAATAACTCGCCAGATTTTCATCTTGAATCTCGGTTGCACCTACTTTAACAATTAATTCGTATTTTTTAAGTTCCTTTGCATTCATACTGTTATTATATCCTTATACAAGCCTCATGTCAACCGCATTACTTGTACGAACAACAAGAACCCTGTTTGCATCCGTAGGATTTTGGTCAAGTGGATGCACAGGCCACATTTGCCCTCCAGAAGGATGTGGTGCATTAAAGTTTGGTATAACACGCCCCAGATTCGTATTACCCGCAATACCATGAACGGTCCAACCTGTCCTGTCACGCGCCTGTTCAGAACTTTCTACACGCAACCAAAAAGGTATGAACGGAGCCAATCCATTATTGGTCGTATTTAATATAACATTTATATTCCCTCTCCCAAGGTTTTCAAGTAAATTACCACCTGCAACCGCCGTCGAAACAACCCTTCTAAAATTTGCGAATATATGGCCATCACCTATTGATCCTATTTGTGGTTGTAATCTTATTACTGCCTGACCTACAATATTATTTACCGTAATATTGCCTGTTCGCCCCAAAATATAAACAAATGGTGCCGATGCCAAAACTTGGTCAACCGTTGCAAATCTTACGATGGTATTCCCATAGTTATTTCGCACGGTCACATTATTATGTGCCCCTTCTCCTGTCGTTGATAACGCACCAATTGTTATCGTCGCATTGTCAACATCAACATCGGCAACACCATATAATCTTGTAATATTTAATGTCCCACCTGCACTCGAAATAAAGTCAAGTCTTCCCCGCACCTGATTCACCGTCGCACGCCCCATAAAACTTGTACTAAAATAAAGATCTCCCATAATTTGGTTCGCATCAAGTGATCCCGAAAACGTACTCATACGCACATCACCCATGATGATGCCCGCATTGACACCTCCCATTGTGGTGTTTACATCCAAAAAGCCAAAAATATCATCTGTTGTTAAAACAACATTTTGCCCGTTGTTTATTTCTACACTTGAACCTGTTCCGGAAATTCCCACATTTCCAAATACAAACCTTCCGTTTTGTGTGTTTATATCAAGACGTTCTCTAACTGGAACACGTGCCGCATTTATTACGATGTCCGAATTATTAACAATTACCTGATTAACCTCAACGGTAAAACTTGTCCCGCCACCAAGTGCCCTTGGCGACGGTATTGTATATGTACCACTTGCCCCCTCACCAATTTCAATTCGACCAAACCGCGTGGTTTCTATTCCCTCTTCTGCAAATGTTTGCAATACATCGTATGCAAATAAAAACCTCACACTTCCCGCCCCCAGATTAAAAATAAAATTATATGGGCGAAAATCTGCATCATCCACATCAAAGTCAAGTTCGCATAAATTTATCTCAAGCAACGGTCGTCTGTTAAACGCGGTGGAACCTTCGTTCACAACAATTCTAAAAAATAATTCATCATCAACAAACACCTGGGTCCACTCAAGCCAACTTCTGTTATTACGTGCATCTTCTCGAATCGTCATTGTGTTTGTGCTGTTTTGTGGGGGCAGGCTTGGCAACTCTGGACCGCCATACCCATGCCCAGGCTTTCGAACCCAAATATCAATATCGGTATTCTTTGCATCAATCATAATATTGCGATGCCTTAAAATCGCCTCAATATCCGAACCATAATATCTTGTAAAACTATTCCGATTCGCCCTTCCAAAGTTAAATATATTAAACCCATCAGGAAACCACATTTGAAACAAAAACAAACACACAATAACAAATACAACAAGTATCAAAAAAAAGATACCATATATCGTAACACGTCTTGCCATTGTCATACAACTATTATAAGTCGAAAATTAAAAAACTAAAAATGGTTTTCTCTATTCTCTAACTTGATAGAATTCTTCAATATCATCATCTGGATTATCCCAATCATATGCCGTTGCATTTGGCTTATATTTTTCTATGCCTTCTTCGTCATCGTCATAATCATCCCCAGAATCCTCATCTTCACTTGTTTCTTCTTTAATTTCTTCATTTACTTGTCCAAAATCTTCTTCCTCTTGTACTTCTTCCGTGGCTTCTATTTTTTCTTCGGTTTCCGCCTCTTCCGTCGACCCAACCTCTTCAACCGATTCCATCTCTTCAACCACTTCCGTTGTCTCTTCGTCAATACTATCCTCATCATCCATCTCTTCAACAATTTCTTCAACTATATCATTATGCTCATCCTCAATTCTTTGCAACACAAACTTTTCCAAGGCTTTCCCAGACTCCTTCTCCTTTGCTCTAAATTCACGAACACTTCTAATCTCTTGCTCGATCAATGATTCCTCTTCATCCTCTTCGCTTTCTGCCTCGGCACTCTCTTCTACTTCAACATCATCTTCTACTTCTTCTTGTTCTGAATCTTCAAACTCTTCTTCAAGTTTTTCTTCTTCAATTGATAAAACTTCTTTTACTTCCTCAACCTCTTCAAAATAATCTTCCTTATCATTAATCAAAGTTTCTTCAATTTGTTCCTGCTCTTGAATTGGATACTCTATAACTTTTTCCATATCCAAATCTTCTTCAACAATCTCTTCTGTAACCCTCAAAACAACCTCTTTTTTATCTTCAAGTTGCACAGGTTTTTTTTCACCTACTGTATTATAATCCTCTTTTACAATCTGCCGTTCTCTTGCAATCCCAAGTGCCCCCGATGGAACATTTTCGGTGATTGTGCTCCCCGCCGCAATTGTTACATTATCCCCAATAATAATTGGTGATACAAAATTAACATTGCTTCCAATAAAGCAGTTATCACCAATCACTGTTTTACTCTTCTTTTTACCATCATAGTTACAAAATACAACTCCACATCCAATATTTGTATTTGTGCCAATTATGCCATCCCCGATATACGACATATGCGACACCTTTGATCCATCTCCTATACTTGAATTCTTAACCTCAACAAAGTTTCCTATTTTACAATTCTTTCCAATGATTGACCCATTCCTTAAATGTGCATTTGGTCCAATTTTTGTTCCGCAACCAACAGAACTTTTACCTTTGATAATTGTGTTTGGTTCAATAACAACGCCACTTTCAATAATTACCGCCGCATCAATATATGCTGTGCCTGAATCTATAATTTGAACACCACTTTGCATATGTTTATAATTAATCCTTGATTGCATAACAGACCTTGCAAGCCCAAGTTGCGAATAATTATAAACCGCCACAAAGTCTTCTGGCTCAAGAATGGTACAATCCACCGTTTCAATTTGACCAACCTCGAATTGCCCGTCCGCGGTCTGCTTTATTCCAAAGTTTTTAACATACTCCGTCTCAAAAAGCCATCCTCTTGGCAACCTTACCGCCTTATGTGAAAAACTCTTCGTAAAATTCAAAGCCTCTTCAATCGTCCGCCTTGTAACAAGTGGCATGTCCGCGTAAACAACACAAATATACTTATGCCTTGTTGCATGCTTTCTTACAAGAGTTATAATATCATCACCAAGACTTACCTCCACCCTGCGATACGGAAAACTCGATACTGCCTCTGTGTTCCAATCAATCAAACTCTTCCCACATAATTCCAACTCAAAAGGATCATCTAACGCAAACGCAGATAACTGTGGTACAAGTACCAATACAAACAAATCATCACTTGATGTTAATTTTACTTTTTCCTCTTTAACCTGTGTCAAGTGCCCCTCCTTATTGATTCACAACATTAACTTTAATCTCACCTGCCATCCCATAACTAAACTTTACCTTAACTTTATATATGCCAATTGCTTTAATAGGTTCTGGCAAAACTATATTACGTTTTTCAATTTCAAAACCTTTCTCCACAAGTGCTTTTTCGATATCTCCACCTGTAATGCTTCCGAATAATTTGCCATTGTCACCAATCTTGGCAATGATGGTAACCTCGGCATCTTCCAATTTCTTAATTATACCGGCTATTTGTTTCTTTTCTTCCGAAATCCTAAATGTGTCACTCTCTGACTTTGCCTTAACCTGTGCTTCGATTTCATTTGTTACAAGAACCCCATAACCATTCTTAATCACAAAATTCTTTCCATACCCATCGTTAACATTAATTATCTCACCTGCCTTACCTTTTCCCGCAAGATCTTTCCTAAGTAATACTTTCATATTAACATCTCCTTTTTAATAATAAATCATTCCCAGTGTAATGAAAAAGCGTTAACTAGTCAAATATTTAACTAGTACAAATTATTTTTTACACCACACAAGGAGGGGCGTATGGAAATTCGATGCAGAAAAGGCGATTGCGTATATAACAATGGTTGCAGTTGCACCGCCAAAGAAGTAGAGGTTTCAAGAGAAACAGATTGCGAGAGTTATCAATGCGACGAACTTAAAAAGAGTCTGATTATAGAAAACGGAAATCTTTTTGAAATAAGCGAAGAACTTGTCGCCAAGAATCTTCGCAACGTACCGCTGGTCTGTCGTGCAAGACATTGCCTTTACAACCGCGATTCAAAATGCAATGCAAATGGCATTTCAATAATTGAAGAACAATCCGACGCCCCCTGCGCGACATTCATCGAGAGATGACAAGTTATCACCTCCATACTTTCTCCTTTGCTTATGACCACAAAAAATTTAGCAAAAATTCCTAGAATGTGAAACTAAGCTTGGTAATTCGCCATTGCTGCAAACTTTGATGCAACAAGGCTCGCCCCACCTATCAACGCCCCATCAACACCTTGAATCGCGAAAATCTCCGAACAATTTTGTTCATTCGCCGACCCACCATAAAGCACAGGAACATCAACACCAAATTGTTTTGTAACAAGTTCTTTTATAAAAGCATGAGTCTCCTGAATTTGTTCCGTGGTCGCCACCTTGCCTGTCCCAATTGCCCAAACAGGTTCGTACGCCACATAAAGATTTTCAGAATTCGTTACTCCATTCAAACCTTTATTAATTTGTGTCATAAGCACCTCGAACGTTTGATTATGCTCTCGTTCTTCAAGTGTTTCACCTATACAAAAAATCGCAATCATGCCCGCATCTATTGTCGCTTTGACCTTTTCGTTTATAAATTCATCTGTTTCCAAAAACATCGTTCTCCGTTCACTGTGTCCAATTATTACCGCACCACAATCCATACTCTTTAACATGTCCACAGAAATTTCCCCTGTGAACGCACCATTTTTTGCTGGATGCACGTTCTGTGCCCCTGCAATTACATTAATATCATTCTTTTTCTTTTGCTTTGCAACGGTCTTAACTACTGTAAAAGGTGCACAAACAATCACTTTGTTATCCGTTTGTTTTACAAGTGCCTTATACTCTTCAAAGAATGCTTTTGCATCCTCCTTTGTTTTGTTCATTTTCCAATTTCCTGCAATAATTTTCATTGTTTTCTCCTTTAATAAATTATATCATACAAGTTAATTTTATCGTCTGATTTTCACCATGACAACTTTACCATTCGATAAAACATCACAGGTGGCATCCGCTTTGTCAATTTTTGCAATAACACCCAAAACTTCCTCACAGATATAATCAATAAAATTTTGTGGAATATCTCCTGTTAATTCTATTTTTATCTTGTCGTTAATTTCACAACCAAGTTGCTTCCTTGCATCCTGAACATTACGAATAATTTCGCGCGCCATGCCTTCTTCTTTTAATTCATCATCAAGTCTTGTATCAAGACGAACCACAATATCATGATCCGATTCAACAAGTCCTTCTTTGGCGGTATATTTTACAAGGATATCTTCATGATTTAAATAAATCTTTTCTCCATCAATTTCGATTAAATAACATTCATTCGTCGACAAAATGCCACCACTTGCAATAGCATTACTGCTAAACTTGCCCGATTTAACAAGCAAAGAAATTTCTCGAAGCCTCGATCCAAACTTCTTAAGTGTTGCAAAGTTCGGAAGATATTCAACAGTTGCAATCTGTGCAACATCATCAAGAAGTTTAATCT
The DNA here is from genome assembly GCA_009780375.1 of Bacillota bacterium. Classification (GTDB taxonomy): domain Bacteria; phylum Bacillota; class Clostridia; order Christensenellales; family UBA1242; genus WRAD01. The sequence goes on from WRAD01000008.1 coordinate 15,602, forward strand.
CTTTCACGTTAATCTCTTCGGAAACAATGTCTTTGAATTTTGTCAAAATATTTCTATCTCTTTCCTTTGCAACCGCTATGTCAAGTCTTGATAAAGGCTGGCGTAATTTAACATTCTCCCGTTCTCTCAAACGCCTCGCAAGTGTTATAACACGCATAACAACATCGGTCTGCATAAGAACCTCTTCATTCTTATATTGCTCTGGTACAGAAGGCCATCGTTCAAGATGCACAGACATTGTGGAATTTGTCAAAATCTGATACAAATAATCACTTAAAACAGGTGCAACAGGACCAAGCATCTTACAAATCGACACAAGTACATAACAAGTGATGTCATATGCATTCTGCTTATCCAAAGAAACCCCCGATTCCCAAAAGCGACGACGCGAACGACGAAGATACCACGTGCTTAACCCATCAATTAAATCAACAATAGGCTCGACATATTCATCAATTTGATATCCTGCCATATTTTTTGATATATGCTTTTCACACTCATATAATTTGCCAAGTATCCACTGGTCCAAAGAATTATCCGAATTAATGTACTTTTCTTTACTTGCAACATAACCATCAAGCTCCGCATATGAAAGAAAAAAATTCACACAGTTATAAAGTGGCAAAAGTATTTTTTGTATTTGTTCCTTTATACCCTGTTGATCAAATAAAAGATCACCAATAATCATCGCATTACTTCTGTATAAATAAAGTCTATATGCATCCGTTCCAAATGTGTCCATTAATTCCATTGGATCTGTATAATTCTTAGAAGATTTAGATAATTTTTTTCCATCACTTGCCAAAATTGTTCCATGTACGACAACATTTTTAAACGCAGGCTTGTCAAACAAAGCCACACCCAAAACATGAAGAACATAAAACCAACAGCGAATCTGGCCTGCATACTCGACAATAAAATCACTTGGATTATACTGAACACCCGAAAAAGGATAATTCTTGCTTGCAAATGGCACCGACCCTGCCTCAAACCAACAATCCATAACTTCGGATATACGCCGCATATTCTTGCCGCAATCACACTTGATAACAATATCATCAAGATACTGGCGATGAAGTCCTTTTACCTTCACCCCCGATGCCTTTTCAATTTCTGCTCTCCCACCAAACACACGAACATGTGTGCATTCGCCATCATCACTTGTACATTTCCAAACGGGTAAAGGTGTCGCCCAATAACGATTTCGCGAAATATTCCAATCCCTTGCATTTGAAACCCATGGCGTGAATCGTCCTTCGTTTGCATGCCCTGGCACCCAATTAATTTCCTTATTCGCCGCAAGCAACTTGTCCTTGACTTTCTCAATACTGAAATACCACGCCTCCATTGCTTTATGTAATAAAGGGGTCTTACAACGCCAACAATGTGGATAATTATGCATAATACTTCCATCAAGAATAACCGCACCCTTTTCACGTAACATACGCAATACCTTTATATTTGCATCCATTACATTCTGACCAACAAAATCTGTAATCTCAAAAGTATATTGCCCTTTTTCATTCACAGGACACACAAACGGAACATTATTATTTCGTGCAACCCAGTAATCATCCTCACCAAAGCCCGGAGCAATGTGAACAATCCCAACCCCATCACCAACGGTAACAAAGTCGGCAACAATAACACGAAACGCACCTTGATTTGGCTCGGAAGATGCAAGAGAACTAAAATACGGGGTTATCGGCTCATATTTCAAACCTTTTAACTCTGCCCCTTTAATTGTATCTTTCCCATCGGCCATTTTTAATAACTGTGGCTCTTTCCCCCAAACTTTTTCATACTTTCCTAAACTTTCTTTTCCTGTAATATATACAACATCATCAACCTCTACAAATACATAGTCAATTTCTGGATTCACCGCCAAAGCCATATTTGATGGCAACGTCCATGGTGTCGTCGTCCAAGCTAACAAGTAAACTTGTTTACCACTCAAACTGTTCAATAATTTATGCAAAGCCAATCCTGTTGTCTCACTAACACTTTGCTCCTTTCTAACCTTAAACCTTGCCAAAGCCCAAGTATCTTGCCTGGGACGTGTTGAATCCGATTCACGTGTATCTGAAATTGAAAGAGGTGTCTCACAACGATAACAATATGGTGTTGAACGATGATCCTGATAAATATACCCCTTATCGTAACAGGTCTTAAATGCCCACATTACACTGTCCATGAAACTGTCATCCATTGTTTTGTAATTGTTTTTATAATCTACCCATCGACACATTTTACGAACATAATTTGCCCAACTGTCATTATTCTGACTTACAATATTTTTACACGTATCATTAAACTTTGCAATTCCAACTTCACCCTCAATTTGACGTTTATCGGTAATTCCCAAAATCTTTTCCGCATCTGTCTCAATAGGCAAACCATGACAATCCCAACCCCATTGACGTGGAATCGAAAAGCCCTTCATCGTCCAAAATCGTGCAATCATATCCTTGATAAAAGACGTCACAACCGTTCCATGATGAGGAATCCCTGTCGGAAATGGCGGCCCATCAATAAAAACCATTTGTTCAATACCCTCACCACTCTTCCCCCCAGGGTTCTTCACAGACTTTTCAAACGTTCTATCAATATCCCAAAAATCAAGCATCTCATTCTGAATTTTTACAAAATCAGGACTTGCAGGCATTTTTTTAAATTTCATTTCTCACACTCCTATCAATCCTAAATTTTATCACACTCTTCACTCAAAAGCAAATTCGCAAATAACCATTAATATCTTCCTTAATGTCCACGCATGTATAATTCCTAGAGCATAAGAAAAAACCACAAGCCTAAATTCTTGTGGTTTTCAAATCATTATAATCTTTAAATTATACAATCACCGGACGTGTAATCACAGGTGCATTTCCAAGTGTAATTGTAAAAATACCCTCAGATGTGAAACTCCCTTCCCATTCAAGCACTCCATCAATATAGTCTCTGTCTTCACTCACAGATGTTCCTTCTATCACCACAACATTACCGGTATGTAACAATGTCGCCCCTTCAAGCAAAGTCACACTTGATGTCCATCGCTCTTCCACTCCATCTTCTCCCCATGTTCCTTCTGTTTCTGAAACAACGGTATCTTCCAATAATTTAAATTCCCCTTCCCCTGTTGCATGCCAATCGGCACCAAGTGTTCCTGCAAATGTTGATCTTTGTGCAAGTTCAGATAAAACATCACTCCATGTAAGACCCATAGCACCGAACGGAATTACATCATATTCCCATTCATTCCATCCAATTTGCTCGTCATGTCCACGGATTCCATCGCGTTGATACATAATAAACTCATCACCATTGCGCCACGCAATCATTTCCTCTGACCAATCATCTGCGTCGATAACAACCATCACACTGTTATCATTTACCGTGACCGTTGTTGTGCCAACAAATCCATCCTCATCAGACACTATCGTAATAACAAAATTCGTACTTGTATTGAATGCTGTCGCAAAACCACTTAATGTTGTCATATCAGGCGGCGTCTGTCCACTTCCTCCACATGCACTTAATCCAATTGCCATAGGTATTGCAAGCATCAATGCAAGCATCGGCAACAAGATTTTCTTTCCCAAAAATTTCTTCATTTTTCCTCCTTTATTTTTCGCACCTTTTGGGCTTCTCTTTAAAACAAAAAAGCCCTAATAATCTATCCAAAGTGCACTGATAGATGTTCAAGCGGAAATTTTAAATTTAGGCATTAAAAAACCTCCACTCACCTACAAGCCGTAAAGCCGTAAAGCCGTAAAGGTATATAATCAAGTATACATTTCATAAACAACTTGTCAAGCAAAAAAAGAAGCAGAAGTAGAAGACAAGTTCGCTCAAGCGAACCTTTATTCTTTTCCTTAATGTCCGCGCATGTATAATTCCTAGATTATCAATAATCCTCAAGCACTTGCATAAGATTAATCAAATCACCCCGTGTAACAATCCCAAGAGGCCTACAATTCGCCGTCCCATCTTCGGTTATTAAAATACACGCAAGTTTCCTATTATTCGTAAATGCGGTCAAAACCTCTTCAATCGTAATTTTTTGCCCGGCAAGAAGATATCTGTTGGTTGTCGGAAAAGTACGCAAGAAATCCTCACCTGTCATGTTCTCAATGAAATCGTCAATGCTTTCACCCCGTGGAATTATATGAGAACCCATTACCTCCACAAATCTGTATTTCCGCCACACGCCTATAAGTACATTATTTTTATAAACAGGTATTGACCCATACCCCAAACGTGCCGCCTCGATGATAAGTTCCTTTAAACTCAAATGCGATGGAATCGTCGCCACATCCTTGCTTGTTAATCTCTCAATCGCAGTAGGCGGAGTCATAACAAGTTTCGCAATCTTTTCAAACAATTCCACAACCTCAATATTAGGCTCGGCTACAAGTGTCTCGGTCTTGTTATGAATAATAGCATTACGAAGCCTTGCCAAGTCAACAAGATCATCTTCATATATTCTAACAACTGTGTTTAAACTTGCACACCTTCTTATCAAATCGGTAAAAGTAACATTCGCCTTGAAATTATAAATTGTCCTCAAGCCATGATCAATTACATTATACGCATTCACAAATCTTGTTCCATTTGTTCCCATAAAATCATTATACCGCTTTATACACTTTTAACCAAACAATCTTCCACTTTCAACTTCTTCCATTTCTATACCGCCCCAAACTCAACCTGTCTGCGTTCAAGAGATACCGAAGACACAATCACATCTAACTTGTCCCCCATCTTGTATGTTCGCTTTTTACCTACATAGGTCATCTGCTTTTCGTTAAAAGTATAATTATCCTTTGGCATATTCTCAATACGTACAAGTCCCTCAACGGTATTATCAAGATAAACAAACACACCAAAGTCACGAATACCACTTATCGTTCCTATAAATTGTTCGCCAATTTTGTCCTTCATAAATTCCGCACGTTTCAAATTATCAACCTCACGCTCTGCCTCCGTCGAAAGCACCTCACGCTTTGAAGATTGAATCGATGCATCAACCACAAAATCACGCATTTCTTCCATTTTGTGACTCGAAAGTTTTCTGTTAAGCATCATCTTAATTATTCTATGTATAACAAGGTCCGGATAACGACGAATCGGAGAAGTAAAATGACAATAATGTTTTGCACCCAAACCAAAATGTCCCAAATTTTTTTCAAGGTACTTTGCCTTTGACATTGAACGAAGTGCAAGTTTTGAAATAATCTGCTCAAGTGCATCGTCAACATCCTTGTTTATGGAATCAAGCATTTCTTGATAAACTCGCCCCGAAATACTAGACGGATTAATCTTATGTTGCACCGCAAAAGGTTTAAGCGTCTCTACAAAGTCCGCAACTTTCTTAGGATCAGGTTTTTCATGAACACGATACACAAATGGCATATCCAAATCATTCATCTTCTTTGCAACAACCTCGTTACACAATATCATAAACGTTTCAATTATACGATGGCTTAGATACCTTGGATACGCAACAACATCTTTAATACGACCGGTCTCCGTATCAAGAATTATCCTAGGCTCTGGAACATTAAAACTCACCTCTCCCCTTGCACGCCGCTGCCCCTCTATAACTTTTGTAAGTACCGCCATGTTTTTAAACAAAGGAAGATATTTCTTTTTTAACTGGGCGGTCAAAAGCGAATGATGAGTCCCATCAAGAAGTTGCTGAACCTCATCATAACTAAACTTGTACTTTACATTGATAACACTCTCAACAATTTTGTGACTCAAAACATCGCCATTCGGATCAATATTCATAATTACAGAGAGTGCAAGCCTATCCACGTTTGGATGTAAACTGCATACTCCATTTGATAAAACTCTTGGCAACATTGGCAATACTCTATCCGGGAAATATACACTTGTACCTCTTTCATATGCCTCTTTATCAAGAAAACTCCCCTCCTTGACATAATGACAAACATCGGCAATATGCACACCTAATTCCCACGTTCCATCTTCACGCTTTTCAATATGCACCGCATCATCAAGATCCTTTGCGTCATGTGGGTCAATTGTTATAATCATCTTTTTTCTCAAATCAAGACGTTTTTCTATACTCTTCTCTGACACCGGTTTTGCAACTACATTTGCCTCGTCTTCCACCTCTTTTGAAAATTCTTCATAAAGATTATGTGCCCTTATAATTGACAATATATCATTACCAACATCACCAGGACGCCCAATCACCTCGTCAATACGCGTATTACCACAATCATCCAACCGCACAACAACCTTCTGCCCAACAAGTGAACACTCACCATCAATAGAACACTCGATCAACTTATCATCAAAACCTGAAATATCAAAACTCTGCCCTAATCTTTCTTCGTCTGGTATGATAAAGTATCCGGTATTACTCTTCATAAGTATCCCGACAATATTTTTTACACGTCGCTCCACAACTTCAACAATTTCACCTTCGCGACGTCGCCCCACACCAAAAGTCTTCGCAATCGAATCCGTCCAATCAACTTTTTTTTCTTTCACACGAACCAAATCACCGTGAATCGCCCCACCCAACTTTTCTTTTGCAATAAAAATGTCCTGTTCATCCACACTTGTCTTGACAAATCCAAAACCTTTCAAAGCAACATCAAGCACACCCTCGACAAAATTGGTCTTACCCATAGCCTTTATTATACCACATCCTCACACAAATTGACAATTTTCCAGATATTCATCATCTTTATATTAGAAGTTAAGTAAATTACATCTCCCAAACATCACCAAATTCATAACCCGCACCTTTAACCTTGGGAATTAAAACCTCTAACATCGTTGGCATCCCTGCATTTGAAATATGGAAAAGCATTATATTGCCATCATGAATTCGCTCCATTACCTTATCTGCACTCTTTTGTGCATTAATTGGCTCTTTGCCCCAATCCACAATTGCACTAGACCACATAACCGTTCTCAAACCCTGTTCACTTGCAATTCTTACCGTCCTTTCACACATTCTACCCTTTCCTGGTCTAAAAAGTGTCAAAGGCTTACCATATAACTCTCCATATCGCTCACCAAACATTGTGTTAAATTCCGCAATATCTGCGGTAATTGCATCCTCACCAAGTGTTGGCAAATCCTTATGCTTGTTCGTGTGATTTCCAATCATATGCCCATCATTTATCATTCGCGCCACAAGTTCTTCCGAATTCAAATAATGCCCACAAAGAAAAAAGACCGCCTTTATATCATTTGCCTTCAGTACATCTAAAACTTTGTCTGTATGTCCCGCCTCATATCCCAAGTCAAATGTAATATAAACTTTTTTTTGTTCCGATTGCTCACCACCTGCTTCACTATCATTGTCTTTTGAATCTACAAAATAAAGTCCATCATATTTTTTTAAAAGTTCCATACTTCCCGATGGAGGTGTCGGCACACGCCCTTTTCCATAACCGCCAAGACCCCAACTTATAGGTTTCGATGTTGCACCTACACTCACATTCTCAAAATTCGAATTCCCAAAAGCATTACCCGTTAACGCCCCACCAATGCAAACCCCAATCACAACACAAACAATGCCCAATTTCAAAAATCTCTTCATGAACGTATTGTTTGCCGAATCATTGATATATATACAAACAACAAAACATCTTGTAAAAATCAACCTTACTTAAGTTCACTCAAATATACAACAACATCATTAACCGTCTTGAAATTCATTGCTGTTTCATCAGGAATAACAACTTCATAATCCTCTTCAAGGGTCATAAGCATTTCTACAATATCAAGACTATCTGCACCTAAATCTTCCATAACACGATGTTCCAACTTAATATCCTCTGGTTTTTTACGAATTTGTTTCGCAATTACATCACGTACTTTTAAAAATACAGCTTCTTTTTCCATAAGACAATTATACAACAACACATGTAAAATACATACCAAAAGATTGACAAAATTCAAAAGAAATGTTATAATAATTACGAATAATATTTATCAAAGGGGAGGTAAAATTATGGGAAGAAGAGTAACAATAATCGCTAATTCTCAAGGCAAGGCAAAACGCCGTTTTAATCAACCCTTGTCGATTATGCTTGCATTTGCATTAATAACCGTACTTGCAATCCTCTCATTCCAGGCAATTGCATTCGTCATTACAAATCACCGGTCATCAATTCGCCATACAATAACAATACAATACGAACACGTAATTCTACCACCTAACATACTCTCAAACACAGACTGCCCTTTTACATTTACCCAGAAAATTTCTGTCAAAACAAATACATTGTTTGATTTCGTACCGCAATCCAATCACCCAAACGAAGTATTCTCTGGTTGGTTCACCTGTGAAAATCACCTAGAATTATTCGACCTAACCACACCGATAACAAAAAACATGCCTTTGTTTGGATATTTTATCTATAACTCACACTAGGCCCGCTCTTTTTAAAATAATTTCCATAGATTTTTGAATTTCCATCGGCTTAAACTTATCAATACCTTCTTTTGCTACAAATATAATGCTATGATGTTCTTTAATCATTGGCAACAACGGTTTAACCGCATCTCTCATTCGTCTTACCACCTTATGCCTCACCACACTATTCCCTACTTTCTTACTAACCGAAAAGCCTATCTTGATTTTTGAATCTCGCATTCTTGCAAACACAAAAACAAGGGTAAGCATATCATTTCCATAATGCTTGCCCTTTTTGTAAATATAATTAAAACTTTTACGTTTTTTTAATCTAAATTGTTTTTTTAACATAATGATTTATCCATTAAGACCTAAAACTTCTTCTTGTAATCTTTCTTTTGCAAGATGCGTAAATCCATCATAATCATTATGCACCAGAAAAATTATAAATTGATTTTGCCTATCTAGACTAAATCACCTACGCAGAAAGTTGTTTCCTTCCACGTGCACGACGACGCTTTAAAACACGACGACCTGTTGCCGACGCCATTCTTGCACGAAACCCGTGAACTTTACTGCGTTTTCTTTTTTTAGGTTGAAATGTCCTTTTCATCTTAATCCTCCAGTTTCAGAAATTAATCTCTTATATTGTTGCTTGTTATATTCCACTTTTTAAAACCTGTTACACAAGTTCAACAAGTGCCATCGCCGCATCATCACCACGACGATTTCCAAGTTTCATAATACGTGTATATCCACCACCCTGCCCAAGTTCTTTCGCACGCTTTGCATACTTAGGTGCAAGTTCATTAAAAATCTTCTCCACAAGTGGATGATTAATATGTTTCGTCCTTGCTGTAAATTGTGCTTTACTCTCTTCCTTACTTTTAACTTCATGAAGATCATAAACTTTTGCCATAATGCGACGACGTGCCGCCAATTTTTGTGGGCCATCAATAAGAACCTTACGCTTTGACTTCACACCTTTCGCGTTAACAACATCTTTTTCCACTTTAATTGTGTCTGTATATGTATTAATCGCAAGCGTCAAAAGTTTCTCCGCCGCCGAGCGTACAGATTTTGCCTTTGCAACTGTTGTTTCAAGCTGTCCATTCCACAATAAAAAACTCACTTGATTTCTCAAAACCGCAAGTCTTTGATCGGTTGGTCTTCCTAATTTTTTGTTTCCCATTTGTTACTCCTTTTACGTACCAGACAATCCTTCTATCGTTGTCCGCCACCATTCATATCCATCATTCTACATCAATCAAATGTTCGCTGTCAATATTTTCCTAAATGTATCAAGATTCCTAAATAAATTCATCGTCCCCAAACCCATCTAACGATATCGAATACACTATATATTTTCCTCTTCAACCCTCAATCCCAACCCAAGTTGTTCAAGTTTCAAAATAATTTCATCAAGCGACTTTGATCCAAGATTACGAACCCTTAACATCTCTTCTTTTGTACGTCGTGTAAGGTCATCAATAGTATTAATGTTCGCACGCTTAAGGCAATTACTTGAACGTGGACTCAATTCCATGTCCTCAATACTTGTTTCAAGAAGTTTAACTTTTGTGTCTTCTTTGCGGTCAACAAGTGTAACCGTATTTACCAAACTTTCAACAAGATCAACAAATATTTGAAGATGGTCTTGAACAAGCCTTGCCGACAAAGATACAACTTCCTTTGCATCAACTGAACCATTTGTTGTAACTTCAATTGTTAACTTATCATAATCAATTCTTTGTCCAACACGAGCCGCTTCAACATAGTAATTCACTTTTTCAACCGGACTAAAAAGACTGTCAATTGCAATTGTACCAATATTATCTGTCGCACCTTTATGCTCGCGTGCAACAACGTACCCACGGCCACGTCCAACACTTATTTCCATGTTAATCTCTTGTCCACCATCAAGCGTGCAAACAAGCAAATCTGGATTACATATTGTAATTTCACTTGAATATTCTAAATCCTTTGCATAAACCGGACCTTCTTTTTTTGTCTTAAGTCGCATGGTCCCTTTATAGGCAATATCCTGACTAATTGTCCTAAGCACAAGGCTCTTAAGATTAAGAACAATGTCTGTAACATCTTCAACAACCCCTTTAATCGTCGAAAATTCATGTTGCACACCTTCAATTTTAACCGCGGTAACCGCCGCTCCTGGCAAATTCGACAAAAGCACCCTACGAAGCATATTTCCAAGCGTATTCCCATAACCACGCTCAAGTGGTTCGATTACAAACTTTGCATTTTTACCACTCGTACTTTCTGTAACGGCAATCTTCGGTTTTTCAAGTTCCATTTTCATTTTGCATCTCCTCCTATATTTTCAAAGCGGGTACGCACACAGGCTCACCCCTACACAAGACAAAGAATTTATCTAGAATAAAGTTCAATGATAAGGTTTTCCTGTATATTAAGATCAATATCATCTCTTTGTGGCAAGTCAAGAATTACACCTGACAATTTTGCACCATTAAACTCAAGCCATTTTGGGAATACCATTTTTTGGTTTTTCAATTCCTTAAACATTTCAAGATCTTTTTTGTTTTCTTTAATAGCAATTACATCGCCCTTTTTCGTAAGGTAAGACGCAATGTTAACCGATTTTCCATTTACGGTAATGTGACGGTGCGAAACAATTTGACGCGCCTCTGCTCTTGACGAACCAATACCCATACGATAAACAACGTTATCTAAACGACGCTCAAGCAACGAAAGAAGATTTTCACCGGTAACACCTTTAAGACGCACCGCCTCTTCATATGTTTTACGAAATTGACGCTCTAACACACCGTATGCACGTTTAACTTTTTGCTTTTCACGCAACTGTGTACCATATTCTTTTTCTTTTCTACGCATAAGGCCATGTTGTCCTGGCACAACTGGACGACGTTCCATTGCACATTTTGGTCCAACACATCGCTCGCCCTTAAGGAATAATTTCATCCCCTCACGACGACATTGTCTGCATTTTGCTCCTGTATCTCTTGCCATTATTTCCTCCTATCGCGATGGCGAACCTCTTTACACAAAATCGCTTCATCAAAGTTCAACTCCCAACACTTTTTCTTTTTAAATTTATCTGATGTTCACAAAGTCTAATTAATTATTTTCTACGGCGTTTTGGTGGACGACATCCATTATGTGCGACCGGACTTACATCCTTAATAGATGTAATTTCAAGCCCAGCGGTCTGCAACGCACGAATAGCATTTTCACGCCCATGCCCAGGTCCTTTAACAATAACATCAACACGTTTTACACCAAGTTCCTTCGCCGCAACTCCTGCCTTTTCTGCGGTTACCTGTGCCGCAAAAGGTGTAGATTTACGCGAGCCTTTAAACCCACTTGTACCACCACTTGCCCATGTTTGCGTTGCACCCGACCCATCCGCAATAGTAACAATTGTATTATTAAACGATGCCGAGATATAGGCTTTACCATGTACAACACTATGCGTAGGTTTTTTCTTACGCTTTGTTGTAGGTTTTTTCTTCATTTGTGGCTTTGGTTTTGGTGCTTCTTTCTTTGCCATGTTTTGTTCATTCCTCCAGTTTATTATGTTTCTGTTTACAGAACCTTTAAATTACTTTTTCTTACTGCGCGTAACCATTTTCTTTGGTCCTTTACGTGTACGTGCATTTTGCTTACTTGATTGCCCACGAACAGGCAATCCTTTACGATGTCGTATTCCACGATAACAACCAATCTCTGTAAGACGTTTAATGTTAAGCATAACTTCACGCTTCGCATCACCCTCAACCGGTACATTCTTATCAATGTATGTACGAATTGTATTAATTTGATCTTCGCTTAAATCCTTAACCCTTGTTGTTGGGTCGATGTTTGTCGCCGCACAAATCTTATCCGCCATTGGCTGACCAATCCCATAAATATAACAAAGTGAAAACTTTACCTGTTTATCCTTCGGAATATCAATACCTGCTATACGTGCCATGTCATCTCCTTTTCGTCATTAACTTTTAAATCCACACTGGATCAAGCATTTTATCTACCCTTGCGTTTGCTTGTGCTTTGCATTCTTAGGACAAATTACCATAACTTTTCCATTACGCTTTATCACTTTACAGGCATCGCACATTGGTTTAACTCCTGCTCTTATTTTCATGATTGTCCTCCCTTACTTCTCCACACAATTCTTCCTCTTGTCAAATCATACGGCGAGAGCTCTACCTTAACCATATCACCCTCAATAATCTTTATATTATTTTTGTAAAGCTTTCCTGCAAGATGTCCGATGACGATGTGGCTTTTTCCTGTACGTGCATTTGTAATTTCCACTTTAAACTGGGCATTACGCATCACTTCAACAACCTGTCCTTCAACCTCAATTACGCCTTCTTTCTCTTTCCCCAAAGAAACCTCTCCCTTTACCAAAATAATTTTCAATGTCATCTAAAAATAACACTGTCCATAGGACAAATTCTAGCACAAATTATACGCCCCACAATATACTAATCTTATATTATAACAATCAATTTAACCTTAACTAAAGACTCTTCAACCACGGGTCATCAATTGACCAAAGCTTTTGCTATTTTTATGCTTTATTCATTATGCAAGTCATAGGATAAAACCAGAATGAACCCATATAATGCTTGGCTCGGACTCGATCCAAAATGAATTCCCCACAACACGAACCTCGAACGCAAGGTTTATTGTGTCGCCCGCTGGAACATCAAAATTTTGTCCAGCCCAGTTGAATCTTGCTTGCGTTGTCGTAAATGTGCCTATCTCTGTTTCTTCTAGCGACAAGCCGTCAACAACAAACACTCTCACGCTATATCTAAGATTCAAGTCAGAATTTGCAAGCGGTGGGGCTATCCAATTTACATACATATTATCTATTTCAACGTTCATTGGGCGGTTGTGTTGACGTTGAACAATACCAGTGTGTTGTGCCGACCATTCAGACGTTAAGAGTTCGCCATCTACCCAAGCAACCGCACGAACACTAAATCTAAATTGACCTGGCAAGAAAATATTTAATTGTTGTGAAGGAATAAGACTTATGCTTGTTGCAGATGTTGATATTTCTCTAACAAGCGTGCCGTTAAGTTCTGTTATTCGCACTTGATACATTTGTGCATTGTCAACCGCACTCCATGTCAATATCCTATTCGGAATAGAAACGGAAACCCCTGTCGGTGTTGTTAATTCAATAACCTCAGGTGCAGGCTCGCCAATCGTAATTGTTATTGGTGTCCCTCTGTTAGAGTCTAGGAAAATCGTGCCATGTCCCGTGAGTTCTGTATCTGCAATCGAACGCACGTTGACAACATAACCTGTGGCTTCCGCAAGTTCACCAAACAAAGATACAAGGCTTGCCACAACTGGAAATTGTGTGTGCGTATAGAATCCGTTGCTCTGAATTGACCCGACATCAATATAAGCGGTTTCGCTAATTCCAAGTGCCTCATTTGTTAAATACACGCGAAAAGCAAATGCGTTGCCATGGTTTGGGAAATTCAAAGTTGAACCTACGAATCCTGTGATTGTTAAAATACCATCTGCTATTTCAAATGTCGGTGTCATTGTTTGATTAATTCTCAGTTGCGCACTAAACGCCTCGTTCCTTACAAAATTGCCATAAGGTGTTCCAACCGCAACTACACGGAAACTGTCATTGTGATTGAATATAATATCCTCACCCATCAATGCAATAAGTTCAAACAAACAAATAGAAGTTTCTGTTAAAAGTTCCGAACTCCAAAACCACGGCTCACGTACTATGTGTGCATCAATTCTATATCCTATTGCGTTTGGAACAGAGTCCCAACTTAATACACCAGTGTCAGAAACTTGTAAATTTTGCGGTGTTGCAATTTGTTGTGGGAGAATTGTAAAAATGGTTGCATTACTTAATGGCGAGTCAAGGATAGTTGAAAGTGTCCCTGTGCGTGCAATTGCCCTGAGTTGAACATTGTGGCTTCCAACTGGTAAGCCAAATTGTAAGAAATCAATTTCCCTCACGGTCTCTGTTATCAATATTCTGCGTTCACCGTTAATGTAAAGCCCAATTGCGGAAACATCCCCACTAACTGGTGCTATTTGAATCCTGTTCCACGAAACTAAAGATGGTGGCGGTGTTGGTGCATTCAAGCGAGTAAAAGTTGCTTCACTCCAACCTGAGTTCAAAACAATATCGTTATCACTAATAGCACGAACACGCAATCTAAATGTTCCTGTTCGTTCCCCTAAATCAATTGATGTTGCCTCGAAATATTGCTCTGTTGTTGTAAATGTTGCAATTGTCGTTACTGTAACTGTTCCTTGCAAAATCTCAACCTCGTAATAGTTTGCAAGTGCGGATGATGTCCATGTTATATATGTTCCCCTCATATTGAACCAAAATTGCGGATTTGGCAATTGAACCGGCAAACGAATTAAATTCCAGTGCCCTGTTGAAAATTGTGGATCTCTCCAACCTGATCCTGTTGCTGTGTCGGCAAGCGCTCTTATAAAAATTTGATATGTAAAGTTTTCAAAGTCCGCCGTATAGTCAAGTGAACTATCCATCAATGGCCGCAAATCAAATGAATTAGTGTTTGTCTCAATTATCGTTGCAAATGCGTTTGCACCTTGCCTCCTGAAATAAAGGCGATAGCCAACTGCACTTGGAACTTCTGCCCAACTTATAACGGATAGGTTTTGATTGAAACTTGACCAGTTGATGTCTGCCAATTGTCTTGTTCGTTCAATTTGTTCGCTTTGTGCAGATTCTAACAGCAATGCAAAATTAGGAATAATTCTCTCTTGCGCACGAATTCGCAACATATCACCAAATTGAACGGATGGACTGATTCCGGTTACCAAGTTCAATTGTTGAACACTACTTAAATCGCTTGTTGTCCCTCTTGAAATACCATTGACATATACTGTGTAAAAATGTGGTGTTACATTGCCTATTGATGGAACTTGCACCATATTGCCACCGTCTATTAGCCAATTCAACGTTTGGTCGTTTACACCGCTTATACTCAGATCTATTACAGGACTAAATTGACGAACACTTATAACCAAGTTTGCCGTTGCGGAATTAACAACATTTTCACTACCCAAGAATTGAGCAGTAATGATCCAGTCACCAGACCCTCTTGCTCTTAATATATTTGCAAGGTTTAATCTGTTCGGTGCAATCACTCCATTAAATTCCTCTGTGCCACCAACAGTCACACGTATAGAAGTTGCATAAGGAACAGAACTTTGCCAGTTCAAGTAACCATCCGCACCAAAATTTATAATCGGTGTTACAAGTTGAATAGGATTATCATTATTCTGCCCATTTCCATTGCCACCGCTTGGTACATAGGCATCCACCGTGACGGTTGCCATTCCTGTACGCGCATTATTCACAGTAGACGTTGCGGTAATTGTTACTTCGCCGTTTTTTATTGCAGTAACAAGACCTGCACTTGAAACAGTAGCAACAGCAGAATTACTCGATGTCCATGTAACGGTTTGTTCTGCACCACCAACAACAATAACATTTGCAGTTAATTGAATCGTTGATCCAAGAGTTGTTAATGTATGTGTTACAGGTGCAATAGAAACAGAAATCACACTCGGAATTACATCACTTGGTGGTGGCTCTGGGTTATTATTGCCACCACAAGCCGTCAAGAAAAATGCACCAAACCCAATCATAACAAAGCACACACTCAACAGACCAAGCATTTTCATGCTTTTCATAGTTACCTCCTTATAAAATTGTTCCTTTGATTTCATCATTTTTCGGTCGTAAGTCTTTCCGCATTGCACGAGACAACTCACCAACTTCTTCTGACAATTTCATGAAATATTTGTCTTTCAACTCTGGCTTGTAATCTTTCTTTTTGATTTGCTCCTGCAGTGATTTAATCGTTGTAAAAACCTCATCCATTGGTGGGAAATGACGGGCTCGAACCGCCGACCTGTCGCTTGTAAGGCGAATGCTCTCCCAGCTGAGCTAATTTCCCTAGGTCTGTCCTCATTTTCACAAGAACAAATAATTATATCACAAACAAAAAATGCTGACAAGTCTTTTTTTGATACTTGGAACAAAAGCACGCAAGCGGTGCATTAAAGCCGAGATCCTAGTGCAAATGATTGAAGCGATAGTTCCTAGATTGTGAAAAAAGCCCGTTAGGGCTTTTTAAACAACAGTTCTAAAATAATAAACCTTGTATTATTCACCTTTAACCTTTGTCACAGATGCTTCTTCTTTGTCTTCTTTGAAAAAGAACTTTGCCGCAACCGCCGCAAGCACACCACCAACCATAGGCGCAACAAGGAATAACCAAATCTGTTCAAGTGCAACGCGTCCACCAAACACCGCAACACCAAAACTTCTTGCAGGGTTAACACTTGTGTTTGTCAATGGAATTGTTACAAGGTGAACCGCCATCAATGCAAAACCAATCGCAACTGGGGCAACCCATTTGTTTTGTGATTTTGATGTAACGCCAAAGATAATAAAGATAAAGATAAATGTGAAGATAATTTCAACAAGTAACCCACCAATAATCGCAACACCTGTACTTGCACTGTCAAATAAACTGTTGTCACCATTAAAGAAGTTGTATCCAAGATTAGCCGAACCTGTATCTCCCATAATTCTTGTAATCACAAACAATAATGTTCCACCAAGCAACGCACCTATAAATTGTGCAAGAACATAAAACCCAAAATCTTTCCAACTAAGCTTCTTACGCAATGCCATAGCAATAGATACCGCAGGGTTAACATGCGAACCACTTATCGGTCCAATTATAACCACACAAAGCATAAGTGCAATACCAAACGCCGCCGCCACACCAAGAATTCCCACATCTGGCCCTGCAAACACCGCCGTTCCCAAACTTATTGTCACCAACAAGAATGTTCCAAAACATTCGGCAATGTACTTTTTCATATTTGCACAACATGTTTTCATTATATTTCCTCCTTAAGATATACCTATATGATAACGAATTTCCTACTCTTGTCAACAAGTTTTTCCAAGTCTGGAAACTATACTAAGAACAAAAGCACCTTACAGTGCTTTTGTTCTTAAAAATTCACAACCTGCTGCCTGTACACAAACAATTTATCCCCCGCCTTTAACCCACCTTCAACATGTGGATTTTGTGCAACAATCTCTGATGTCCTGCATGAAATACGCTTTGCAACATCCCACAGTGTCTCTGCCTGAGCAACAGTATAAATCATAATCGCTCCCTCTTCGGTAATTTTCGCATCCCCCACAACAACATCAGACGTCAACACAGATGTCACCGCACTTGAAACAGACAAGTTAAGCGAAACCCGTGCATCAACAAGCAATTCCCTACCACGGCGAGCCTTAACCTTACAAAATTGTACACTCGCATATGCCTGCATAGTATGTTTTGTACTGCATCCATCTATTTTAACAACGGTAGAAAACGGAACGGCGGCCAAATGCGTATGCACTATCTTCTCTTCACATTCGTATACAATCTGTGTTTGTAACACACCCTCAACGGTCACCTTGTCATTTGCCGGCACAAGATTAATACTGTTAATCTTCGATGCCCCCACAGACATAATCTTTGTAATATATGGAGATTTTTCCCCAAGTGTAAGATTCCCCTCAACATCAACAAGTGTATTTACCTGAGGCAACACATTTACACCAGACACATCCATCTGTCCAAAATTCAACAAGTTTGTAAAACTGAACGCATCTGCAACTATATCCAAATTCTCAGAAACAACAGTATGCCCAATAAAAGCAAGTTCCGCCGTAAGCACAAGTTGCACTCTTTCCTTGTTTTCAATTCTAACACCAACATTAGACACCATAAGTGTTCCGGTAACCATATCCTCAAGTCCAATAATCTTACTTGTAATTGTTTTTGAAAAATCAAACTCGACAACATCGTTATAAATATGCGTACTCTCACCACTGCGAACACCTACAATATTCGCACTCACAACACCTTTAAGTGTAATCTTCCCCTCTCCAACAACAATGTCTCGAAGGCTTGCAGAAACATCACTTCCCAAGATTCCAACACACGCCCTGTCAATATCAACAACTTCCTCAACTTCAAAGCGTGTGTTTATCATGTCGCCAAAAGTGGTAACCGCAACCCTATCTCGCTTGCATTCAACATCACCACTAAGATCCGTAACAAATTTAATCTCACTTGCCACAAGTCCAAGCAACGTAACATCAACAATGTTTTGAACCTCAACCGCACTTGGATTAGAATTATCAACAAGTCTTGTGTCAATAACATGGGCAACAGGACTAAGCGAAGACGCATTCACACCGTCTTTTAATATCAAGCGTTCAGAGAAATTATCATGACGCTCTTCACTGTTAAAACTGTCGGTCTCATCAATGTAAATAACACGCGTCACCACACGCCCAGAAACCCTGACCTCGGTTTCCGTCCTCTCCATTTCACCCAAATAACATCTTGAACTCGCCTCCAAAATCTTTTTAACACCAACTTTTAAATCAAGCCTTGCATCAACCTTTATCTGTGTCTTTGTCAACTGTTCAAGGTTACGCATACCTTTTGTGCCATACACCACTTCGAACATAATTCTCCTCCCCTATCCTATAAGTTATTCCATTCTTATTAGATACAAGTTTTAAATATGACACCGATTAAACAAATCCGTATTTGACAATAATCAATAAATGAAGAAACCAACAGGCCCAAGCATTGATACAATCCGACAAAAAATAGACGAAATGGTAGGCCGAAATATAAGCATGACTGTGTGCCGCGGTCGAAAACAATACAAACACTATGATGGTATTGTTCAAAGTGCATTCCCACGTGTATTTGTGGTAAGACTATCAAAAAAAGAAGGAGCCATAGACTCCCTCTCATATTCCTATAATGACATTCTTTGTGGAGAAGTAGTAATAAACGAAACAACCGCCTAAATTATCTTTGCACAAATCTCCACTCGCCTGCAATTACATCAAACGCCCAATAAAATTCCGAACTTGCCCGCATAGCATTGATAAGTCCTGCTATCCCGCCATTATATCCATCCAAAATCCTGCGCTGCTGGTAAAGTGTAACAAATCCACTATGCCCAAATCCTGTAACGCCTGCATCTGTCTCTTGATAAACATTGATTTGTCTAGGAGGCATCAAAAAGAACATATCAAGTGTAATATCTTCAAGCCCAAGCACAACATTCAAGATTTCAAAAGTATCCGCATCTGGGTATTCTCCCCCGATACTGCTTTCCACCCAATTCACATTATCAAGACACCACGCATTCCCTCCAGATGTCCCAAGTGATATCAACGGCAAATTCATAAGATGGGTTGTACGCTCACGAATAGTCACCCCCAACCTTTCATTCTCCGCCAAAATAGGCGCAACAATCCTTTGTGCCAATCTTGTTACACCATGCACAGGCGATTCATCCCAAAACGGAAGCATAGGAAATTTAAAGTTAGGAAACACAAGATCCGTCAAACGAAGCCACGTATAATATTTGTTATTCTCGCCCTCAAAAATTACATACGTACCCGCCTCATTATCATCAATAACAATCGGCACGGTGGTAACTTCATAAATGAACAAATCACGCAACAAAATAAAGTTACCAAAACGTTGATACACTCCTGGAACCGCTTCGACAGAGATATTTGAATTTGGCAATGTCGCTGGCCTATCACCAACTGCAACTCTGTCACCCCAAAACGCTTGGTTCATCTCTGGGCGACCTGACACCTCTCCCATTTGATTATTACGACGCACTTCCCACGCATTTTCAAAACCAAACCCAGAATCGGTCGCAGGATTCCCACCACTCAAGTTAGAAAACCCTCTGCCAAATACCGCGGTGAACCCTGCATAACGAAGCACGCTATTATCAATGGTCACAGGTCTTTCAAAACTCGGCGCATAAGCAACTCCAAACAAAATAACGCCTTTTTCTAAAATACTGTTTTGAACTGTTATACCTGCAACGTATCGATGTGGCAAGAATTCACCACCGACATGCATATTGCCAACCTGAAAATTTTGCAATCGTCCGCCAAGTGCACTTGTTCCTAAAACCCCATACCATGCGTAATCGGTCAAACGAACAGGCGCCCCATCATTGTCAATATTCATACCTGTCAAAGTAATATTACACATAACACTATCATTTGAAAGCATATAAAACGCAAAATGCTCTCCCCAACCTTGTCCCGCCCTAAAGGGAAGTCTCTCCATTCCATTAGACGCAAAACTTGTACCATGTGTGTTTCTGTATGTTTGATGATAACTGTTTGCATATGCGGTCGCATCAAGCCTGAATCCGTTACCAAATACATTTCCAAAAAACCATGTTGCCTCGTCATGTGTTTCAATATCCGCCCTAACAACAATATCCCTGTAACGAAATGATGGTGCCCATCTGGCAAATTCTCTAAAAAAGTGACTTGTTGCCCTTGCAGGCGGATTAACCGCCTCTTCTCCGGTATTTGCATTCACAAAACGACGTGTTGTTTCTGCTCTGAAACGACTACTGTTCAATCTCCACTGGTCATCGTCAGAATCCACAGAATCCCAATAGAAAAATCCATTAAGCGAACCATTGAGCATAACATTCGCCTCCACAAATTGCCTATGAAGCGACAGTGTGCCAAGTGGGTTAATAACATACCCATAACCATCAACATAAACTCCATTCAAAATGTAATCAAGCCTCGCATTCATTTCAACAAGTTTAAGTTCTTCAATACTCCACGCATTAATCGCATCAACAACATTGTATGTAAAAGAATAAAACGGAGTATTGTTTGGAAAACCCACCGCCAAATCGGCACTCGGTCTTCCACTAACTCTAACGGTTCTCACCCCTTCACCTAAAAACTGCACCTTAACACGACTGTATTGCCCTGTATAAGGATTAAGCTCAACACTTATCCTCATGACATCATCCTGCACATATGTACGTGCACCAATATCACCACTCTGTACATTAACAACCATGTATCGGTCTGCGGGTGCCAATGCCCCACCAACAAGTTCTATCCTAAGATCAACATCCCCACGATACCTCCACGCCAAGTCCATAACATCGCCCGATAATTCATAATTCCTGTATATACCTTCATCAAGCATATTCGTTCGCCCAACAATTGCCGAATCACGACGCCCAGACTCCGCAACATCCCAAAGCCCAAACACACGTTGGTTGCCAATACCTTGAATACGATATGCATTTCGCCCTGTCTGGTTACTTGAAAATAATCTTCTAAATGTATCTTCCCTCGGGTCTTCTATTGTCAACCTATAAACAAGATTAGAAACCCTTCCTCTATGGCTTACACGTGCATTGAACTCTACAACCGCACGCTCTACATCATCGGCAAAAGGCAAAGTAACAAAATAGTCTCCCTCTGCCAAAAGTGATACAAATCTCCCCTCTGTGCCACTGTCATCAAGTAAAATCATTGCAGGTACCATCTCATCATCCGCATCAAATCCTGTCTCGGAAATTATTGACCACGAAACATTGGTAATTCCACCACCACGCACCGCAGGCAAAGCAATTTCTTGATCCGCACTCCAAAATCTAATAACCGCAGGGGCAGGCATCAAAGAAACCCGTCCAGGTCTTACCGCGACCGGCACAATCGCCGCAATTAAAATCACAGGCAAAGCAATTGCAACCGAAATAATAATCCACTTTTTTGTGGTTCTTTTCATATCTTAACTCCTTCAAGAATTCTACCAACAATACAAGCAAAGTTCAAAATTTTATTGTATAAATACTATATCTATATAAACAAGACATCTCCCCCAATAAACATAATAAAGTCTTCCAAGATGTCCTTAACTACAAAATACCTCACCGTTTTTATCTCGTCAAGTTTATTTTGACAAATTAATCCTGACTATCACAGGAACATTACCAATTTCAAGACAAACCGCAAATTATATAACAGGATTCGCATCATCCTCGTCAAACATATTGTTTATCATGTGATCACTAAACTCATTACCGTCAAATTCATCATCAAATTGATTAAAAGCATCGTCAACATTGAAACTATTTAATTCATCAACTATACCAGAATCTATACCTTCATTGCCATACTCCTGATCGCCGCTTTGACCACCTCGATTCTTATCACCTGCATATCTATCGTATTTACTTCCACTTCGCCCCGAATCTGTCCTTGCATCTCTAAAACTCAATTTATCACTGTCTGAAAAATTTTGAAACGCACCTTTGCGTGTTTTCATCGCACCACTCTGCAATTCTTTTTCCAATTGCTTTGCCCTATCTTTCATAAAAGGATTTCTTCTCGCCGCATTCATTTCATTAATCTTATCCGCATTGTTCTTATAATAATTTCTCATATCACGTGTCATACCAACACGCCCTTTCATCGTATTATATGGCTCTGTTGCCTTCTTTTCCGCATTTTTATACGTGTCTTGCAAACCTTGCTTTAAATTCACATCGGTAAATGCGGCCATGCCAAGTTTCGGTTTGCTTCCATCTGCATTGAGACTCACCGAACTCTCTTTTGCTTTTTTTTTCTCTTTCTTCTTATTTTCCTTAACTTCTTCGGCATTCTTAATAGAATCAATCGCACCGGTAACGTTAATAATTTTCTCTACAAAAGGATACGCATAATCCCTAAATGCCCTTAACTTCCATTGTATAGGCGGAAACATTAACGCAACATTCAATTTCAAGCGTATATTTAAAAAAGCATTAATAAGTGGATCATTCGCAACTTCTAAAAGTGCACCAATTGTATTAACCACAAAATGCGGCTTCCAAGGCACAATTATGTAAATTATTCCATATGTGATAACCGCAAGTTTGGTTTGAACCTTTGTATTTATCTGATTCATCTTAGGACGAAGCTTAGGTATCCGATAACACATCGCCCAAACTTTTTCAATAAATTCAATGGTAACCATATCACCCTTGTTCCATCCCTTTGGCCTCTGTCCATCAGGTGCATTTCTTCCCCCTGCCATTATCTAAATAATATCATATCTGCTATTTCAACCAAACTGTTTTTTGTGATAAACTGCAACCATGAATATTTTTCAAAATCCTGAACTTGCAAAGCAACTGGAATTATATAACAATCTTCTTGTTGAACATAATAAAATCACAAACCTCACCGCCCACAGAACACTCGAACAAAGCCTCAAATATAATATAGAGGACAGTCTCCTCTTCAACAAAGAAATAACACCCTACCTAACTTCCGATTCCCAAATCAACGTACTCGACATTGGCTCTGGTGGCGGTTGTCCTGCAATTCCACTTAAACTCTGCTTTCCACAAATAAACCTAACAATGGTTGACAGTGTCAACAAAAAAATTACATTTCTAAACAACACAATAACAAAACTCAACCTGAACGATGCCATCGCAATACACACCCGCCTAGAAGACTTTAAACCACAAACAACACACTCCTGCCACACAAAAAAAGATGTTTTCGATATTATAACCGCACGTGCATTGGCACCACTTCCTACACTGCTCGAATATGCACTTCCTTTTCTAAAAATCGGTGGAAAGTTTCTCGCATTCAAAGGCTCTCGTGTTCACGATGAAATCAAAGAATCCCAAACCGCATTACAAATTCTCGGCGGTCAAATTATAAATATAACAGAAAAAAACCTCGGTAATGAACCAAGGTCTCTTATCATTATCCAAAAAACAAAACAAACAAACCCAATCTACCCCCGCCCCAAAAACCTACCCCGCCACAAACCAATCTAACAACCCACTCTACTGAACTCGCACTGCCTCTTCCTGACCCGAAACCCCTGCTTGCGGCATTGAACCTGTCCACACATCAAAATCCGGCCAATTACCCTCAACCATAATACTCCCACTCTGTGTCATTCCAAATATCTGCCCTGCCTCAATCTCTGGAAAAATATGCGGCTGAAGCAAACCCCATGCTTCTAAATTTGCCATTGTTTGTGCTGCCGACAATCCTACATTATTTCTAAAAATCGCTCCCGTCCTCACACCGACTTGTGGCATACTTACATCAAAATAAGGCATAAACTCGTCATTAACTAACTCTGCCTGTAACCCCGCAGGAACACTTATGTTATGCAATCTCGCTACTCTAATAAGCTCACTCCTCACAACCTCATCTCCTTGTCTTGCCCATGCAAAAATTGTATCAAATCCTACTATTCCTCCTATCTGATCAAAGAATTCAAGCATCGGTCCGCCATCACTTAAA
>WRAD01000009.1 GCA_009780375.1 Bacillota bacterium
ATTGAACACGAAGATAAAGAACAAGTACTTTACAACATCCTATTTCCTTTTGTGGACACGTCACAATCTTCTTTATCTGAAGGACTTGTAATTGCAACCGTTCGTCCAGAAGTTGTATTTGCAGATGCGGCAATTGCGGTTAATCCTAGTGACACAAGATACAACAATCTTATAGGTCAAAGGGTATTCATCCCTCTTACAAACAAAACCATACCAATTATTGCCGATGATCACGTAGACATAAAATTTGGAACAGGTTGTTTGCAAATTACACCGGCTCATTCACACACAGACTTTGAACTTGCAAAAAAACATAATTTACCTGTCGACAAAATAGAATTACAGAATAGAGAAGATGTTGTTAAACAGCTTGATAACGCAGGTTTCATTAAAGGCAGGAAAAAGCATACAAGTACTTTGGCGGTTTGCTATCGTTGCAAGACCGTCGTAGAGCCTACGCTTTCCAATCAATGGTTCGTAAAGATGGAAGAACTTGCAAAACGTGCAAAAGAATCTTTGAATAATGGTCTTTCTATTGTTCCTAAAAAATTTGAAAAAATTTATCTGCATTGGTTAAATAATATTCGGGATTGGTGTATATCTCGCCAGATTACAAGTGGTCATAAAATACCGCTTGATGGTGAAACAGATGTGCTTGATACTTGGTTTTCATCTGCACTTTGGCCATTTTGTACACTTGGTTGGCCAGATAAAACCCCAGACTTTGAATATTTTTATCCAACCAATGTTATGGTCATGGGATATGATATTCTGTTCTTTTGGGCAATTCGCATGGTTTTTTCTGGGCTTGAATATACTGATAAACTGCCGTTTGATACTCTTATTTTTCATGGACTTGTAAGAGATATTCATGGTAAAAAGATGTCTAAGAGTTTGGGTAATGGCATAGATCCCTTGGATGCAATAGAAGAATTCGGTGCAGATGCACTAAGATTTTCTATAATTTCTGGCACAAAACTAGATAGAGACCCAAGATACAGTATTGAAAAAGCAACGCTTGCAAGAAACTTTATTAACAAAATTTGGAATGCGGTGAAGTTTTATATTATTACGAAAGAAACAGTTTCTTGTGTGGGAGTAAACTCGCCTGAAAGCAAAAGACTAAGTATTCCTGACAAATGGATTTTAACAAAACTTAATAACCTAATAAAATCGGTAACAAAAAAATACGAAAAATATGACCTTGGGATAATAGCAAATGAACTTCAATCATTTTTTTGGTATGATTTTTGTGATTTTTATCTCGAGGCAATTAAAACCGTTTCCGACAAAGTTACGTCACTTTCAATTACTCATCATGTTATAATAAATTTTTTGAAACTTCTTCATCCAATTATGCCGTTTATAACCGAAGAAATTTTTTGTAATATCTTGAAAAGAGGGGAGATGTTGGCAACCGAAGAGTGGCCAAACGCAAAGTCAAAGAATACTTGGAATAAAACATATCCAAAAGAAAAAAAAGAATTTGATAAAATTATAGAACTTTTAAGTGAACTTAAACTGCAAAAAAAAGATGCAGGCAGGCTAAGTGAAAACCCAAGTGAAATTGAACGTCTGGCAAATACTTATCGTGAAAAACAAATTGTAACATTGCAAAAAGAAATTGAACGCGGTGAAAAAGTATTATCTAACCAAGGTTTTATTGCTCGTGCCCCAAAGCAACTTGTTGATGAAGAAAGAAAAAAACTTGCTGATAACAAATCTCTTCTTGCAAAACTTGCAAAGTAGATTAAATTTAAACCAAAAAAAGAATAGCCTCAAGCTATTCTTTTTTTGTTGGTCAGGATAACTTTTCTCTGGAAAATGTATCGAGAGTAAATTTATCCACATAGTCTTGGTCTAAATTCAGAAAAACATAGTATGTTTCTCCGTCATCCCAGTTTGCATGAATGTATCCAAGAAATGTCGACAAATTCATTTCTTGATCTTTAAGATGTAACTTTTCACTTCCAGTTACAAAGTTTACATAATATGCATCCTGAGTAGCTTTAGGACACAGAAACCCAACGGATTCTTCAAATTCACGTTTTGTCAATTTACGTCCACTTGTGGTGACTTTAATACTCATTGTTATTTCTTCCTCTCTAAAATTAAGATAAATGAATTAAAATAGAATATTAAAAGAATATATTAAGTATATGCAATTATTAGGTAATTGTCAACCTTTAAAATATATGATACAATTATGCTATGCAACAAAGATCAACAATAGCCAATTTTAAACCCGAGGATCGTAACACAGATTTTCATGCCGATGATCTTGCAAAAAAACTTATTTTGCTTTTTATATTTGAAAAAATGGAAATACCTTTGACCGAGCAAAGTTTATCTGAAACCATAGTAATCAATCCATCTTGGCTTTCATACATTGATTTCAGAGAAGTATTGTATCAACTTAATGAATCTCGCTTTGTTCACCGTACAAGAAATGGCAGTGATCTGCTCTATCATTTAACTCCACAGGGAAGAGGGGCACTGAGTCACTTTTATACAAAAATTCCTGCCTCAATAAGGGAAGAAATCACTGACTATGCAAAAGAAAATCGTGGTCGGCTTAAACGAAGTCAAGAATATATTTATGATTATTATAAAAATAGCGATGGAACATATATGATACTACTTCGTATAAAAGAACAGTCTACCGAAAATCTTCTCGAAATTCGTCTCAAAACAGGTTCAAGACAAAATGCAACAAGGGCGGCCGCAAAATGGAAAGAAAAGGCTCCACTTGTCTACGAAGCAATACTTAATACACTTATTGATAACGATTAATTTCAAGCCATAGACTTGATTTTTGTAAATCATTAACAGCCCCAACAATAACTTGCACACATCTCTCTACAATTAAATCGACCATTTTTGGCACAACATAATGAAGGCTTGGCAGATAAATAACAAGTGGAACGCCAAGTGCGATAACCGGCACACCCAAAAAACTTTGGTTAATTTTTTTGTTATCACGGCCAACACCACTTCCAGGACTTATTCCGGCATTTGAAATCTGGAAATTATTGCCAAGACGTTCTTTTTCATGGCAACACAGACTGTCAATAACCAAAACATGACTTGGCGAGGTTGCTTTTGAAATTGCTTTTATTGCAATTACACTTTCAATTCCTGTGACGCCTGCAACACCTGCCGCAAAAGTTGCCAAATACTTGTCTCCGTTTAACATTTCACATGTTTTAGGTCCAAGACTGTCTGCAACAAATCTAGAATTTCCAAGACCTACCACAAGTAATTTGCGGAATGGTACTTTGCTGTCTCTAATAAATTTGATGATTGTATCGGATAAGATATTTTGTAATGCTTTAAGTTTGTTATCTTTGCTAGAAACTAAAGAATGAAAGTTGCAAACCTCTATATTTGCATAAATGCCTATGGGCTTGCCTATATCTTTTGCCGCCATCTCTGATTTAATGTGTGTAATGTGTTTTTTAACCCCATTCTCAAAATTTTCCACATCAAAACTGAAACCCGATTCGCTTTTATCAAGGTCTTCGCATAACTCTACCGCTAAATCACTAATCTTTTTCATATATGCCTAGTTTGTCCGATAAAAACTACTTGCATACCTCAAAATTTTGTGATAGAATGATACTTATGGCAAACATCAAAAGTGCAAAAAAGCGTATTAACGTAGCGGAAAAGAAACGTGTTCAAAACACTGCGGTTAAAAGTGAAATTAAAACATTCCTTAAAAAATTCGAGGCGTCTGTTATCGCAAAAGAAGTGGACAATGCAACCGAACTTTTAAAAACATGCTCGGGTCTTCTCGACAGTGCCGCCACCGATGGCGTTATCCACAAGAACAAAGCTTCCAGGCAAAAAGCTCGTCTTGCGAAAAAATTGGCATCAATTAACGTTGCGTAATTTTATAGCTTTACATTCTTGAATGAGGTGTTTTTATTATTTCACCTTGTTTTATTGGCTCTAAAAAGTATTTCTATCTAGGAATTGTCATGATTTTCTTCTTGACAATAACTTTTGAAAACCTTATAATGTTTCTGTTGGTTTGTCTCGTGGTGGGTGTAGCTCAGTTGGTTAGAGCGTCGGGTTGTGGTTCCGAAGGTCGTGGGTTCGAGACCCATCATCCACCCCAGTAATTACAAAAGAAATCCTTGAATAAAGGATTTTTTTGTAAACTCTTGACTTTTGTCTTGAAATTTGATATAATGTACATAGTTAAAATCTATTAAAAATTGCAATCTTAAGAGGGGGAAACGTAAATGAAAAAAACTTATATCAAATTCAAAATGTTTATTGCACTTTCAATGTGTATGCTTGTAGCCTCACTTGGTGTTGTATTTTTGTTGGGTTCGCTTCCATCTCGTGCACTTGCCGCAATTGATTTTGATAATATAATAATCCCTGAATCATGCGAATTGCCATGTCATAATGATTATTGGCAAAAGTCACAGTTGTTTGAGTATGCAGAATTTACACAAAGTGAAGATTTACTTAAAATTCAATCATACACTCTTACAAGTGCCTCATTCGACAAACGTTTTGTATTATTGCAAAATCAACGCTACTATTTTTTTGCAGACGTATATACAACATCAACAAGTGGCAATATATCAATCTCAATTATTCATAACAGAACACGACAAACGCTTGCCAGAACCAGTATTAATCGAAATGTAAATGGATGGCAAACATTATCAATAGCGTTTCCAAGTGGTCAACTGACTGGCATAACATTTACACTTAATCATGGTACACAAAATCTTCCAACATATGGCATTACAAAATTCCAAAACATAAGGGTCAAAGGTCCAGAATACAACTTGGATAACAATTGGAATATCCTTGGTGTGGTGATACGTGAAATTGATGTAGATGTGACCGTAAACCGAGTCCGTAGAAACGTAAACATTAAGATGAATGACAGAGACATCAATATTGCAAAACAAAGATTCAGAGATCTTGAAAGAAGCCTTAACGTGATGTCAGGCGGACAAATGGTGGCTAATGTTACAACAATAGTTATTGAAACGCCATTAACAGAAATGCGTGCGATTACCACAACAATGGGCGGCGTCGGTTACGCTCCACGTTCAATCGAACTTCGAAGTCTGGTTCAAAGTTATGTAGATCTTTCTCAGTTTAACCATGTCATGGCATTTATGCGTACCGCGTGCTCTCACGCATCTCAAAGTGTCCCAACCTCATGGGCAGGGCTTTATACAGGTGTTCTTGATAACATTCATTGGTCACAGGTGATTTTCTCGCAATCACGTAATTGTACATGGCATGAAAGGGCATTTTTCCCAGAACGCACATTGATTCACGAATTTCTTCATGGTCTTGAACGTATTTCAATTGACAGAGGTATTAATGTGCCTTGTATTGACGCACCAAGAAGAAACTATGGTTATGGCACAAGCCTCACCGAACGTTTTCGTTTTTATCTAGACTTTATGAACAGAAACGTTGCACAGCCAAGAAATTCTGTTACCCAAAACAACGTTTGTCGAATTGGGTTAAGTGCACGAAGTTACCAACACAAACGGCCAACAGGGAATGTTGGTTATATTTACAGTCTAGGAATTATCACTTCAATCAATTGAACTAGGATCTCGGCTTAAACGCACTGTTAGGTGTTTTTGTTCCAGTCTAGGAATTATCGCTTCAATCATTTGTACTAGGATCTCGACTGGAGCGCACCGTATGGTGCTTTTGTTCTCAATTTTGATTTAACCTAAAGTTCTACATTATTCGGCGTTTATGTGATAAAAATCACTTGACAGACGTACACTATATCCACTAATCTATATCTAGTTATTAAATCTAATTAGAAGGGAGTAAAAGTGGATAAAATGAAAAGAAATGTTCTTGTCGGAAGTATAGCAATATTGCTCATTGCGGCCGCGGTAATTGTAACGGTAATTTTACTAAGTGGAACACCATCACTTAATAACACCGCGTGGGAGCTTGAAAGAATTGTATCGGGTGGGAATACGATAACCGCAACGATTCCAAACCCAGAAGCAGACCAGCCAGGCCATGTCTCAGGCACAGACGTAGGTGCACCTATTCCAAACCCTGCATTCACAGAAACACAAATTATATTCCGTAATTCATCTGACGATGGACGCCAGTTCACAAGGGATATCGGAGGAACAACAGAAACGGTAATGTGGGACAGAACAGGAAACACCTTGGAAATCTATAGAATAGCGGTTGAGGCGGATGTACGTCCAGAATCTGCAACAGGTGCAGGGGATGCAATTGCCCTAGGTGACCGTATAATTCTCGAGCGTTGGACAATAAATACACACAATTCAGAAAACCTTGTTATGACAATGACACATGAACACACCAACCTTGTTCTTAAACAAATTCCAACTGCAGATCGTCCAACACTTCATTTTACATCTGTTGATATGCCAAGTAATGATTAAGAAAACATAAGGAGGCCTTTTATTATGAGTGGAGGTAAACGTGCTCTCTCCTTGATTTTGGGGTTGACCTTGTTCGCCGCAATTATTATGACAAGCCTGTACTTTGCACTTGACTTTAATTGGTTTGGTGGTCGCCGAATTCCTTCTGGTACATACGCACTTTCGCAAATCAGGCTTACACTTGATAATGAAAGAGGTTATGCAATTGGTATAGACGAATTTGATCCTAATTGAAGAAGGTCTCGATCCCATTGATGCATTTGCAATCACGATTATGATAGGTATTCTTGAGGCAGAACCGATGATTGTGCAGGGAAGGCAAATCGGAATCGGTGGCGAAATGGATCGTTACACTGTTGCACGTAATGGCAGAATTTCATTCGGCGGAGATGAAAGTCAAGATGGTATGGCATTATATTTTCGTGGAGGTACAATCATTCTTGAAATGTCTTTTTCTGATATAACTTCATTTAATGCACCAATTGCCGGTGCAAGTGATCCCGCAGACGACATTGTTGAATTCATATTTTCACATACATCCACGCCTCCAGAATCCGGTCCAAGTGGGCCATCCACAGGTAACCCAATCGAAGAATCTGAACTTGTAGGCAGATGGAACCTTGTTCGCTTTGAACCATTCATTGGTGGGCCAATTGAATCTGGTCATGAGAATTGGTATCTTTACCAAGATGATTACATAATTTTTGCAAATGACCATACCTTTCAAGGCACACTTTTAACAATGATGCTGATGGATCCGGGTGGTGATTGGGCTCTTGTTAATGGTGTTCAACTTGATCTTTTTGCAGAGTTTATGTTATCTGAACTTGCTGGACAAACTTTTGCCGTGCAAATTATTGATGACAGACTTCATATGACACTTGAATTTTTTCCAGGCATCGGTTCAACCGCAATCTTTGAACGCGAATAAAGAACAAAAAGCACGCAAATGTCCATAGAGTATAATTCCTAGAGCAGAACAAAAGCACCTAAAGGTGCGTTTAAGCCGAGATCCTAGTACAAGAAATTTAGCGATAGTTCCTAGATTATCACAAAAGAAGGGCGTGTTGCCCTCCTTTTTGATGTGGGGTAGTGTTTGCTTTAATAACAGTTGCCGCAGTTATCACACTCTTCATCTGATAACAGAACTCGAAAACCATTACTTGCAAGTCTAAAATTATTTGCGGCTTTTATAAATGGATCCTTGTACTTCTCAGTCAATTGACTGTGAGATGGTATAGAATGATATTCATTGTGGTGGTAATACAATGACTTGACCATGTCTAAAAGGCTATCTAATTCCTTTACAGTATTATCAAGTAAAGTACTATCAAAACATTGTGCCTCAAAATATTTCTCATGATATTCTGTAATTAATTGCTTTATTCCCGCAATAACTTCATTCGAGAGCTCCTGCCTTGCTTCCGCTACCTCCTTTGCTTGTGCATCGATTTCATCAAATTTACCTTGGAAATCTTCTACGATTTTTGACATAAAACTCATTCCTCTCTAAAATTGAAATAGTTTGTTGTACATAACCATTATACCAAACCTACCTAGCAATGTCAATACTCAATTTCTCTATTCTCTTCCCAAAACCGATTTATTAATTCTTGTTCTGTTCCTAATGTTTTTCTATCATCAATAATTTTCTCAATTTTTGATATTGCCATTAAGATTAATGCCTTACGCAATTCGTCATTATTTGTTGAATCATCCGGATTTCCAAGTTTCTCTTTAATCACAAAATCAGGAACAGTATATTGTCTATCTGGACCGTATATTATTACTTCACTCCAAAATTTTGTCCAATAATAACCAGGTTCGCTATATTCTTTGTATCGTATAAAATATTTATCGCCATTTTCAGTGGTATAGATTTCATCCCACTTTTCATTTTCTTTTTCATTTAATTTGCTTAATGTATATTCTCTGGATTTTTGTTCAAGAATTTTTAAATCATGGTTTTCCGCCCATTCTTTATAGACATCGAAATCTGAATAATCATCGCCCCATGGATCTCTTTCAATTCTCTTGGCATCATAATTTTCATATTCTTTTTGCTCTTTTGCTCTTTCTTGACTTGCCCATTTATTATACCAATAAAGTTCTTCACGTTCTTCTGCTTCAATTGCCTGACGTATCCTTTCGTGCTCTGATACAAGATCTTTAAATCTTTGATTCTCAAACGCAATCTCTTGTTCTAGATTTTTCCGTTCTCTTTTTTCCCGTTCAAAAGCTTCTTGTTCAAATCGAAATTCATCTTTTTTTTGTGCTATCTCAAGTTTGATATTATCAATTTTTACAGATTCATTAATTAACTCATCAAGTTCTAATTTGCTTTTCTCCAATCCATTTTGTAAATTTATAATTTCTTGTTCTAACTTTTCTCTTTCAAATCCTATTTCACTCTTAACTCTCTTTTGCTTTACTTTTTCCTGTGCTATTCTTTCTTGTTCTGCCAAAATATAGTGTACTCGCTTGTCGTGTTTTTTCCTTTCTTGTTCAAGTTGTTTTTCTTGTAATGAAACTTTTTGATTTAAATTTTCTTGCTCTGATTTTTTCTTTTCAAGTTTTTCAAGCAAGTTTATAAAGTTATCTTCTAAACTTTTAAGTTCCTTTAATATTTCTTGTTCTCTGCGGCTGGCTTCAATTTGTTCCCGCTTTATTCTTTCATCTTTATATTGCTCTTCTTTCAAATACAAGTTTTCTTCTTCTAAATACTCCTCATGACGCTCTGGGTAGGGCGAGGGTTTAACCATAAAGTCAAAATAGGGAACTTGAGAAAGCATTTTCGCATCTTTGCAATGAAAATAAGCCTGCAAAAAATTTTGCTTTGCTTCAGTATATTCTCTGACATAGGGGTCAACAAGTCTCTTATGTTGTTTCATACGATTATCATAATATTGCTTTGCTTCGCGTAATTCGGTTGTAAAACTTTAACACTCGGGGTATGCCAATCTTTCTGGCTTACAAGCAATTTTTCCGCTATTTTATTTTTCTCAGAATTGAACTCACGGTTTGCATATTCAATAATAGCAATAGCTTGAGAATGTTTCTCCTCTACTTGCTTTAATGCGGTTGCCGCATCTATAAATTTTTGCATTACCGAATCTGCCATAGTAAAGTATAAAACATTTCTATATAATATACAATACCCTTATTGCATTTTTTGAAAGTATATATAAAAAATTTGCCATAAGCATTTAAGTGTGTTTGGTGGGTCCAGCAGGACTTGAACCTGCGACCAACCGGTTATGAGCCGGTTGCTCTGACCAACTGAGCTATGGACCCAAAGAGCATGTGTTACACCGAAAGAACTTGGTGTAACTAAAAAACTAGACAACTAGCAACATTACATAGTATCACAATTCAAACTTATCGTCAACAAAAATCAATAGGAATAGAAACTTTTCATTATTTTATTTTCTTTTTTGCTTTAATCTTATCAACAAGTTTATCAATTATGCTTACTCGCTTCTCGGTTCCTCCAAACAACGCCGTCATATTGCTTCTATGTGTGAAAAGCACAAGAGCAAAAACTGCAATAAATAATCCGCTTGCCACTGCCGCTTGGTTTATGGAATTTACTTGAGAATTAATATTAACAAGTTCGTAAATTACAACAACCGCAACAAAACCGATACTTGCGATAGATTGTTGTTTTAAAACACAGTGTGTAATAAATCCAACTGTAAAAGCAACCGCAGTCACAATAGGGGATACCACCAAAAAAACCCCAACAATTGTAGCCGCACCTTTACCGCCCTTGAATTTTGAAATAATGGGAAAACAATGTCCAATCACGGTCGCTAAGCCAAGTGATAACATCGCAACATACGAATCCCTAAACACAAACATGCCAATTAACGCAGGTATGACACCCTTTAAAATATCAATCACCAACACCATTATTGCGACTTTTGCACCGAATGCCCGCAAAGTATTTGTTGCTCCTGCACTTCCACTTCCAACTTTACTTAAATCTTTTTTATTTAACTTTGCAAATAATTTTGCAGGGCTTAAATTACCCACAAAATAAAATAAAATGCAAAAAGGAATCAAATAGATTAAACTCATAGTTAATTATATCATAATTAACTTAAACTTTTTCACTTCTATTTCGCAACACAAACTTTATTGGCGTTCCTGTTAAATCAATCGATTTTCTTAAACTGTTTTCAAGATATCTTAGATATTGTGATTTGAAAATTGCCGCATCATTAACAAACAATGCAAATGTTGGTGGTGCGGTTCCAATCTGTGTCGAATATAAAATTTTTGCCCTCTTATGACCACTCATAGGCGGTGGATTTAATGCAACAAAACCGTTAATTAGGTTATTCAAAGTGCCTGTTGTAATTCGAGTTTTAGATTTATCAATAACAAATTCAACCGCTTTCATTAATTCGCCCACCCTTTGTCCAGTCAAAGCCGAAACATAAATTGCCTTGAAATAACTCATGAATGCAAGATCAAGTTTAAGTTTTTTTGTGAAATCAAGCATGGTGTAACTGTTTTTTTCAATCAAATCCCACTTATTTACAACAACAACACTTGGCTTGCCATTTTCATGTGCGTATCCAAGCAACCGCACATCTTGTTCTGTTGTTCCTTCTGTGGCATCCACAACAAGTACCACAACATCACTGTCCCTAATTGTGGCAAGTGCCCGAATCACACTGTAGTGCTCTATCGTTTGTACTTCAACACTACGTTTACGCCTGATACCTGCCGTGTCTGTTAGAACAAAATCTTTTCCTTCATATCTAAAACCGGTATCAACGGTATCCCGTGTTGTTCCTGCAATATCACTTACCATTACTCTATTTGTACCAAGCAGTTTATTAACAATACTAGATTTTCCTGCATTAGGTTTACCTACAATAGCAATTCTAGGTGCAGAGGAAATTTCTTCATCTTCATCATTATCATAAAATTCATCGACCGCTTTTTTTGTAATGACAGGGAAGTGCTTAACAATTTCATCAAGCAAATCACCAAGCCCTCGCCGTTGAGTGCAACTTATGCCAAATGGTTGGCCAATATCCAGATTAAAAAACTCGTACATCATTGCCTCGCGTTCTGCATTATCTAATTTATTTACCGCCAAAATAATATTTTTCTTTGTACGTCTGAGAATATTCGCAATGTCGACATCGTGTGGATGCACGCCATCCTCACCACTTGTCAAAAAAACCACTACATCTGCATGTGCAATTGCTATATCTACTTGTTCTCGAATATGTTCGTTCCATTGGTTTGCCACATCAAAATCCAGACCACCGGTATCTACAAGCGAAAATGTACGCCCCGCCCATTCGACATTATCAATGATTCTGTCACGTGTGACCCCACTCTCTTCAGATACAATACTCTTTCTTTTGCCTACAAGAGTATTAAAAAAGGTGCTCTTACCAACATTAGGACGTCCTACAACGGCAACTAAAGGTATTTTCATAACCTAGTGTATCACACCTTTTTCCGCACTGCAATTAGAACATAGTTAAGTAAAGCCTATCATAGCTTTTAAAAAGGGGGTTTTCACAATGAACAGTTGTTGGACACCTTGTAAAGGTCAAAATATAATTGAGGATTTATATTCTTGACAAAAATATATCGCACGCATATACTATGAATAGTCATGGATAATTTTACAAGGAAAACTGTATGTTGCTGTACAACTATTGCATTTGGAAAAGGTGCAATCTGTTGTATTGTGTGCAAATA
Source organism: Bacillota bacterium (assembly GCA_009780375.1). Classification (GTDB taxonomy): domain Bacteria; phylum Bacillota; class Clostridia; order Christensenellales; family UBA1242; genus WRAD01. Next base: position 12,159 of record WRAD01000009.1, read on the forward strand.
AAATAATCACTTTATAACAGATAGGCGAACTGTAACCAAATGCAAAATTGCAGGGTTACAGTTTTTTTACAGTATAGGAATTATACATTTGTTCAATATCCATGATGGAAATATATTAAGGAGAAATTATGAAAATTCATAAAAATATAACTGAATTGATTGGAAACACACCGCTTTTGGAACTTGTCAATTTTAATCGCAAGAACCAGCTTGGTGCAAAGGTTATTGCAAAGCTTGAATACTTTAATCCCGCTGGAAGTGTCAAAGATCGAATAGCATTTGCCATGTTGTCAAAGGCAAAGGAACAAGGTTTAATTGACGAAAGCACAGTTATCATCGAACCTACAAGCGGAAACACAGGAATAGGACTTGCTTTTATTAGTGCGACATGGGGCAATCGAATAATTTTGACAATGCCCGAGACCATGAGCATTGAAAGGCGAAAACTATTGCAATGCTATGGTGCGGAACTTGTATTGACTGATGGAAAATATGGAATGAAAGGTGCAATAGCAAAAGCAATTGAATTGGCTGGATCCATATCCAATTCATTTATACCAAGCCAATTTGAAAACCTAGCAAACCCCGAAATACACAGGCGAACCACAGGGCGAGAAATATGGAAAGACACAGGCGGAAAGATTGACATTTTCGTCGGCGGTGTTGGAACTGGTGGAACAATAAGCGGTGTCGGTAAATATTTGAAATCAAAAAATTCGAATATCAAAATTATTGCTGTTGAACCACAAGACAGTCCAGTTTTATCAAAAGGGATTGCTGGTTCACACGGCATACAAGGTATTGGTGCAGGGTTCATACCCGACACACTCAACACAGGTATCTATGACGAGATTATCACTGTTCCTACCGCCAAAGCGATTGAAACAAGCAGAGAACTTGCAAAAAGCGAACAACAGAAACATCAAACATTTATAGAGCAACGACAAGAGATCGAACAAATATTGTTATACATATTTGGCGAAAATGTAGAAGCAAATAAATTATTTAGAATGACTGGACTTAACCTTGATCAATTGGACAAAGCAAAGAATGATATTGAAAAGGACGTGCAATTTTTATTTGAAAATGACCCATCTGCAAAATCGGTCAACGAAATTCGCAGTTACACAAGCCAATTTGCTATTGCAGTTTATAGAGTTTCGCACATTATCGCAGACATAGAACTTGCAAGAAGAATGACCGAATACGCGAAATCTGTCAGTGGGGTTGATATTCATCCACAAGCAAAAATTGGTTTGCCATTTGCCATAGACCATGGGGTCAATGTCGTTATCGGTGAAACTGCAATTATTGGGAACAATGTCATTTTGTATCATGGTGTAACACTCGGTGCGAAAACATTAAAGGCAAGAAACCAAACCAAAACCAAGCGACACCCGACGCTTGGGAATAATGTCAAAGTTTATTCAAATACGACAATAATCGGTAATGTTAATGTGCCAGATGGAACAATCATAGGTGCAAATATGTTTTTGAAAAATCAGCGAGATGTTGATGAGTGGGTAAAAATTAAAAAAAGTTGATACCTGTCACCAAAACCAATACATGAATCCGGCCATTACATACGCTACCGCCAAATTAATGCCTGCTACGAAAAATGCAAAACGTATACCTATCTTTTTTCTTATTGTAAAAAAAGTGTTAAGACACGCAGGGTAGAGCATTACAAAAGTCAAAAAGGCAAGAGCAGACGCTTGTGTAAATGTCACAGCAGATCCGATTATTGCTAAACTTGATGCAATCATTTCTTTACCAAGTAATCCAAGCACCAGAACAGTGATTATCACCGCATTTCCAAGTCCCACATAAGTAAACAAAGGTGCAACAAAATTCGCAATTTGGTATAGGATTGAATTTTGAATTTCAGCGGTGTATCTTAATGAAAAAGTATAATGAGATGAAAAATAAATTATCATGGCACTTATTAAAATTGGAAAACTTAACCGCCTAAAAAAACTTAGAACTTGAAAAATAACTCTTTTCATTGAACTGCAAATTTTTTCTTTTTGCTCATCCTTTTTCACATCTACTTTTTTGCTTAATTGCAAATTCACCCCTTTTGTACGACAATAAATCCAATAGACACCAAGTCCTGTTACTGTTGCAAGAGCATATAAAAGATAAATTGTCAAAAAAGAAAATTGAAAAAACCCAGTGACAAAAATAAGAAGCACAGGGATTTTTGCAGAACAAGGAATAAATGAAAGAAGTAAAACTCTTGCTTTTTGTCTTTCTATCATTTGCTTTTCTTTAAAGGTTGGCCATAATCCAAGGTTTCTTGGCCCACCCTTTTTCATTGTTCCAATCGTTGATACCGCAACCATAGTACATCCAAACCCCGTCATAAAAGGAACGATTCCATCAGAAATTCGAAATCTCTTTAATACCTCTAAACATATAAATAAAATCAAAAGTTGGGGTAAAAATCCCAAAAATGTTACAACAATTGGAAGCAATCCATTGTATGCAAGGTCATGCAAAATGAACAGACGTTGTTCCCTCACAGGGGAAGGTACAATTTCAATTAATCGACCAAGTCCACTTTGGACAAGTCTCGATAATTCTCGGCCTGGCAACCCGAAAACAAGCCAAAAAACAAAAATTGATGCACCAACGATTAATAAAATATGGAACAGCTTCCGAACTTTAACTCTAATATTCTCTGATACAGGTGGTAATCTCACTGCAATGTATATGTCAAATTAAAAGTCGAAACTTTGCGAAAATTGTGAATTAACACAAACAAAAACCCCGTCATGTACAGGGTTTAAATTTTCTATCCTTCAGCAGTTTCACTTTCCATTTTTAATTTAAAAGTCTTTTTAACCGCAGGTGCCGGGGTTTTGGTTGGTTGATATACCTTTTTTTGGCTTTTTGTAATTTTTCTTGCATTCTCGAATCGAACATATAAGGAGGTGGTCAAGAAAATTGTCGAGAAAGTACCTGCAACAAGTCCAAAGAAAATAGGCAATGCAAAATCACGTATAGCAGGTACACCGGCAACAATCAAAACAAAAATAGGTACAAGCGTTGTAATCATTGTATTCATTGTCCTGCCAAATGTATCCTTAACCGCTTGATCGGTTAACATTTCAGGTGTTAAACGTTTTTCATTATTTTTTTCCATATTTCGAACTCTGTCAAAAAGAATAAGTGTGTTGTTTAACGAATAACCAATGACGGTAATCAGGGCCGCGATGAATGCCGCATTTATCTGTACCTGGAATATAATTGTTAAAGCAAACATCACAAGCACATCATGCAAAAGTCCAACAGTCGCCGCAACACCAGACGTAAACTTGAAACGGAACAACATATAAAGCAATATTGCTCCAAGTGCAGCCACAACCGCAATAATTGTGGTGACGACCCTGTCCATGCTTTGTGCCGCACTTATAAACTCTCCACCCTCAAATTCTCCAGCAATACCTGCACCAACAAGAGCAGCATTAAGCATAGGTATTATGTCATCTGTCATATCTGCATCGCCTCGGAAAGTGAAGCGAATTTCCACACTGTCACCAACAACTTGAGCCTGGATATTTCGTGCATCACGAGAATCTGCGTTCACCGTTTGTGTGAATATATTTCGTACTTCCTGACGTTGTTCTGTTGGGTCGGTTAGGTTATTTACACGTAAGACATAACCACCTGTGAAATCAAGACCCAAGTTCATACCAACCGTCAATGCAACAATAAGACCAATAACAACAAGCAGGGCAGGTACTAATGCATACCATTTTCCTTTTTTTGCAATCTTGAAAGAAGGATCTTTAAACTTGGAAACAAGACCCATATAGGCTTTCTTTTCTTTATTCACAACGTTTTTTTCTTGTTCTTCCATACCCATTCCTTAATTAAGTTAGTTAACGGTTTCTTATGCCAGCTGTGTTCCACCAAGATTAAGCTTTCTTTTAGGTTTCTTGCTTGATATAACTCTGCCTTTTCCTTCAATAATTTCTGCATCACCACCTTCAAGTGTTTGTTGTTGCTTGAGGCGAAGTCTTTTGGCATTATTCGGGTTGATATAAAGATATAATTTTGCAAATTGTCTTGTAACAAACAATGAACAGAACATCGAGATAACAACACCAAGAAGTAATACAATTGCGAACCCTTGAATTGGACCAGTTCCGAGAAGGTATAAAACACCCGCCGCAATAATTGTTGTAATATTCGCATCAAAAATTGTCCAAAACGATTTTTTAAATCCACTTTCAACCGCTATGCCCATACGTTTACCACTCTTATATTCGTCTTTAACACGTTCAAATATAATAATATTCGCATCAACAGCCATTGCAAGTGCCAATATTATACCAGCAATTCCAGGCAATGTAAGTTGTACGATTGGAGTAATGGCAAGTGCCCCCATAAACAAGATTGCATATACAAGGATAGACAGATTTGACAATAATCCAAGATCACCATAAATAAGAAACATAAACAAGAACATAAATACGATTGCAACTATAAAAGCAATGACACCCGCCATTAATGCACCTTCACCAAGTGTTGCACTTATGATACTTGATTCACTTAATTCCAAATTAACCGCAAATAAACCACTCTCGATTTGAGTACGCAAGTGTTGTGCGGCCGCTTGTGTTCTGAATTCTGGACTTGAAATGGTTGCCGTGTTATCCACACCAACGTTTACATCACGGATAACAGGGTTAGAAATTTGTCTGCCATTTGCAAATATATAAAGCGAATTATTTTCACCAACCGTTCTTACTGCATCACGAAATAATTCTCCACCACGATTAGTAAAATGTATACGAACACCAAACTCGCCAAGTTGTGGTTGGGCAATCGAAACCCTACTTATATGACTTGTTCCTTCAACAACGAACAGAATATCTGATTCATTTGGTGAACGCCTGAAATCAAGTTCCGCAGGCTCGCCAATAACTTGCAATAATTCTTGGGTATCGTGCATACCTGGTGCCTCTATACGAATTTGATTTGAACCTTGACGCATGACATTTGCCTCGGTCAATCCACGTCCTGCAAGCATATTTTCAAGTCGTTGCACCGTTGCACGCATTTGACTCGCACTTGGGTTGCCTTCGGCCTCAAAAATTGCCAACACACCACCTTGCAAATCTATACCCATCCTTTGCTGGATTCCACCCCAAAAGCCTCGATATGTCGTAGATGTAAATGGAATCCTAAATGAACCAAAAGTTAGAAAAAGTCCAAGTCCGACAAGCAATAAAATAACACAGAACTTTACAATAGCTTTGTTCCGTGTCATAACACCTCTTGTTCGTACCGTTGCTACACTTTTTGCCATATTATCCTATCCTCAAATTCTACAATATACATCATCTCTCGTCAAGGGTTATCATCCAAAACATCCCAATTTAATGATACCCATTTTAAATGAATATTATCAACTTACCATAAAATGTTTTTTTGAAAGAATGCTCGTCGCAATTGACGAGCATTCTTTCGATACTGGGATATGTAATAATCAAAATGACCAAGAATCTATAAATTAAAATCCACCTTTACTGTCTTTCTTTGCACGCTTACGTGCTGCTTCACTCTTTCTTTTTCTCTTTACCGATGGCTTTACATATTCTTCTTGCTTGCGCATGTCACCGATGATACCATCACGCTGGACTTTACGCTTGAATCGTTTCATAGCGGATTCTAGACTCTCATTTTCTCCAACAACAATCATAGTCATATTAAATTTCACCCCGCTTTTAACACCAAGTTGGTTATTATTAAATAATATAATGCACTTCACATATACTTGTCAAGTATTTTCTTATCAACATGGCAAAGTCAATTTTATTATGATATACTTGAACTTATGACAAGAACAAAGAAAATTCTACTTGGTTCACTTGCAGGTACTTTGATTTTTGCCGTGGGAATCTCTGCAGGCATTGGTGTTGCAATCGGTGCATTAGGGATGGGGCAGACCCGAGTAGCCGTTCTTAACATAACCGAAGGTTTTCGAATACATCAACGTATCGCCCATGCTATGGGAGGAATCGATGGCAGAATACATACGAACAGTCTCGAAGCATTTAACCTCGCATATCAAAACGGTTTTCGTGTGTTTGAAATTGATTTGAGATTAATAGGTGAAAATCAAACAGATTTGGTTGCAATGCATTCTATAGGAACTTATAACCGCTTTGTAAATGCAAACTTTACCCATGAGAGCCAGGTAACTCTTGATAAATTTCTAAATACAAAAATATATGGACAATATACACCACTTGCATGGCGTGATGTCGTTCAACTTATGTATGACAACCCAGAAATCTATATCGTAGTTGACGGAAAATATTCAACTTATGAACTTGTGGTTTTACAATACCAGATTCTTGTGACCGAGGTCCAAGAAAAATATAACTATGCACAAATACTTTCTCGTATTGTTCCATATATCTACCACGAGTCGATGTTTTATTGGATTAACAAAGTCTATCAATTTCCTGAATATATTTTTGCACATTACATTTATCATCCAAGTTTCAATCGCATAGTAAACTTTATTGCAATGACACCACAAATTACCGCAGTGGCAATAAGTTTCAGAAGACTTGATTCACCTGGTTTTGCAAATCGTCTTGCTAACCATGGTGTTGTTTTATATGTCCATACAATCTTTTCTGAATCAAATTTCCAGCGTATGCAAAGGCGTGGTGCATATGGCATGATAACTCCGTTGCTTTCACCAAATTAAACTTTATGATATCTGGTTTGACAGATTGTCTATTTATGCTACTATGTAACTATGGCAGAAGAAAAGAAGCAACAAGAATATACCTCAAGTAAAATCCAGGTCCTTGAGGGACTTAATGCGGTTAGGATGCGACCAGGTATGTATATTGGTTCAACAGGAATCAAAGGACTTCATCACCTTTTATGGGAAATCGTAGATAATGGTATCGATGAACTTGCAAACGGTTATGGAACAGAAATGACGGTGACATTACACAAAGATGGTTCCGCATCTGTTGAGGATAATGGTCGAGGTGTTCCTGTAGATATTCACCCACAATTAAAAGTCAGTGGTGTGGAAGTGGTATTCACTCAACTTCATGCAGGGGGAAAGTTTGGTGGTGATAATTACAATTACAGTGGAGGCCTTCATGGTGTAGGTGCGTCTGTAACAAATGCATTGTCCGATTGGTGTGAGGTGCGTGTTTATAAGAAATGGCAAGAACATTTTATAAGATTCAGTCCAAAAACAACAGGAGAAGGTACAAACAAAAAAACTCAATACGGTCTTGCAGATGCCCCGCTTAAGGTTATTGGTAAAACCAACAAACAGGGTACTCACGTTACTTTCTTGCCTGCAAAGGAAATGTTTAAAAGTGCAACATTCTCAAACGATACGGTAAATAAACGGCTAAAGGAACTTGCCTTTCTTAACAAAGGCATCCAAATTACTTTTATTGATGAAAGGGTAGATCAAAACGAAGAAACCGAATCGGATGATATTGCAAATGTGACATATAAATATGATGGAGGTATCGCTGATTTTGTTACATACCTCAATGAAAATAAAGAACCACTTTACCAAACTCCACTTTTATGTGAAGGTGAGGCAAGTACTATACAAGTCGCATTCAGTATTCAACATAACGACAGTCACAGTGACAGTGTCTTCAGTTATGTCAACAACATCCCAACATCCGAAGGCGGTACGCACGAAACAGGTTTCAAAACCGCGCTTACAAAAGCTTTTAACCAAATCGCAAAAAATAATAATATGGTCAAGGAAAAGGATACCGCACTTCAGGGTGAAGATTATAGAGAAGGTATTACCGCCGTTCTGAGTATCAAAATGCGTGAAGTACAATTCGAGGGACAAACCAAAACTAAACTTGGAAACCCAGAGGCCAAAACCGAAGTCGAACAATTTACATATGCCGCACTTATGGAGCATTTTAAAGACATTGACAAAGATAAGAAAAAAATGCAATTGTTTGAAACACTTCTTAACAAAGCAAAATCCGCGGCCAAAGTTCGAGAAGCGGTACGTCGTGCAAAAGAAATTACACGTGCAAAAAACTCTATAGATGGTGGAATTCTTATAGGAAAACTTGCAAGTTGTACCGGACGCACTCCGGAAAATAACGAATTGTTTATTGTCGAGGGTGATTCTGCGGGCGGAACCGCAAAAGTCGCACGTGACAGATCAATCCAAGCGATCTTGCCATTAAAAGGAAAACCACTTAATGCCGAGAAAAAACGCCTTGATCAGGTTCTTGATAACGATGAATTTCGCACAATTATATCTGCAATTGGTACAAGCATAGGTGAAGATTTTACACTTGAAAACCTTAAATATCACAAAGTTATTATAATGGCCGATGCCGATCAAGACGGGGCACATATCAGGGCAATTCTTTTGACATTTTTATATCGTTATATGAAACCACTCATTACCGAAGGGCATGTTTATATTGGTATGCCACCACTATATAAACTTTATAAAAAAGATTTTTCTGCTTATGCATATGACGAGGAAGAACTTCGACAACTTACCGCGAAATATAAAGGTACAATTCAACGATACAAAGGTCTTGGTGAGATGAACGCCGACCAACTTTGGGATACAACAATGAACCCAAAGTCAAGAAAACTTTGCAAGGTCACACTTGATGATGCCGCATATGCCGAGCAACTTATATCAACACTGATGGGGGATAATATTGACAGTCGAAAAGAATATATCTCAAAACACGCAAATTTTAACAAACAAGATAATCTCGCATCGAAAATGGTTAAAACAAAAGTAGAAAAAACAACAGATGTCCAGCAAGAAGCAGGTTAGAAAAATTCCCCAGTCAAACTTTGGTATAGTTATACATGAAACATCGTTGAAAATCATTTAAAAAGCAACTCATCAAGAATTGCTTTTTAAATGATTTTGTCCTAATCAATATAGGTATTACGCCATACATATTTGTTAGGATAATACGGACCTTCTACTTCGAGAAGCGGCACAAGTCTATTTCTACAGTAATATTCGGTTGTATATGTCGCGATTGGTTGTCCATTGTAATAAATTACTTCTTCATGATACATATTGGTATCTCCTAGCAATTTTTAATTTGGATAACCAATTATAACATATTTAACATACTTTGTCAACAAAATAAAGAATTTGCCTTATTTTTAAATTTGTGCTAGATTGAAACTGTATATGAGCAACAAAGGTAAAAATAAGGACCATATAATAGCAAATATTGATGAAGTTGTCGCAATTTCTGATGCCGATTTGGTTGCCGATGCCACAAAGTCCGATGAATACAAAGGATACAAAGCAAATTCAAAAAAGCGAGAAGGACACATATTTGAAAAACCTGAAGAATTTCAAACTGATGATGGTGGAACACTTATACATAAAAATTTGTCACAAGTAATGCACGAGAGTATGATCCCATATTCCGAATTTGTTATCCTTGACAGGGCACTGCCACGCGTAGAAGATGGATTAAAACCGGTTCAGCGTCGCATCCTTTTTGCGATGAATGAACTAGGCCTTACACCAGAAAAACCTTTTCGAAAATCTGCGGGTATCGTAGGTGAATGTCTAGGTAAATATCACCCCCATGGTGACACTTCTGTTTATGATGCAATGGTACGAATGGCCCAACCATTCAACCTTAATATGCCACTTGTTTTGGGTCAAGGTAACTTTGGGTCTGAAGACGGCGATCCACCTGCGGCAATGCGTTATACCGAAGCAAAACTAAGTCCACTTGCAATGGAACTTCTTCGTGATATCGATAAAGAAACTGTTCCGTTTTCACTTAATTTTGATGATCGTTTTGTTGAACCTGATATTTTACCAGGCAGATTTCCAAATCTTTTGACAAATGGTGCAACAGGCATTGCCGTAGGTCTTGCCACAAATATTCCGCCGCATAACTTGTCCGAAGTAATTGATGCACATATCGCATTCATTGATAACCCAAAAATTACTTTACCCCAAGTCATGAAAATAATACGCGGTCCAGATTTTCCAACCGGTGGCTACGTTATAACTGGTGAAGATCTTGTGCGTGCCTATGAAACAGGTAAAGGCAAGGTAATAATGCGTGCAAAAGTACACATTGAAATTGATAATAATGACCGTAAGAGCATTGTTATAACCGAACTTCCTTACCAAGTTAACAAAGTAACCCTCCAACGTCACATAGCAGATATTCGCGAACAAAAAAAAGGTGTTCTAAGTGGCATTCAAGAAATTCGTGATGAATCGGATCGTAAGGGAATGAGGGTAGTAATAAAAGTCAAAAATGGCTTTGACCCAAAAGAAATCACCGAACTTTTATTCAAATTTACAAACCTTCAATGCAATTACAATATAAACATGGTTGCAATTGCAAATGGTAAACCAAGGTTGATGGGTTTAATGAAACTCATCCAATATTACTGTGAATATCAACGTGAGGTTATTTATAAACGCTGTGTCTATGAACTTAACCATGCAAAAGATCGTGCACATATAATCGAAGGGCTTTTGGTTGCAATTAAAAATATTGACGAAGTTATTCGTATTATCAAAACTTCTAAACATACAACCGAAGCACGCGGACGTTTGCGTGAAACATTTGAACTAAGTGAACGCCAGGCTCAGGCAATCCTTGACTTGCGACTTGCAAGACTTACAAGTCTCGAGGTTTATAAACTTGAACAAGAACTTGCAGAACTTCTTAAAACAATTGATAGACTCGAAAAAATTATTGCCTCAAAACGTCTCCAGTTTGAAGAAGTTAAAAAAGAACTTCTTGAAATTAAACGAAAACATAGAATAGAACGAAGAAGTAAAATTGTAGGAAAGATTGAAGATGCGATAATCACTGCCGATGATGATGAGAAACCTGTTGAAGAGGTTGTTATAACCCTGACCGCCCAAGGCACAATCAAGCGAATGAGTGCAAAGCATTTTGGTATGTCACAAACCGAATTTAAATCGGGAATGGGATTATATGAAACAAACCTCGTTGTAATCGCGACACAAACAAACAAATTATTGTATATCTTTACTAATCTGGGAAACTGTTTCAAAATCGAAGTCGGCGATGTGCCTGAATGCCGCCTGAAGGAAAAAGGAATTGTGCTTGATAAACTCTTCAAGGGTACACTTGAAAACGAAAAAGCAATTGCAGTTTATGCAGTTGTGCCTGATATGCTTCCACAAGAACGTGAAAGTGCCAAAAAGGTGGATAAGAAAAAAGATGGCAAAGTTGAAGAAGTTACATTATCAAACGAACTTGTATGGCTTACAAAATTTGGTATGATAAAGAGAAGTACATGGCAGGAAAGTTGTGGCATAATCAAATCAACATTCCAGTGTGGCAAACTTACACGTGAAGATGATGAAATCTTACGTGTAGACGAATTTAATATAGGCGATAAACTTGTACTTCTTACCGCAAATGGCATGGTACTTCACGCTACAACTGGTGATGTTCCTGTCCAAGGTCGTATTGCTGGTGGCGTCAAGGGTATAAATCTTGCCGACGATGATCACTGTGTATGTAATTGTGTTGCAAAAACTTTTCTTGTTGCAATTACGAACAAAGGAAATATTAAACGCACAGATCTTAAAAATATTGAAAAAATGGTTCGATATCGTAAAGGACTTGTGTTTGGGCAACTTGGTAAAGACGAAAAAATCATTTTCGCATCAACCGTCAAGGGTGATGAAGATCTCGTTGCAAATCTTGTAGATAATAATCTAATTCACATTCCGATTGATAAAATTCCATTAACAGATCGTTCAGGCAAATTTAAACAATTCCCACAACAATCGGGCATAACCGTTGTATCTGCTTTTATTCACCGCAGACGAAAAAATAACTAAGTATATTTTCTTTTAATATAAGCTGATAAACTCAGGAATTGTGATATACATCAATAACGCTTTGCTGTAATTGTTCATCTGTTACTTGAATTATACTGTCTTCATCTTCGGGGGATACCAAAAAAATAACCGCAACGTCTTCGTCGTCGTCAACCGGTCTCAATATTGCATACATTTTGTCCTCGAATGGCACAATTGCTATCTGTTCAAATTCCTCAACTTCGCCACCATCGGTGTGCATAAAAATATTTTCGTCATTATCTTTATCAAGCAACAAAGAAAGCAAACTCACATCTGCTTCATCTTCAACATTGTCTTTAATTTGTTTATCTGACATAATCACCTAATTCCCCTCATCATCAATTATTGCCGAAACAGGACACATTCCAACACATGCTTCGCAATAAATACATGTTTCGCGGGTTACATGATATTCGTTCGCAACGTCTTTTGTATCATCATGATAAATTGCTCCAACCGGACATATACTCTCGCATGCCCCGCATGCAATACAATCTTCGGTAATTTTAACTTTCTTTGACATATCATACTCCTTGCTTTACTTTATTCAAGTAACTATTTAATATCATGCTTGCCGCTATCTTGTCAACAAGTTCCTTAATCTTTTCTCGCTTTGTAATACCAAGATTAACCTTTATATGTTCTTCTGCCTCCGCAGAACTGTATCGCTCGTCGTGAAATTCCACACTTACTCCAAGATTTTCTTGTATATTTCTGCCAAATTCTTTTACAACTTGTGACATAGGTGTTTCGGTTTTTCCATAATTTCGGGTATCAAGTGGCAATCCTAATAATATGATTTCTGGTTTTTGTTCAACAACAAGTATTTCAACCACTTTCAAATTATTATTCAAACCTTTGTTGGCAAATACAGTCAAAGGATATGAAATTGTTCCACTTGGATCACTTGCCGCAACCCCAATTCGTTTTAACCCATAATCCAAACAAAGTATTTTCATAAACGATTATATCATCCATGATAAAGAAAAATTTCAAATTAGGTATTGACAATATATATATATATATATTGTATAATTCTATTATCCCACCTAGACTAAAGAGTCAGGTAAAATCTTAAAGAGCCGAAAGGGGCAAAAAACATGAATCAAAAAAGGAGAAAGTATGTAGCAATTCTAATGGTGACACTGGGTCTGGTTGTATTGTTTACCGCATGTGGCAACAATGAAACAGATCAGGCACTCACCGACGCACTTGTACTAATCGAATCCCAGCAACAGATTATCAACGTACAAACATCAAGGCTTGAGGCACTTGAAGAAAACGTTGAGAATCTTGATCAGGCACTTGAGACACTTGCATCTTTGCAATGGCAATTTCCAATCTTCCATGAGGGCATAACAAGTTACATTCGTTGGCATCTTACTGAATGTGATGTTCCAATGATTGATGCTTATGCTTGGATGGAAACAGTCTGGACACGCGAAGAAATCATTGATTACGCAATGTTGTCAATCCAACAAGTTGCATTGCTAGAAGGAATTGAACCTCTCACGATGTTTAGAATGTTGTTGGATGAAAGATCATCTTGGGAAGAATATGCTCATATGGGTTCAAGAAGTGAATTGGGGATAATAAACGCCGTCATTCTTGGAACAAGTGAACTCGGATTTGGAATGTGATTACAAAATTGATTCTAGTAAAAATCTCGCCAGTAAAGGCGAGATTTTTTACAGTCTAGGAATTATACCTTTATCTAAATATACTATTCATCCAATTACTCAAATTACCAAACCAGTTTGAACTTTGATCTGGATTGCCGCCTGGTCTCCATGGCTGTTGCTGTTGCACTCGGTCTGCATTATTCCCAACATATTCAACATTGATGTTACCGTTCCCGGTATTAACCGAACTTGAATTACCATTTCTATTTGAGTTTAATTGACTATAAAGCTCTGCTGCACGTTCGTTATAAAGTCGATCACGTTCTGCTTGTGCTTGTGAAAGTTGCGAACTTGTCAATGCATTTTGTGCACGAAGTGATGAGAGTCTTGAGGCAGATGAATTAAGGTTAACAGAGTTAATAATAACAAGAACAGTGACAAGTAAAAGTACCGCAAGAAATGTCCCAACAACAATCATGCCTTTGTGGTTAAGTTTGATAACCGATTCACTTGACACTTTTCTTTTGTGTTCGCGTGTTGATTTTGCAATTGTTTCATGTTCAACTTCCATCTCTACTTCGGCAATTTTAATCGGTTCTGCAATCTGGGTATCTACAAGTTGTATGAAATCATTTTGCTCGACAATTAAATTTGGTTTAAAAGGGGAGAATGTTTTGCTTTTTTCAACAACAGATGCCGTGTCGGTAACGTAACTCTCAAACACAGGTGTTTCCGTTGTGAACAAGGTTTGTGGTTGCGAAAAAGTTGCTTGTGGTGCTTGTGGTATTGCCTCTGTCACAAATTCGTTATCAGAATATTTGTCTTTAAAGGTTTCATATGTTCCTGTGTCATATTCTGAAAAAACACTGGTGCTTGACGAGACATCCCAACGAGATGCAATCTCTGAACCAACGCCACCATAGAGAAGCTCGTTTGCTTCGTCCGTGCCAAATGTTCTTGCCCTTGTTAATGTTGCTGTACTCATGACTCCCCCTATCTTTTGTTCAGTATTTTTAATCTAATGGTCAAACTATTTTCTCAACTATCCTTAATTTTGCACTTGCACTTCGTGAATTTCGTTGTATTTCTTCGTTTGTCGGTAAAATAGGTTTTTTTGTAATAATCTTGACTCTTGCTTTATGTCCGCATATGCATTTAGGTGTTTTGGGTGGACAAAGGCAATTACTCTCAAGTTTTTTAAATACCTGCTTAACAATTCTGTCTTCAAGGCTGTGAAAAGAAATTATCGCAAGTCGGCCTTTTGGTTGTAATACTTCTATCGCCCTTGGGATAAATTCTTCAAGTGCCTCAAGTTCCGCGTTGACCGCAATTCTTAATGCCTGAAATGTTCTTTTCGCAGGATGCCCGCCAGTTTTATAATATGACGATGGCACACTGTTAACGCAAATCTTTGCAAGTGCAAGTGTTGAATTTGCAACAGGTCTTGCGGTAACTATGTTTTTTGCAATTGATTTTGCATATTTTTCTTCTCCAAAGTTTTTAATAAGTTCCGCAAGTTGCTTTTCACTTAACTCATTGACAAGATGGATTGCTTTCTTTTTTGATTTTATTCCCATCCTCATATCAAGTGGGCCATCAACCATATACGAGAGTCCACGCTCTGGCGTATCAATTTGATAACTTGAAACACCAATGTCTGCCAAAATTGCGTCTACTTTGCGTAACTTATACGTCTGGAAAATCTTATCAATATTCTTGAAATTCTCGTTATAAAATTGAAAACCTTTGCCATGTCTTAATCCTTTTAAAAAGTTGGTAATTCGGGTTTGTGCGGTTTCAACCGCAATCATATCTTGATCAATGCCAATAAATGAACCATTAGGGAGAATTTTTTCAATCATAGCCAAACTGTGTCCACCACCGCCCATAGTGCAATCAATAATACTCATACCAGGTCTCAAATCAAGGCCATTAATGACCTCATCAAGCAATACTGGTTCGTGATTAAACTCCATGTTTTTGTAACTCCTCCATTGCATTGTCAAAATCTACACCATTAATATACCGGTCGTATTCTTCCTTAGCCCAAATTTCTGCTCGATTTCCAACACCCAAGAACACTATGTCTTTTTTAATCTTTGCAAAATCCCTGAGGTTTTTAGGCAAAAGACTTCGCCCTTGATTGTCTTCATCAAGCTCAGATGCACTTGAAAATAACATCCGAAGGGGCAGTGAAGAACTTGAATCTGAGAGTGGAACATTTTCTAACTTTGAAAATAAACTTGTCTCAAGAGTCTCTTTAGAAAAAACAAACAAACAGGAGTTAGTTCCTTTAGTAACCAAAAAATTCTCCCCAAGCCCTATTTTAAGCTTTGCAGGAATTCTAACTCGTCCTTTTTGGTCAACCTGATGAAAGTATTCTCCGAATAACATTCACGCCCCTTTTGTTTGTAAGGTTTTTGCTAGAAGTAGAAGTTCCCCCAAATAAATTTGCCTCTACCTCTAAGCCACCTTAATTATTTTTATCATAAATCTATTCTTTAGGCAACCACTTTCGACCACTTTTTGTATTAATTTTTATATATCTCTATAATTACTAAAGCAGAATATTTAAATTTTTGTCGAATAATGACATATATTGCAATCAATCACATATATATAAAACATGAGCCATGAACTCTCGTTTTGCGAACTTAGGCAAAAACAAGTTATAAATGTAATAGATGGAAAAGTTCTAGGTCGTATTTGCGATGTTGTCTTTTCAAGACAAAGTGCAAGAGTGCTTGGTTTTGTTGTGCCAGGTGAGAGTGGCTTTTCGTTATTTAAACGCAAAGGGGATGTATTTATTCCATTTGAACGTATTTGTAAAATTGGTTGTGATGTGGTACTTGTTGAACTCAAACCACTAAATCCACATGTACATGGCGAGCTTGTAGAAATTAACCACCATAATTCATCTTCGCATAAATCTCATGGAGGAGGTGGGCATAATTCTCCAAAACGTCCACCTGCAAAGCCAAATTGTACAATACCAAGGGATTAATAATTTCGACAAAACTTTTATAATCAAGTATAAAAACATAGCAACAAGTCGTTAATAGTTAACTACTTATATAACATGAACTCGACACAATCTATTGCCAAACTTATCTCGGAAATTTTACCAGAACATCTGCGTTCTGCGTTTTCGATATTACCGCATGATAATATTAACGAACTTCGATTGCGAACAAATGCACCTGCAATTGTTTGTGCATTTGGTAAAAACAGATATCTTACACAAAACGGTCTTTCTAATAATCCACATAACCCAATAATTGTAACCAGGGCGGATATTGAAACAATTATTCACAAAGCAAGCAGTTATTCAATTTATGCAATTAACGAACAACTTAAACAAGGATTCATTACAATCCGAGGTGGTATTCGGATAGGAATCTGTGGAGAAGTTGTTGTTGAACGTGGGCAAGTTCTGACAATTAAAAACGTTCAAAGTCTTAATATACGTGTTCCTCACGAAATCAGAGGTTGTTCATATCCTGTTCTAAATTTTATTTTTGAAAATCCAAGGCCACTCAGAACTCTTGTTATATCTCCTCCTGGATGTGGAAAAACAACATTTCTTCGCGATCTTGCATGGCAAATTTCTGATAAATATCAACTGCTTAACACGCTTGTACTTGATGAAAGAGGAGAAATAGCTGCCGCACATCTTGGTGAAAACCAACTTGATGTTGGCGACACAACAGATGTTATAACAGGAATTAACAAAGCATTTGGTTTTGAAAATGGTGTCAGAAGCATGCGACCTGACATTATAATAACAGACGAGGTTGCAACAAAATCTGATATAGAAATGCTTAAACTTGCAACACGATCGGGTGTAGGTGTTATCGCCTCTGTCCATGCATCAGGCATTGATGAAATTCGTACAAAGCCATACTTTTGTGATCTTATAAACGAACAGGTATTTGATAGGTATGTTGTTTTGGGCATTGGTGACACACCTGGCAAGGTTCAAGGCGTATATGATAAAAACCTTCGCATGGTTGCAGGTTAATATACATAACATTTTAAGATCTTTCATTTAATAAGATATGCAATTGTTTTTACTCGTCGCAATCTTTTGTTCTTTCGTTGTATTAGGCTTTTATATTTACATGCATTATAAATCTCGCAAAGTTTTTTTTGAAAACCTAATTTCTTTTTGTGACCATCTTTCAATTGAAATCTCATTTAGTAAAAATATAACCTTACAAGTTATCGAACGATACTACAAAACCTATTCTCGCCATTTTCAATCTCTTCTACAAGGCTACAGCAATCTTTTAACCGACAAACAAGATATAACCTATCAAAATATAACCACACTAATGTGGAATAAACTCAAAGCTCACGAGATTTCAATTATTACTGAATTTTTTTATGAACTTGGCCGACATGGTGCAATAGAAGAGGGTGAAAAACTTGAAAATAAAAAAATCCAATTTGATGGCTTTCTCAAAAATGCTCAAACTGCACAAAAAAAAGAAGCTTCAATTTATCTCAAAATCTGTATTATCCTGGGAATTGCTGCGGTGATTTTGCTTATCTAGGTTTCACTGAATAAAAGAAAACTTGATTTCATAATTATTGTGTAATGGGTGGAATAGATATAATTTTCAGAATAGCCGCAGTAGGTATCTTGGCCGCAGTGGTTTCAACTGTATTAAAGCAAAGTGGTAAAGATGAACTTGGTACAATAGTATCACTTGCCGCCGTTGTTATAACGCTTTTAATGGTTATTAATCTTATAGCTGAACTTTTCGGAACGGTGCGTAATTTATTCTCACTTTACTAGTGAAACTTGCTAAAATTTAAATTCTTATTTTGATTGAAAAAACATAATAAATAGTAATGGACATCATGGTTATAATCGGGGTTGCAATTATTACAACTTTTCTTGTTCTTATGGTTAAACCCCACAAACCAGAAATCGCAATCCTGCTTGGACTTGGTGGCGGCATCTTGGTTGTTCTTTTGTTTGTAGAACAACTTCAAGGAATTATTCAAAGCATCACTCAAATTGCAGGTGCAACAGGTATCGGAGGAGACGGCCAAGGTGGGGCAAATATGTTTTCCGCACTTCTCAGAATTATTGGTATAGGATATCTAACAGAATTTGCCGCAAACATTTGTGAAGATGCAGGTAACACTGCAATGTCGAAAAAAGTTACATTAGCAGGAAAAGTTTTGATACTAGTCCTTGCCCTTCCTATCATAAATAATCTTATAGACGTAATCATAAGTGTATTGCCTTAAGAAGTCGTTTGTGGGAGGGGGAATGTCAAAAACAAATAATTTATCCTTTCGTCACGCAATTTCAGTGTACAAAGTAAAAAAAACTCTTTCAATTAGTAACGGCAATATATCGCCTATGCACAGACATCGCAAGCCAATATCAAAGGCAAGAAAAATTTTCAAATACACACTTCTCGTTGCCTTTTTTATTTCGTTGATATTTATTCCTACAGAAAATGTTTTATCTGCCGCAGGATTAAGTGGAACAGATATTGAATACGATATCACCAATAACGTTAACAACACTTTGGGTGGAATCGACTTTGGTAATCTTGATAATATTGTTGGAAATCTGGGTTCGGGGACATTGAATCTGTTTGGTACAAATAATTTTGGTGCCCAGGTCAGACAAATACTTAACGGTGATTTTGCATCAAACTATCCTAATTTATTTGTTGCAATGCTTGCACTTTTTGGTGGAGTAATCTTGGACGTATTGCCAATACTCACCTTGATAATCGGTATTACCATATTATCAGGCTTTATACAAACACTAAGGCATGAAAGTGGTGAAGGTGGTGTAAAGGACATAATCCATTTTGTAACCTATGCCGCAGTCGTTGTAATAACAATGACAATGGTTACAAGTATAGTGCTCTCCGTAGGTAATGCACTTACCTCAATGACCAATCAAATGAATATAATCTTTCCAATTTTACTAAGTTTAATGGTCGCCGTAGGTGGCACCGTTTCAGCAGGAGTTTACAAACCTGCGGTCGCAATTTTATCAAACGGAGTAATGCAAATTTTCACACTTGTAATAATGCCGATTTTTATAATAACACTTGTTTTCTCTGTTGTCGGACATTTATCTCCTAACACACGTTTGGATAAATTTGTATCATTCTTTACTTCGTTGTATAAATGGCTTATCGGTATTATCTTCACGATGTTTCTTGGTTTCCTTGCAATACAAGGTATCACCGCAGGTGCTCATGACGGATTATCAATCAGGGCGGCACGTATGACGATAAGCAGTTCCGTTCCAATCCTAGGCGGTTATATAAGCCAAGGCTTTGATCTAGTGATGGCATCAAGTGTTCTTATAAAAAACGCAATTGGACTTGCCGGCCTTTACCTTTTAATTGGCGCAGTATTTGCTCCTGTTGTTAAAATCGTTGTGTTTTCGTTGGGTTTGAAACTTGCCGCCGCAATCACTCAACCAATTGCTGATGATCGCATATCAAATTTTCTCACCACAATTAATAAATCATTTTCAATGCTTGCCTCTGTGCTTATCGGTGCTGCGTTTATGTACTTTATAACAATAGGCCTTGTAATAATGACCGGAAATTCTTTATTCTAAAAAGGAGGTATAAATGAATACATGGCTTCTAAGCATTGCCGGCGTCGTAGTGATAGGCGTAGTTATTGAACTTATATTAACAAAAAGCACAATGAGTAAATTCATACGCACAATTTATGCATTTTTTATATTGCTTGTAATCGTGGCACCTTTGCCTGGCTTTCTTCGCGGAAATATAAGTTTTGGAGGTGCATTTGATTATGATTGGGATCTTATAAATAACATAGGCATGCAATCGCAAATTGCCGCTACTAATCGCACAATTATTGCCTTAGAGGCCGCCGGATTTCAAAATGTACTTATTACTTTAACAGCAATACGAGATGTTCCTAATTTTCAAATTGAAAATGTTTTTGTAAACGCAACCGGTGTTGTTGTAACAAATGATGGTAACATAAATGTTCGTGACGAAATCATACGAATAGTCAGAGCAATTCTAAGGGTAAGCGAACAACAGATAATCTACACGTTTTAATTACTGGGCTGATTTGTAATAAGTAAAAGGGGGACACAATGCTAAAATTTCCAAAGCAAGAACTTGAGGGCGAAGTTATGTCAAGAACCGAGCAGGCAAGCGATAATGCACCTGTTAAACGTGCACCAACACAAAGTTCACCTTCATCAACAACCAAACCTCAATCTGTACAAAATCTCCCATTGCCCCCACCAAAGCCTCCACAGACTGTTGCCAATCAACCAACAATAGGAAATAACTTGTCACAGTCAAACACAACCAAACCTCAAAGCATATTTGGTAAAATTCGTAAAATTAAAAACATTCATATCTATGCGGTTGCCGCCGTCATACTTATAATGATAGTCATATATGCTTCAAGTTTTCTTGGTGGAGGTGGATCTGGAGGCAGTAATAATCGAGACCTAATCATCGCCAACACGAATGCATTTGCGCGCGAAATGGAACAACAATTAACACGTACAATTAAAAATATGAATGGAGTAGGCAATGTAAGTGTAATGTTAACGGTCATAGGAAGCCCTACAATGGAAATAGCCTATAATGTTGAGGAACGCACAGTAACACAAACAGGCCCAAATGGACAGACCACAACAACGACTACAATTGTAAGAACTCCAATTCTTGTAGGCGGTAATCCAATAATTATTCAACAATTTAATCCTCGTATTTTGGGTGTAATCGTTGTTGCTCAAGGGGCACATGATATAGGAATTCGGCTTAATATCCTAAGGGCGGTTCAAGCAATTGTGGCCGACGCTAATGCAAATATTGAAGTATTGCCAGGTTAATTATTCGACAAATTTTGCAACATAAATCTTGCATATCATTACAAAAGAACGAATAAAGATAACTATATTTAAAAATAAAGGAGATGAAAAAATGGAAATCATCGAACAACCTCAGGCTCCAAAACAAAAAAGGTTAAGCTTTAAAAAACAACAACCTGCTATAACCGAGGGCCAAGCACCGATTGAAACCAAGCACAAGAGGAGTTGGAAAAACACATTTACAAAGCGTCGCAAACTTATGATACTTGCCGGTATGTTCGTTTTGCTTATCGTAACAGGATACTTGAATTTCAGTCTCAACAGCGGAACTCCCGTAGGAGGCGGTGGAGGCGCCCAAGCGGTTCAGTGTATGTTTACATTTACGCGTGAACAACGCACAACACAACGTAATGTGCAACTCTCAACTTTGAACAGTATCATTAACAATTCAAATGACCCTGCAGAGGTTGAACGAGCATCGAACGCTAGACACGAACTTCTTGCAATTATGGAATTTGAAGGTGGAGCAGAAAGACTTATTAAAAATCGTGAAATTGTTGAAGATGTAATAGTAGAAAAGAGCACAAGCGGAAACGTTAACGTAGTCGCACGAAGTCCAAGACCGCTTACTCCAGATGAATCTCGTGATATACAAACCGCACTTCATGATACCAATGGTTCACGACTTAACCTTCGATCAATGACAATCTCTGTTCATAATGGTGGAACCAACTAGAATTCTGATAAAGAACAAAAGCACGCAAGTGGTGCATTAGAGCCGAGATTCTAGTACAAAAAATTTAGCGATAGTTCCTAGATTGGAACAAAAGCACCTTACGGTGCTTTTGTTCTTTAGGAATGCTAAAACTATGATAGAATAGTCACATGGAAAAAAAACTTTTACTTATAGATGGTAACAGTCTCATTAACAGGGCATTCTATGCATTCGGGGCAAACGGAACCCAGTTCAGTCACAAAGGCAAACCAACAGGTGCAACATACGGATTTTTAAATATGCTTTTCAAAGGAATAGAAGATTTAAAACCAACTCACATTGCGGTTGCATTTGACGTTCGTGCAAAGACTTTTAGACATAATCTCTTTACCGAGTACAAAGCAGGTCGCAGAACCACACCCGATGACCTTATTTCACAAATTGCCGATCTAAAGGAACTTCTTGATATAATGGGCGTTTCGATTATTGAAAAACAAGGTTTTGAGGCGGATGATATCATAGGTACATTGTCACAAGAATCGGATATGCCAGTAATTATTTTAACCGCAGACAGAGATGCATTCCAACTTATAAGCGATAATAATGTTAAAGGGCAGAGTGTTGAACTTCACCTGACAAAAACTGGTGTAACATCTCTTGATATTTGGACGAACAATCGTGTTATTCTTGAAAAAGAAATTATACCATCTCAATTCATAGATATAAAATCTCTTCAAGGCGATACCTCTGATAATATCCCAGGGGCAAAAGGTATCGGTGAAAAAACCGCACTCCAACTTGTTCAACAATTTTCAAGTATCGACAATCTGTATAACTCTATTGACAAAGTAACATCTGCTACGACACGTCAAAAACTTGTAGATAGTAAAGAGATGGTTTACAAGAGCTATCAACTTGCAAAAATTATAACAGATGTTCCACTTGACATTAATTTTGATGGTTTTAAATTTACTATGCCTCTTGGCGGTGAAACATATACCGCATTCAATGAACGGGGATTCAAGAGCCTGATTAAACGTAGTAATCTGTGGGGTGACATCAAACATGCACCTACTAATTCCGAGCGAAAAGAAAACATTCCAACACAAATCAATGAAGTCAAGACTATTCAAGATTTGATAACTGCGGTTAATTTAATTATTACATCAAAAGATTGCATAGGAATTTCGATTGAATATAATGATGAGTTTTTCAGTTTGTCACAAAAAAACTCTGTCAATGAATATCACCAATATAAAATTCATGTTCTGAAAAATTTGATTGATGGTGGACTTGATTACGAAGAAATCATTCAAACACTCAAACCATTTTTTCAATGTGATATTCCAAAATTTGTTGTCGACAGTAAAGAACTTAAAAAGTTACTTGCAACACGAAAAATTGAATTAAATAATGTCAAAATTGATGCAAAGATTTGTGCATATTTGCTTGGATGCGAACCGAATTTAACAATTTATTTCAGTCAAAAATTACGTGAGCGAGAGATGTTTGATCTTTACCAAAATATTGAACTTCCTCTCGTAGATATTTTGCTTGAAATGGAACGAAATGGGGCAAAGCTTTCAAATGATGCATTAACAAGGGTATCAGACGAGCTTACACAAGAAATTAATGATATATCCGAGCAAATATATAGCCAAGCAGGCGAACGGTTCAACATTAATTCTCCAAAAATACTAAGTGATATTTTATACAAGAAACTTGGTCTTGATACACTTCAGAAAACCAAGACAGGATTTTCAACAAACGAAGAGGTCTTGCAAAAATTAAAAAACAAACACCAAATAGTTCCTTTGATTCTGCGTTACAGAAAGATTTTTAAACTTAATTCAACGTATGTCAATGGTTATAAAAATCTTATGGATGAACAAGGTTTTATTCACACAACATTCAACAACACGGTAACTGTCACAGGACGTCTTTCAAGTTCCGAACCAAATCTTCAAAATATACCGGCTCGTTCCGAAGAAGCAAAACGTATTCGTCAACTATTCACAAGTCGCTTTACCAAGGACAATAATAAAGGTTTTTTACTTTGTGCGGATTATTCGCAAATTG
>WRAD01000010.1 GCA_009780375.1 Bacillota bacterium
GATATGGCACGTTGGATGGAATTGTTTTTCAATCCTTCAATTGCACCGGTACCATTCAATGATTTGCTTGTAAGAGCACTTGAGCCAAATACAAGTGTAGCAGCGGTAAACGGCAATCACTATGCAGCAGGTTGGCTTATCAACGAGGAAACAGGAAAAATCAGACACGAAGGCGAGAGTCCAGGATTTTTGTCAGAAATAGTTATGCTTCCTGCTAGTGGTATCGGGGTAATTATTCTAAAAAATTCGTCAGCAGGTGATGCGGCAAATCTTATGGAAAATATCCTTTTGCTTTTAGATGGGGAACAGCCTGGAGAAATAAGTGCCGGATCAGACTTTCGTATGCTTGATATTATTTTTGCGAGTTATGTTTTTGCCGCTGTACTAGCTATGATTTTTCTTGTTTTTTTTACTATTCTTAAAATCATATCAATTAGAAAAAGAACAACAGTTAAAGTGCGTCCGCGAGCAAGGAGTTGGGTCAACCTAGTTTTGGCAAGTTTATTCTTTATTGGTTTATTAGTGACAACGATAATATTACCATCAATGCTTGGGGTGGGAACTTGGGCAATTGCAAGTGTCTGGGCTCCATCAACAATCTTGACTGGACTTGTTATAACAACAATTGCAGGTGCAGTCTGGGTTGCTTTTGCGATTTTTGGAATGTTATTCAGAAAACCAAAGAAAATAGTAAAACATTAAACTATGCAAGGACTGGAGGATAACCGCCCCTAAGCATAATGTGACGTTGAGTAATTTGTCCGTTTGGCAATATAGTTATCTGCATCCCGCCAAGGATATTACCATACGCACCAAGCATTGCAACATTGCCACTTAGTGCGGGAACATATGAAAACCGAATTGAAGGGGTTGCGTATGGAATATATGTCCATGATTGGCAAAGCCCTCGGTGATAACGAACGGAGAAAGAACTGTTGTGATCGTGCCCTGCGAACATGTAATGAGAACTTTGAAGTTGAAACATTAACTCTACAAGACCCATGTCAGTATCACTTGAATGAACCGGTTCACCACGAGCACCACCATATAAAAGATTCAAATGTGGGTTTGCAATTGCAAATTGGAATGCGTCTTCAAATTGTGGCATTGGCACATGCGTAAACACGCTTGACAATGGAATTGTGCCAGGCACCACTGCATTTAAAATATCATCTATATCCAGTGATGGATTTTCCTGTTGTATCATTCCTCGCACCGCCCATTCGTACCAATCAATCTGCCCCGTTGTAAGTGGTGGATACGTTTCTATGAACCATGGACTTGGGCGGTTACTTAGCATGTATAATGTATGAATTGTATCACCTGTTGGTGACTGGATATTGATAAAATAATTTCCTGGCACACCTATATTATTTGGGCCCCATCTGAAAATCGAATTGCGTGATTGTTCGAATGCCCGAGCCTGGTAATTTGCATCTGCTTTTCCCCTGCCGTCGTGATTGCCAAAAAGTGGTGCCCATGGAATATTGAGGCTGTCCATTGTTCTTATAAGGCGTCTTACCGCCCTGTGATTAAGTGGCGACGCGGTATTGTCCCCCAAAATCAAAATCAGATCGGGCATTGCATTGTTTATGTAATAAAATTCGGCAATCATTCTGCGAATTGCACGATCTGTTCTGGAATCTACACCAAGAGGAATTCCCATAAAATGAAAATCGGTCATTACAAGGATATTTATTCCATCTCCGTTTCCGTAGTCATATTCAAATGGAGATAAAGTTATGTGAGATCCAGATGTGGACATACTTATGTGCGGAAATTGATTATGAGTTACCCTATCTTGGAAAAGGTCATTAAAGTCACTGTGATATGGTGAATTTGGGTCAGGGTTAAAATAAAAGCCGGTTGGGGTTGCGGTTAATGGAAACAAAATGTATATAAAAATACCTCCGATTGCAATTGCAAAAATCAGAATCACGCAAAGAAGGACCTGGACAAGTCTTTTTATTATTGTTAATGTAATGCCTAATGATTTAATCCATGGACCGGTGCTTGTCAAGACTTGGGTCATTTTTATCCTCCTTTGTTATTATTTTTATCAACGATAATACCACCGCCTAAACAACGATCCTCGTCATATAATACCACCCATTGGCCTGGTGTTATTGCACGTTGTGGCATGGTAAATTCAACATTTATATTTTCTGGATACACTTTATTTGATGATTTTGAATAAACCCTGCACTTTTGATCGGGTTGACGATATCTTGTTTTTGCATAACATTCGAATTCTGGTGATTTCCATTCTGGGGTTCCTATCCAATTAAAATTCGTTGCAACCAGATTGTCTGTGAAAAGTTCATCACATTCACCATTATTAACAAAGAGAGTATTTGATTTAAGACATTTGCGTACAACGAACCATTTATTTTCATCGAAACCTGCAAGGCCACCTATGCCAAGTCCTTTTCTTTGCCCTATTGTATAGTACATAAGTCCATTGTGTTTTCCTATTATTTTATTATCAAGTGTTTTAATTTCTCCTGTTTGATTGCCAAAATATGTTTTTAAAAAGTCTCTTATTTTGCGTTCGCCTATGAAACAAATTCCTGTGCTGTCTTTTTTTTGTGCGGTAACAAGATTTTGTTCTTGTGCGATTTTTCTTACTTGCGATTTTTGCAAATGTCCAATTGGAAATATTACGCGGTCAAGTTGTTCTTGGCCAAGTCCACATAAAAAGTACGATTGATCTTTTACCGGATCAATACCTTTTAATAAATGTGTTTCGGTTTTTTTATTGTCTGTTTTAACTTTTTTCACCCTGCAGTAGTGCCCTGTGGCAATGTAATCTGCACCTATTTTTTTTGCATATTCAAGAAAAGGCCCAAACTTGATTTCCCTGTTACAAAGTATGTCTGGATTTGGGGTGTACCCTTTTCCAAGACCATCCAAGAATTGGGCAAATACATTATCCATGTATTGTTTTGAAAAATTGATTGAATAATATGGTATGCCTATGACTTCACATACACGCTTGACGTCGTTGTAGTCTTGTTCGGCACTGCAATACTCGTCGGTGTCATCTGACTCCCAATTTTTCATGAAAAGCCCTATGACATTATACCCTTGTTGTTTGAGAAGATATGCGGAAACACTGGAGTCTACACCACCGCTCATGCCTACAACCACTGTTTTGCCGTTCATGTAAATATTGTAACATATATCTATGATTTTGGACAGGGTGCATCCATATTATGACTGGATTCAATTATTGCGTCAAGATATCCGCGTATATAATTAAATTCGTCAACTAAACCTTCAAAGTCTACTCTGTGTTTGCGTTCAAGAGGTACATTGTCTGATTAGACAAGTCAATTGTTTTGTAAAATTTTACGAAAAACCATCTTTCGTCTAATTGGACATACTCTATTATTATGGGATATAAAGCAGATGAGAATCTTTTTCCTGAAAGATTGAAAGCATTACGAATAAAACGCGGATTGAATAGAAGTGAGCTTGCTCAGGCACTTGGCATGGCAAAGTCTTCTAATAATATTCAACGTTGGGAAGAAGATAAACAATCGCCTGACATAAATTATTTGATTCTCATTTGCCAATACTTTAGGGTTTCGGCAGATTATCTTGTTGGCTTGGCGGATGAGTAGTCTCTTGCGATTTTTTTTGTTGACGTTTATGTTTTGAATGATTGTAATGTTTTTTAGGGCGGGCTTCATCAATCCCCTTCTTTTCAGATTCTTTAACTTTTGAATTATTGGTGTTTGGTGCCTTTGTTTCTGGGTTTTCTTGTTTGTTGAGTTTTGCAAGTTCTGTGGCATCTGCCGGAATATGAATTGGATATTTATAACTTTGAAATATTATAATTGCAAACCAATCAACAAACCATACAAGAACGGCAAGAATACCAAATGTATCGAAAGGAAACCACCAACCCCATGATGCAAAGTCATTTCGCCATGCATACCGCCATGTTGTTCCGGTATAATCAAAGTTCGGCGGAAATACGATGACCGATATAATAAAAATTGTCATACATGCAAGCAGTATCCAACCACGCCTTTTTCGACCTACAACAAAATTATGTGCACCAAAAACACCAAAGATAACCAGAAAAAATATCAACTTTCCAAAACGCACATCTTGAGGTCTTTTCTTGGTCCATGTGACTTTGCCCTGCTTTTTGCCGGCCAGTATAAGTTTTGCAGATTGATTTGATGCGACAAGTATATCTTCTTTAGAAATACCACACAAACCACATTTCATTTGGTATTTTTTTATACGTTCTTTACAATAGGGGCAACGAACATTTTTTGCATACAGACGATCGAGTTCTTTTGTATGGACTTTGCGTTTTTCATTAGGATTTTTCATTTGTGACATCTTGAAGAGAGTATATCACAAAGCAACAGAACAAAAGCATCTAAAGGTGCGTTTCAGCCGAGATCCTAGTGCAAATGATTGAAGTGATAGTTTCTAGACTTATAAAAAGAGCCAGGTGGCTCTTTTATTATGCTTTTGGCTTTGTTGTTTTTGCTTTTGGGGCAGGTTTTGTTGGTCTTGGAATCGCACCTTTTGCCATCAAAGTTTCAGATATTGACGAGAAGAGTGTAGTTACATTTTGCAAGTCAGATGGAATTATAAGTGTGTTGGATTGACCTTCCGCCATTGCTTTAAGTGCATCAAAACCTTGAAGTGTTATGTATGATGCGTCTGGTCTTGCCTCTACTATTTTACGAATTGCTTGGGCTTGACCTTCGGCCTCTGTAAGAAGAGCGATTTTTGTTGCCTCTGCACGAAGAATCGCAGCCTGTTTTTCACCTTCGGCGACAAGAATATTTGCACGCTTTTCCCCTTCTGCCTGTAAGATTGTTTGGCGACGTTCACGTTCTGCCCTCATTTGTTTTTCCATAGATTCTTGGATTGCAGGTGGCGGAAGAATATTTCGAAGTTCAACCCTGTGAATTTTGATGCCCCATGGATTTGTCGCGTCATCAATAATAAGTTGCATTTTGGTGTTTACCGTTTCACGAGATGTCAATGTTTCATCAAGTTCAAGTTCACCAACAATGTTACGCAATGTTGTTGCGGTAAGGTTCTCGATTGCCTGCATAGGTCTTTCAATACCATATGTAAAAAGTCTTGGGTCAACGACTTGGAAGAAAACAACACTGTCTATCATCATTTTTACGTTATCTTTTGTTATGACTTCACTTGGACGAAAGTCGGCAACCTGTTCTTT
The DNA here is from genome assembly GCA_009780375.1 of Bacillota bacterium. GTDB lineage: Bacteria > Bacillota > Clostridia > Christensenellales > UBA1242 > WRAD01. The sequence continues at coordinate 5,219 of WRAD01000010.1, forward strand.
AAGAACGATTGGGGCACCGGCTTTGTCAATAAATGGCATAATCCATTTAAGACCTGTTTCAAGTGTTCTGTGATATTTACCAAGACGTTGGACAACCCTTGCGGTTCCCTGTGAGACCACTCTGAATCTTGAGATGAAAATTATTATGATTACCGCACCGATTAATCCGATGATTAACGCGGCTATTGCTCCTGCTGACATATTTGTTCCTCCTTAATCTTATTATTAAAGTATATCACATTTGGGGGGTTGCAATGCAAGGGATTTTGTGGTATAATCACAATACATAAAATCCAAACTAAACATAAGAAAGGAAGATTTATGTGAGATACTTGCTATCAGAGTTTGTAAGACATCTTTTGCTTTATGGTATCTTAACTTTGTTTTGTAGTCCAATTGTTATTCTCTTAACTTGGGCAGCAGGCGGATGGGAAATGGTAGCCAGCGCATCTATATCACTGGTTATAATAATTTTCATAATTAGCGCGAAAGATGCAATCCAAGAATATCGTATCTATTGCAGAAACAAAAACAATGCCTCAACTGAGTAGAGCAAAAACGACTTCGCTTTGATAGGGAGTCGTTTTTTTGTTTACTCTACCGCTTTTGCCTTAAATTTGTTTGAGATAGAACCTGTTAGTTCTACCATTGTGTTTTTTGCAAGGTCGATCTCGTTTTCTATTTCAACTTTCCAAGTTACCCCGTTAAGTTCGATTGTTGAATGTCCGTCAATTGTGTCAGATGTCAGACGAAGTTGCTTGCCAATATTAGATGTCGTTATATCGGATGGAATTGTATCACGTACAAGTATTTTTTTCATAAGTGGGCGGAACGAGAGAATGAAAACAATAGACAGAACAATAAAGACAATTATCTGTGCCCAAAAAGGTATTGCGGTAGGGTTACCAATCCACGTATTAAGTGCGGCCATCACAAGTGCAACAAGTGCGGCAGGTGCAAACCAAACACTTACCAAATCATATGAAAGAAATTCTATAAAAAGGGCAAGTGCAATAACAACCGCCCATACAATTATCATTATTTCGGCTATGGTCATGTTTATATATATACAGCATTTTTATAGGAATTGCAAATGGTTTTTCAATAACTTATTTCCTGTTGAAATCTGGATTATAGTTACTTGCCCCACAATTAGGACAACGTGGTTCGTCTGAATAAAATTTTGTGACACAGAATTTGCACCTTATCTTCTTTGGCGTAATAATTACATTTACTTCTTGTGCCGAGTTTTTTGGAATTATATAGATTTCTTGTTCTGGTGTTTTTTCTTGTGTGACGGATTCCATTGCAGATTGGATGTCGGGTTGTGGTGTCGGAATTTTGGTATATACAATAGTTTGATTGGAATTTTGACGTTTTCTTTCGTTGCGATGATGAATCACAGCAGCAGTTATCGAAATTATAAAGCATACTAGGAACAATACAAATATGCCAATGAATACATCGACAAGAACGGTTTCTGTGCCTTCTTCTTCGCGTGCCTCGAATATGATTGTCAAGGTTAGAAACGTTAAAGTTAGCACAGCGAATATTAAGGCAAGAATCAACCATAGCTTTTTGTTTGTCATTGCATATTATACTATATATGTTATATGAAAATCAATCGGTATATCGCAAAAAATCGCCGCAAGGCGATTTTTTTGTGCTAATAATTTTTTGATTAAAGCACGTTGAAGAGGATAATTCCGACAATAGCAATGATAAATGAAACAGCCCACACACAAAGGTATACGACTTGTTTTGTGGTCCAGCGGCCTTTTCTGTCTCCACCACGATAGGCAAAGAAAAATGAATAAAATGCAACAACACAGACAGAAAGCAAGAGTGCGATTGTTAAGAACGCTTGTGCCACATTTGCCGCATTAATAACAGCAGAAAGCAACACAGAAATGGCGATGAACACTAATGCGATAAATGCAATTAGGTTAAATGTTTTTTTCCAATTTACTGACATATTTTTTTCTCCTTAATAGATAAATATATTCTTATATTACATCACTTTGTTACAAAGGTCAAATTCCTGTTACTTGTTGCCTGCCCTTTCTGTTGCAACTTTTTCGGCAACCGCTTTTGGTACTTCTTCATAGTGGCTGAAGACCATATCAAATGTTCCACGACCTTGGGTTAGAGAACGGAGATCAGATGCATAACCAAACAATTCAGAAAGTGGAATCATAGCATTAATGATTTGAACACCGTGACGTGTATCCATACCTTGAAGTTGACCACGTCTTTGCGAGATATTCCCCATAACGTCACCAAGATAATCTTCTGGTGTCTCAATTTCCATTTTCATAATAGGTTCAAGAAGCACAGGGCCAGCCTTTTTTGCACCTTCTTTATATGCCATTGATCCAGCAATTTTGAACGCCATTTCGGAAGAGTCCACGTCGTGGTAAGAACCATCATAAACGGTAATTTTAAAGTCCACACACTCGTAACCAGCAAATACACCAGACATTTTTGCTTCTTCGATACCCTTGTTAATTGCAGGAACATATTCTTTTGGAATAGATCCACCGACAGTTTTGTCAACGAATTCGTATCCTGTTCCTGGCTCTTTTGGTTCCATGATGATTTTACAGTGACCATATTGACCTTTACCACCAGATTGTTTAATGTATTTTCCTTCTACATCAACTTTGTTGCGGATTGTTTCACGATATGCAACCTGTGGTTTACCAACGTTTACATCAACTTTGAATTCGCGTTTAAGACGATCAACAATAACCTCGAGATGCAATTCACCCATACCCGCGATAATTGTTTGGTTGGTTTCTTTATCTGTATATGTTTTAAATGTTGGGTCTTCCTCGGCAAGTTTGATAAGTGCCATAATCATTTTTTCCTGCATTGGCTTTGTTGCCGGTTCAATTGCAAGGTTGATGACAGGTTCGGCAAAGTTCATTGATTCGAGAACAACAACATTTTTCTCGTCACAAAGGGTGTCCCCCGTTGTTGTGTCTTTAAGACCGATAATTGCACCGATATCACCTGCACGAAGTTCAGAAATTTCGGTTCTGTTGTTAGAGTGCATTTGTAAAATACGGCCTACACGTTCTTTTTTATCTTTTGTAGAATTAAGGGCATATGAACCAGATTGAAGAGTACCACTGTAGACACGGAAATATGTAATTTTACCAACATGTGGATCGGTTGCGATTTTAAATGCAAGTCCTGCAAATGGGGCATCGTCGCTTGATTGACGTTCTACCTCTTCGCCTTTACTGTTTATTCCTTTGATTGCAGGAACATCTAGAGGTGACGGAAGATAATCAACAATTGCATCAAGCATTTTTTGGATACCTTTGTTTTTGAAAGATGAACCACAAACAACAGGTGTAAACAACATTTTAATTGTACCTATACGAATTCCGCGTTTTACATCTTCCTGTGAAAGAGTTCCCTCTTCAAGGTACTTCATAGTAAGTTCATCATCTGCCTCGGCGGCAGTTTCCACAAGTTTCGCGTGATATTCTTGTGCTTGTGCCAAAAGGTCGGCAGGGATTTCGATTTCTTGCATATCTTTACCAAGATCATCTTTATAGATTGTTGCTTTCATTGTAATAAGGTCGATAACGCCCTTAAAGTCTTTTTCAGAACCTACAGGAAGTTGAATTGGAAGTGGATTTGCACGAAGTCTGTCACGCATTGTTTGAATTGCACGAAGAAAGTTTGCATCATCCCTGTCCATTTTGTTAATGTATGCCATACGTGGCACATTGTACTTGTTTGCCTGGGACCAAACTTTTTCCGATTGAGGTTGTACCCCTGCCCTTGCACAGAAAACCGCAACCGCACCATCAAGAACTTTGAGAGAACGTTCAACCTCTACGGTAAAGTCAACGTGACCCGGTGTATCGATAATGTTGATATTATGATCTTTCCATGCAGTGGTTGTCGCCGCAGATGCGATTGTTATACCACGTTCTTGTTCTTGAACCATACTGTCCATAATTGCACCGCCATCATGAACCTCGCCAAGCTTGTGTGTTTTACCACTGTAGAACAGAATACGTTCTGTTGTTGTTGTTTTACCTGCGTCAATGTGTGCCATGATACCTATGTTACGGTATTTCTCAAGCGGGATTTTTCTTGCCATGTTTTTTCTCCTGAATTTTAATATCTACAAATATAGCACAAGTTTAGGCTGTTGTGCAAGAATTTTGTTAGTTAGAGTATTGACATAAAATTACAGTTTTGAAGGGTTATGCATTAAACTCGTATGCAGGTATTTGATGATGTGGAACAAACCGCATCAGTTGTTTCATGTGTCGCATTATCTCTGTTTGCCCTGCCTTTTAGTAATGTTGTCAAGAATTTTCATCACTTGATTCAATACTTTCAAGATCTTCAAGAAAGGGTTTCATAAGTTTGGCGATTTCACTTTTTATTTGTGTACTTAATACGATAACGCGATGTTTTCTTTTAAGCTTTTTCATTTCTTCGGGGGTAAGTTTCGGGTGACTTGAATATTTTCGTCTTCCTTTTTGTTGATTAATCTCTGCACTCATATACCTATAGTAATATGCCTATTGATATTTGTCAAGCATTACTATGGTGATATTCTTAATGTGATGCAAAATACTTTCAAACAAAGATTAAAAGAGGTACGCATGAAAAAGGGTGTGACACAAGATGAACTTTGTGCGGATACCGAATTAAGTCAAAGCGCAATTTCTAATTGGGAACTCGGAAACAAAAAGCCATCAATGGATGCATTGATTACTCTTGCCGATTATTTTGATGTCACAATCGATTGGCTTGTGGGACGAATTCCAAAATAAACTTATAAATACTATTGACAAATCTCGGATTATTTGGTACAATGTATTATTCAATTTTATTTTATCCAAATTTTTTATTAGGAGGAATTTAAGATGAGTAACCTAGCAAACTGCCACAATGGGTTTTCCAAAGCATTACCCGCATCACAAAACAGAAGAGCAGTACCTGACACCGCCGCTCTAGTATTGAGTGAAGATTACGTGCCAAAGCACACACGCATCACCACTAATAGCGGAAGAGTTTATGGCAACACGAAAAAAGGCTGGCTTCAGGTAATAAATGAAAGATACTTATACCTTAAGTGCAGGTCAATGAAATGTGTAACTGAATAACACTGGATGTGTTCGGTTGTCAAAAACATCTCTTAATGAGGTGTTTTTGTTTTAAACACCACTTTGTATTTAAATGAATATCAAATTTGCTCGATATTTTTGTGACTTTTGCGTGCAAATTCAAACAATTCCCATGGGTGTGTTTCAGGTGGATTGACAATGAATCGAAGTCTCTGCCCCGTTGTTGGGTGATTAAAAGTTAATTCGTATGCCCATAAGGCAAGGTCAATATGTTGATTCTTTGGAAATTTTGTTGTTCCATATTTTGCGTCGGCAAATAATGGGTTGCCTGTTTTTGCAAACTGGACACGTATTTGGTGGGAACGGCCTGTTAATAGATTGATTTCAACAAGGGAGAGTTTAGGTGTATCCAATTGCTTTTCAAGTTCAAAACTTGTAAGAATTGCGTCGGTGAGTTTTACACCCTGCAAGCCGTCGTATCGAGATGATTTTGGTTCATCATCAAACTCCTCCTTTTGCAAAGCAATTGCTGGACTTGAATCCGATTCTTTTTTAGAAGTGATTTTAAATTCAGTTGATATGTTTGGGTCAACCGTATTCAAAACTTTGTAGGTAAGCACCGCCCTCTTTGCCCCAGAAATTGCCGCACCAACAACTTCTACTTTATTAAGTTTTTCATTTTTAAGCAAGTAATGTTCAAGTCTTGCTTGTGGGGTATTTGGTGTGCCATGAATCACCGCAAGATATTTTTTATTAAACGTGCCATATTCTGGATGACCTTGTTCCCCACCTTGAATTTGCAGTGACAAACGTTTCGCCGCTTTGGATGTTTTTGCAAATACCATCACGCCTCCGGTTACCCTGTCGAGGCGATGTACAAGACCAACGAACGCATCGCCTGGTTTATTCTCGTTTTCCGACCGATATTTCTTGAGTTGTGTTAATAAATCAAGGTCTGCACTTGCGTCTGCCTGGCTTGGCATTCCATGTGGTTTTATAACGACAATTATATGGTTGTCCTCAAAGATAATTGCAGGTGCATGGTTCATTTTACTAGTATATCATAAGTTTTAGTGTTATACTAATACCTATGTTTGGAAGAAGAGCAGATGGAGTGAGAATTAGGCAAAAAGATACGGTTGCACGAATGTTGCCTATGTTTCTCAACAAAAGAACAACCTCAACAAATTACTTTTTATATCCACAGGATGCAGACAAGATGGATGAGTTTATCGCTTTGAAGAAACTTGATGGGATTAATTATACGTATCGTGACATTATGCTTACTATATTGGTGAGAATTTTTGCAACGCGTCCGAAATTCAATCGCTTTTATGTGAAGGACAGACTTTATCAAAGAAAACACATTGATATTGCGATGATGGTACACAAGAATTTACGTCAAGGTGATAATGAAATAATTGTCAAGGTTAGATATACCGGATACGAAACGATTGCAGAGATTAAAGAGAAACTTGACAATGCTATTGAAACAGCGATTGAAGATGAGAACACCACAAAATCATTTGGACTTATGCCTAATTGGTTTTTGCGATTTAGTGTTGGATGCCTGAAGTTTTTTGATAAGCGAGGGTTACTCTCGGATAAATTATTATTTAAACAAAGTCCATTTCATTGCAGCATTCTTTTTGCAGATTTAAAAAGTATTCACGTTGATTATGTTTTTCATCATCTTTACGAGTTTGGAAATTGTGGTTTTTTTGTTACGCTTGGCAAGGAAAAGATGCAAGCGGTTGTTGACGAAGATAGTGTTGATATTGTAAAGAAAAAGGTTGCACATTTGGGTGTAAGTATTGATGAGAGACCTGCGGATGGACTTTATTATTCGCATATGATAAAGTGCGTTAAGAGATATACCGCGGATTTGAGTTATTTAGAGCAACCGTTACAAGAAAGTGAGATTTTTATACCAAAGGATTTGAAACAAAAGTGGAAAAAAAGATAAGGCAGTTCTATTACTTTTTCAAAAACTCTTTTTTATGAACTAGGAATTATCGTTTCGATCTCGGCTTTAATGCACCGAAAGGTGCTTTTGTTCTAATCTAGGAATTATCGCTTCAATCATTTGTACTAGGATCTCGGCTTAAACGCACCGTTAGGTGCTTTTGTTCTTCCATTATCGTCATTGTATCGTGGAATGAGATGAACATGTGTATGAAAAACAACTTGCCCAGAAACCGCACCACAATTCGTGACTATATTAAAACCCTCGGGTTTATAGTTTTTGTCAAGATATATCTTTGCATTTGCAAGAAGCTCACATATTGCGACCTGTTCTTCTGTGGTTGTATTAAAAAATGTTTCACTGTGACGTTTTGGAATTATCAAAAGATGTCCTTTTGTTTGTGGGAATTTGTCATAGATTACAAATGCAAGGTCATTTTCCATGATTGTGTTTTTACGTATTTCGGGTTTGCAGAATATACATGAATATTTTATTTCCATATGTTATCTCCTTCTTAAAAATGATATTACTTAAATATGATATTACTTAAATATGGCAATCGCAGAACATCCACATGGGAGGGTTATCCCTTCAAGAGTATCTACACCGATTTCATATGCTTCGATTGTATAGCCTTTTATCTTGGCTTTATCTAAATTTCGCTTTAGTATATTTTTAATCACCGTAGGCTGGAGCCCCGTCGTGTAAGAATTTATTAGAATAAACTTTGGCTTTTTTGATAAAAGTTTACAACAATCAAAGACAAGTGGATCAAGAGATTGTTCTATCTTCCATACTTCTCCACCTGTACCCCGCCCATAACTTGGTGGATCCATTATAATTCCATCGTATGTTTTGCCTCGTCTTATTTCCCTGGAAACAAATTTTGCACAATCATCAACAATATAGCGAATTTTATCACGATCAATTTTATTAAGTTCGGCATTACGTTTACAAACCTCGGTCATTCCTTTTGATGCATCAACATGAGTCACATTTGCACCGACATATGCACATGCAACGGTTGCACCACCTGTATAGCCAAATAGGTTTAATACTCTTATATCTGGCGAAATTGCAAGACTTGCCCCTGTTTTTGCGGAACATAATTCACCAAGTTTTTCCCAATTAAAGGCCTGTTCAGGAAAGAGACCTGTGTGCTTGAACGCGGTTGGACTTATTATAAATTTTAAATTCTCGTATCGAACATGCCATTCGGGTGGCATAGATTTAAACCACTCCCATTGTCCACCGCCTGTTTGACTTCGAGTATATTTTCCGTGCAACATAGGGAATGTTGATAAATCAAATGCCGATTCCCAAATTGCTTGAGGGTCGGGCCGCAACAGATAAAATTCGCCCCATTTTTCAAGTTTTTCACCACTTCCTGTTGCGATAATTTGATAGTCTTTCCAATTTTTTGGTGTGTTCATTGCTTTTATTCTAGCACATTATTTATACGTTTTGTTTCCGAATTCATCTTCAGCACCTGAAGATTCCGCGGTTACAACCCTTTTTATTTTGCATATTGACATTAAAATACAAATATATTATAATTGAACTGCACTTTAATTTTACCCTTAGAGGAATAATGGAAGGAAGATGATCGATGTCACATGCGGAAACAATTGCTTCGGTTGTGAAAAGAATTAGCGAAAAATTTACTCCAGGTGACGAACTTCAAGTTCGGTTCTACACACCTGATGGTCTTCGAGTCTGGAACGAAAGACTTCAAGTGTATGACATTCAGTGGCTATGCAATGAATTTAAAGAGCCAACACTTCAAGAATTCATGCTTGAGTATCCAAATGGTCGTTTAGAGTTTACCTTTTACAAACGCACAGTCATGAAACCTTAATCAAAACAGCAGTGCTTGCCAGCAATAAAAAGAGTTTACCGCACGGTGGCTCTTTTTATTTTTGCTCTATTGACTTTTTGCCTCTGGATTAGATATAATTGGTGATTACTTTTTATTTTTATATCCCTTAGATAATGGGATTAATGGAAGGAAGATAGGTAATGATAGGTATGATGAATGCCAGTAACCCCAAATTGCAAGAAGCATTGGAAAAAGTTAAAAGCATTTATTCAGAAGGCGACGAGATTGTGGTTAGGCTTTACGGTACTCCAAACAGTTGGCACACGCAATATTTATTCCATGGATCACCATATAGGGTGTATGGGATAGACGCCTCAAAAAGAGGGCATTTGCGTGGTAATTTTCATCTAATTAACATGTTTCTTAATGAAGATGCTGGCAACTATGTTGAATTTGATGTTTTCAAGCGTACACGTATAACAACAAAAACCGAATCAGAATGAAAACAAAAGAGTCACAGATAGTGACTCTTTTGTTTTCTGCTCCGATTTTAAGTAACGAAGTGAAAGTGTTAATCATCCACATTGTCTTTTATAAAGTGTTTTCCCATAAGTTGTTTGAGCGATTCTTTGATTTGTGTTTCGGTTGCGTCGAATTTATTTGAAATGTGAATTGCACGATATTGCACGCGTCTGTCGGGAAAGAATTTAAGATCTTCCATACGGATTTGGTTATATAGATTGGTTAGGCGAATTGCAGGAGATAGAATTTTACGCTGACGAGGGTTAAGATCCTCATAATAGTCCTTTGGGAAAGTAAACGTATAAACGTCATTATGACTTGTTGCCTGGTCAATCGTCATTTCTTTAAAAGCATTAAGAAGTTCAAGTAAGATGCTGTCTTTAATTTCTTCAAGTTTTTTAATTTCTTTTTCAGTAGGCATAAGGGACAGTGCACGCATTTCTTCTGCAAGGATTTCTTTTACAAAGGCGTCGAGACTGTCATCACCGATTTTGTTTCGCACACGAGCGGATAATTCCATAAGAAGTTTTGATGGGTCTTCGATGTGAACATCTTGACGGATTTCGTCAATGATTTTATTTATCATTTTTCGAAGTTTATCAAGTTCCTTTGTAATTTCATCAAAGAAAAACAAGCATGCGTAAAGATATCCTTTTTCTATTGGGGATGTGATTGGTATGCGCTTTGTAAAAGCGCCATGTTCGTTCTCACTTGGCACCGCAAGGTAAACATCAAATTTTTCATCAAGCTGAAAGTATTCATTAATTTTTCTGCATGCTTTGTACGTCATAACAATATTATACTTCAATCCTTTTCAATTCCAAAAAGATTATCTTAACTGAAAAAATAATTATTCCCTGCTTCCAGCGTTTCAACAACCGCATCCGCAATGTGAGTTGCAAGTAGAGTCTGGTATTCAGATGTTACAAGTTTTTGTTCTTCATCTGGGTTTGAAAGAAAACCACATTCAATAAGAACGGATGGATATTCGGTTTCAAGGATTAAATAATCACCAGGGCGAGAATCTTTTCCACGTGATGCGATACCACGGAACAACTCTGTTTTATTTAGATGAGTTTGAATTGCATGAGCAAAGTTTTTGCCTGTTTGTGCATTTTCTTGATAAAAGACTTGCAGACCACTTACCGAGCGATTGCCAGGGAAACTGTTCAAATGTATTGATATTACTAGGTCAGGATTTACCGAATCTATTATTTTATGGCGATTCAAAATATCACTTCGTTGTTTATGTCGTGCGTTTTCATCATGCAATCTTTCATCATCCTTTCTTGTCATTGTTACTCTTATCCCACGACCTTCAATCTCTTCTCGGATTTTATGAGATATTTCAAGTGCAAGTTCACTTTCCCTTGTCCCTGCAAGACCTTGTACACCTCCATCAAAGCCACCGTGTCCAGCATCAATAACAACATGAAACAAATGATTGATATCGTCACAAGTAATTGGCAAGTCCACAGCACCCGAGATCGTTGCAATTTCAATTTTGGCATTACAATGAGCGACAAGAGGCTTTGTTATAACTGAGGCATCAACAGAGACAATTGCACCTACAGTAATGGCCGCAAGCGATGTTATAATTGCAACAGATGTTGCAAGTGCGGTTCCTGTTATAATTAACACAGATTTTAATTTGCTTTGTTTTCGCATAATGGGTTATTATGTGCGATTTCATCGCTTGTATTCGTATTGCGTCAATAACTATGTTTTGTGCTGACGACGCAAGCGGAACTTTTTTATATTGTCATAAGCAATGACTGGAACACCTGTCAAAATAGGAATAATATATGAAAAAACCTTCCACAGTACAAGTGCAACAAAGATTTGTGGCGTACCGAATGTAGTTGCAAAGATGGAAAGAAAGAAGAGCTCCATTGCCCCGGTTCCACCAGGAACAGGCATTGTTGATGCAGTATATTCGGTAAGAACAACGCCAAGCAATAATAAAGGCAGTACAGACCAACTCCATCCAAAGAGTGCGGCATAGATAAGGGCAATTATAAAGAGATTAAGGAACTGGGCAATTGATGCAAGTGTGATTGATGCAAGTACAACTTTTGGACTTCGTACAAGTTTACGCACGGTAACCCTGTATCTCCAAAGTGTTTCTTCGGTCGCATGCTTTGCCGCCTTATGATTTTTGATAATTCTCATTTTATGCAAGATGAATACACACAACATACTTACTTTGTGTGGAATTGTTTTATTGAACGAGATAAACAAAATTATAAAAGTCAAGATAACGTTAAAAACTATGCTTATGTAAATCGCACTTGTTACAACCATTCCGCCATCAAGTGCGGACAAACGAGACATAAGTACAGCGATTATTATACCAGTAACAAGTTGAAATCCTACCCTGCCAAGTATAAAATTTGAAATCGCAATTGCGGTGATTTCACCGGCAGAGAACTTGTGCTTGTGAAGGTAATAAAGTTGATATGCCTTGCCTCCTGTATGAAACGGTGTAAGTAAATTATAATGACGTTCAAGCAAGTAGGTTCGCAGGCATAAAAATGGCTGGAATCTTTTTGTCATTGTGTACATTGAAAGTTGCCATCGCCCAGATTCAAGCAAGATAATAACAATAACAACCAAAAGTGCAACAAAAAGAAAAAGCCAATTCACAGACACCGAAAATATATCTGATGTTGACACATCATCGGTACGCATTGCAAGAAAAATTATAACACCTGCAACGGCAAGGTTTACGAATGGAAATGCTATTGCAAAAATTCGCTTGAGACGACTTTTGCGTGAGTGTGGGTTATATATTTGAAATTCACCTGAGGTTTCTTCGTCCGGTACTTCTGTATTTTGGTCTGTGATGTACACAGAACTTTCCTCGCTTTCATTCACTTTTCAAAGTATAACTCAACAAGTTATCATGTGTCTATGGGTAATTGAGAACAAAAGCACGCATGCGGTGCGTTTCAGGCGAAATTCTAGTACAAAAATTTCAGCAGAAGACCAGTTCGCACAAGCGAACCTTTATTCTTTCCCTTAATGTCCACGAATGTATAATTCCTAGAGCATTAAAAATTCGTTGACAATTTCTAGATTTATTTGATATAATGTTTGTATTGCCATGCGGACGTAGTTTAGTGGTAAAACAAAAGCCTTCCAAGCTTTGGTTGAGGGTTCGATTCTCTCCGTCCGCTCCAATTTATGCGGTTTTTATTATACTTTTTCAATCTCATTTACCGTAACGCATTTTATTTGCGAAATAGTTCTTTGGTTGTTTGGGAAAATTTTGATATACTTGATTAAGGATTCAAGGAGGTTCAAATGCCTATAGATGCAATCAAGAAATTTATGGAGGCACTTTCACGCCTTCTTGTTAAAGGCACAGATTTGGCAACCAAAGATGGACGCCAGAAACAAAAACTTTTAGGTGATATGAAAGTACTTGATAAACAAATTAAAGCGATTACCGAAAAGTGCAAAGAGCAAGAAGAGAAAATTTTTGCAATGCTTAAAAATAAAGAATTTGATCCAAGCCAAGAACAAATCGAGGGGACAGACCCATGGCCAGCAAGAGACAGTTTGGGTGCAAGAGTTATGGTCACGCGCCCAATGAAAGAGGCGGATATTGAACTTTTTCGAAACAATGCATGGATGAAGGCCGATCTTGAGGCGTACAAGGCAATAAAGGGTCAAGTTGATGCGATGGTAGAATTTGCAAAAGACAAGATGCCAGAACAATTTGCAAAGGCGGAGGCACTTTGGAAAGGGATTGCAAATCAAACAGGAATAGATGCCGATTTTGAAACAGGTCTTATGCGAGATGCGACAACGAATGAACTTCTTAAAGATGTTGATGGGAATTATATCTATCATGAAGTTAATCCTTTCACAGGATTAACCGCGACACCTGGAGACCCTTCGGTTACAGATTCTGTCGGAAGTAGATTTTTCGGCAATGTAATAAACAAGGTCATACGCAGTCGTGATAATATTAAGGGATATATTGAAACCGACACAAGCACTACCCCTCATATAAAGAAACTTATTGACCCAGTGACGGGAAACCAGATACATGGTGTAAAACTTAATGACGGTACAGGTCGTATTGTTGATCCTGTTGACTATATAGAAAACGGGACAAATGCAACCATATCCGCAGGGTTTCGTGGTGCAACATCAAATATTGATGCAGGCGATCTTATAATGGACAAACTTATCGCAAAAAAGGTAGAGGCCTTTATTGCGGCAAAACAAAAAATTTACGAGGGAATGTCCAAGTATTTCAGTTTGGTTTTAGGTGGTCTTGATAAAGTTGGGGAAAAAGATACGGCGATTAATTTTCAATTATTAAACATTGGTGCATCAAGCATTGATGATTTACAACCTGCGGAACAAAGTAAAATTCGCGAACAGGCCCAAAGAGAAGTTGATGCAGAATTTCAAAATTCAATGATTCCTAATCTCGAAAATGAAGCAATGAAACGTACCGCGGTTAATTATGCAACACAAATGGATGATAAAGGCGTATTGGCGGGTGGAAGCGATGATGATAAGATTGCGGCGATGCTTGTCACTTATCCTATCCAAGCGGAGGCAAATAAAATTGCGATGGAAATGACACTTGAGAGTGGTGGACTTGAAAATTATTTTGCAGGTGCAAAACATATGCTTGATACCATATACGAACAAAAAATGAGTATGATATTTCAAGAAGTCAAAGATGTTGTGCAAGATGCGGTGGGGGTTATAGAATTTGGTGATCCACTTGCGATACCACCGACGATGGACAAACGAAAGTGCAACAGTTCAGAGGCGGTTAATCTTGCAATTAAAGATAAGATTTCTGGTTACAAAAAAACGAATCCGGTGCTTTATCATGCGGTACTTGACAGAATTGAGGGACGAGAAGAAGGCTTTGAAAAAATGTGGGCAGGATGGGAATATGATCAAGACGTTAAAAATGGAACAAATGTCCACATTGCAAAATTTGAAGATTCTTTTGCCGATGCAAAATTTTTAACGCCTGATGTTCCTGGTTGGCGGTCGAAATTTCCTATCACTGAACGAGATTCGGCCGGAAATACAAAAACACTTCCCCGCACCGTTAACGATATTTTTAATGGAGTATGTGAACAACTTCGCAGGGTTAACAACGGTATTGTTGCCTGTACTATGATGGAGATTAATCCGGACACAGGCGAGATACGACTTAATGAGGATCTTGTAAACACATTTAACTTTACAAGTGGCGAAGTTATAGAAACCGACTTTGGTCCGGTTGGTGGGTCACAATCACTTATTTGCAAGGATACGTTTAGAGGGATAACCGGCGAATCGCTTGGTCCGGAAATTGATGCACAAATTGATGCACAAGAAAAAAAGCAACGTGACAACAAGAAAATCGAAGATGTACATGACCGAGACCGCAAGCGTGGTGAAAAAGCACAATCCAAAGACAGTTATGAAAATTGGAAGATGCTTCGTGCGTTGCATGAAATTTACAAAGAACGATGGCTTGCTTTTGCAAAGAAATTACTTGGTAACCGCCAGTCCATGGGTGTGTTTCTTCAATCTGCAAAGATTTTTAAAGGGAATAATATTGAACAAATGTCCGAAGAAGAGATGGATGTATACCTTTCAGAACAAGAGTCAACCGGCATGGAGTTTATTGACGAGTTATTTCTTACCGTCGTCGAGTATAGTATGGAAGACGAGGATGAAGAACAAAAAGAATTAACCTTTAAACAGGAAGCACATGAAATATTAAATGATAGCAAAACAAATTATGCAGATAAAAAGCAAGATATTAAGGATACTTATAAAAAACATCTTCTTAAACAAGAAGCTATGCATCTTACGAAAATCCTATATGAATTTAGAGCTTTTGAAGGTAAAGTTTACACCGCTAGTGGACATACTCTTCCTGATCATGCCGTGAGACATATTGCTACACAAATTATGGATTATACTGAAAGCAATAAATCTTTTGATGATTTAAAACATAATACTTTATTCACATCCAACCCAAGACTCTTTGATTTATATGATGCCCCACCAAGCGATCCTAACCGCAAAAAAATTGACCTTGAAGAGATATTTATGAATGTTAAGGACCGACAAAAAGATATGTCAAAAGATATCGGAAATTCAAGTTTAGTTAAAATATTAGAGGGAGAACTTGAAATAGCACAAGACCATTATACAAATCCTCATACTTCGTATCCTGTTACACTTAGTATTAATGGGAAAAATATAATTTGCCATGATGAACGAAATGTAGATAAGTGCATTAAATTTATTGAAACAACAATTGAAAAAAATAAGGGAAAACTTGGTGTGGAACTTGATGAGGCAATGCAAGCAATTGAAGAATTAAGACGAGTTCATGCCAAAGCAGGTGAAATAGATTCCGATTGATGTTTGGCAATAATTATGTAATAAGGAGAAAAAATGAAAGAAACAGAATTTAGAGAAATTCAAAGTGCAGGAGCAAAGATTATATCTGTATTCAGTGCAGATTGGTGTGGACCATGCCGAATGTTTGAACCAATTTTCCAAGACACCTCAAGCAAATTACCAGAATTCAAATTTGCAAAAATTAATGTTGATGAATGCAGGGACTTGAGTGCGGAATATCACATATCAAGTGTGCCTACAATAATCATTTTTGAGGGAAACAAGGTTGTAAAAGAGAGAACCGGTGGTTTTGCAAGTGCGGAACAATTCGAGAAGTGGATTAAAGGTTAATCGACCTGTTGTGATGTTGCTTGTTACTATGATACAATAATATGTGGGAACCACATTACTAAAGAGTGATAATCTAGGCGCTTCTATTGAAGGTGTTATTAAACTTGCAAGAGAAAGTGCAAAAAGTGGATTGAATCCAACTTGGGTACTTGTCCCTGACAGGTTTACTCTTGAATGTGAAAAACTGTTATTAAAAGATGAAAGTGGTATGCCCTGTTGTTTGCTTAATACTCGAGTGATTACTTTTTCGATGCTTTTTAATATTATTAAAACCGAACTTGGTGATGACGAGATAATTCTTGACAAAACTCGGGCGGTACTTTACATATGGCGAGCAATTACCGATGTTGCAGGCGATTTGTGCTGGTTCAAA
Organism: Bacillota bacterium; assembly: GCA_009780375.1. Classification (GTDB taxonomy): domain Bacteria; phylum Bacillota; class Clostridia; order Christensenellales; family UBA1242; genus WRAD01. The sequence goes on from WRAD01000010.1 coordinate 21,733, forward strand.
GGATCTGGGCATCATTATACGTTTGCGGAAAAAATGTTCAATACAATTAATCAGCTGACAAGCAGTCTTGTTGATTTTGATAAATTAGAGACAAACGCAACAACAGATATTACAAGGAAAAAAATGCATGACATTGCATTGATTTATCGTCGTTATAAACAATTAACAACCGAATCAATTGATGCAAGTGGAATGCTTGGGTATCTTATCAAGAATTTACAAAGCAGTAAATTAATAAAGCAAGCAAAAATATTTGTTTGTGGATTTGATCATTTGTCTATACAAAGACTTTCGGTATTGGAGCAGGTTTTATTAAATTGCTTGGATTTTGTAACTGGAATACAAATTGAAAGCGAGGGTGAGTTTCAAATCCGTGAGGTTTTATTTCGTAATAATATTCAATTTAAAGAAATTGCAAGGAATTGCCGTGAAAGTTCAAGTCCGCTTGGGATATTGCCTTTCGTTTGTGGTCATAAAAATATCAACGACGAAGGTGCTTTTATTGCAAATAGGGTCAGAGGTTTTCTTAATAATGGAACGGATCCAAATGACATTGTGGTATTGCTTTGCGATTATGATAATACGCACAAAATATATGAAGAAATTTTTAACAGCTGTAATATTGCGGTAAATATGGATGTCGGGCTTGCGTTGCTTGATACCCCGCTTGCGATGTACCTAAGAGACCTTATTGCTCTTGCAATTCATGATAGCACAGAGAACTTTTTAAGCATTTTGAAAAGTAATTTTATTAAAATAACAACAGACGAATTATTCAAAATCGAAAACATGTGTCTAAAAACAAATTCGGGATTGTTTAAAACCGATTACTTTGAAGAATTAAAGAACAACATCAAAAAGTTACGGAGTTGTAAAAACGTCTATGATATTTGTGAAATACTCTTAGAATTTTTAAAAGCTATCCAAATCGATGACAAAATTGATCATATTTCAGGTGAAAAATTAGAAAAACTTGTAAGCATTATTGGCGACAGTTTGTGCTATAAAAAAATGGAATTACGTGAATTTAAAATGCTTTTTGAAACACTTGCAAGTGCGACAAAGGTTTCTGGGGTGCCAACTTTTTGTGACAGAGTGTTAATTGCAAATGCAAAAGAATATCAACCACATGTTGTTAAAAATATAATAATAGCGAACGTATGCGAAGGCACATTTCCTATTACAACGAATGATACCGACATTTTAACAGAAACCGATATCAGGTCAATGAACATTATAATTGAACCAACGGCAACTATGCAAAATAATCGGGCAAGAACACATGCATGGAATATATTAAATTCCGCAAGCCAGAGTTTATGTGTTTGCCATATATCTGTGAACACCGCCGGTGAAGAAGTTTTTAGAGGCGAAATTGTTGAACAATTATTGCAACAAAAAACACAAAACAATACGAGTAATTTAAATAAATACGGTGTTGAATTGAATTCGCATTGGGTTGCAAAAAGATATGTGTTACAAGCAATCGGAACCGGGATGGCTTTTTTAGATCAATTGTATTTTGCAAGTATTTTAAAGTCACTTGACCTGCCAAGTCTTTCTGTTATAGATCTTAAAAAGAACGAGATGAATATCACTTGCGGAAAGGAACTTTTCCCTTCGCTTCTAAGTGTTACCCAGATAGAGACTTTTTATGTCTGCCCTTTTATGCACTTTTTGACAAGGGGATTGAAGGTGCGTCCGCGTGATAGATACAAAGTAAGTGCAAATATAATTGGTAATATAATACACAAAATTGTTGAGGAATTTACACTTGATTTAATCGCCAAATACCAAGGTGGGCAGGTTAGAAATATTGCAAAAATTGTTGATCAAGTGCTTGGGTCAAAAGAATTCTCCTGGTTTGCATGTGATGATTTACATTTGCCTCTTGTACAAGGCTTGCGAAAAGAAGCGATAATAATTTGCAATAAAATAGAGGCAAACATAGAACAAAGCCAATATAAGCCTAGATTTGTAGAGCGAAGTTTGAACTCTGATATTATCACTGGAAAAGCAGACAGAGTGGATACCACGATAATTGACGGACAAGAATATGCTATTGTTATTGATTACAAGACAGGCTCTGTTGTGGAATTTAAACCAGTAGATCTTTATATTGGTGCAAAATTACAATTACCACTTTATCTCAAACTTCTTGAAGCAGATGGCTTCAAGATGGGTGGCGGATTTTATTTTCATCTTAAATCTGGCTTTACAAAAGACGAACGTATGAAAGGGTTAGTTTTAAACAGTGACGAAAATGTGATTGCAATCGATAGAGGTCTTGAAGATGGTGGATATCGAAGTAATATCATACAAGTAAGGCGAACAAGCAAAGGTGTCATTAGTGGTGGGTACGATGCAGACAAGATTAGAGATCTTGTTGATTATGCGGATTCGATGGCACATATCGCACAAAAACATATTACAAACGGCGTCATAATCAAATCAAGCACCGATAATAAAGCATGTGGTTATTGTGTTAATTCTGCAACATGTTTGTTCAAGGATAAAATTAGGAGTGGCTTATGATAAATTGGACAAAAAATCAGAATGAAGCAATTAATCTGAGGCGCAAGGATCTTTTAGTAAGTGCAAGTGCAGGAAGTGGCAAAACCACAGTTATGATCGAGCGAATTTCTTCTATGATTTCATCAGGTGAAGCCAAACTTGACCAATTACTTGTGCTCACATTTACTAATGCAAGTGCAAGTGATATGCGACAAAAATTAAGAAAAAAATTAATGAATTCTGCCACCTTGACACGCAATAAACGAGACGAAATTCTAAGTAAACTTGCATTGGCATCAATTGGAACATTTCACAAATTTTGTGGGGATTTAATAAAAATGCACTTTAATGTTGCGGAGGTTGATCCTGGTTTTGATATCTTGGACGATATAAACAAGGCAATAATCCAAAAGGATATTTTGAATAGACTCGTTTCCAAATACTATCATGTGGCAAAAGACGCAATTGATACTTTTTGTGTTACACGAAGTACAAAGGATATATGCGAACTTGTAATAACAATTGCCGATTTCTTGTCATCAAGAGACGATGCTTGTGCATGGCTTGAAAATATTGCATTAAGTTCTTATACAAATGATATCGAAACAAGCCTTGCCTTCAAAAAACTTGTAACTCATTATCAATTCATGGGACAGCATTATAAACACAAGTTTCAAGATTTTTTGATGACAGCAACACAAGAAAACAGTGATAAAGGAAAAATTTTTGTAGATCAATGTACAAGATTATCCAATGAACTTTCAAAGATTGAATCTTATAATGCCTTACAAAATATCGGCAAGACATTATTTGATAGACTTAGCCCAAAGGCCAATGACTTCTCCGATTACGATGAATTCAAAGACGTACGCACCACTTTTAAAAGTGAAATTGCCAAAATTGGTGAACTGTTTTTTGTAACAAAAGAACAGGCAGTAATCGCTCAAGCAAATGATAAGAAAATTGTAGAACAAACTTTGTTCCTGGTTAAAGAATTTATCAAAGAATACAACAGTGCAAAAAAAATTGAGGGAAAACTTGACTTTGCCGATCTTGAACGATTCACACTTAAAATACTTGGGAATAAAGATATTTCAGATTCGTTAAGCAATAGGTACAAATTTATTTTCGTTGATGAGTATCAAGATACAAACCCAGTACAAGAGAAAATATTATCAATGATAGGTGACAGACAAAATATTTTTTTAGTAGGTGATGTAAAGCAAAGTATTTATGGATTCAGAGGTTGTGAAGCGGCGATTTTTTCTGGAAAACTTGCCAAATATTCTGAACATAACTTGGATGGAAAAGTTGTTAATTTGAATGAAAATTTTCGTTCTAACAAATCCATTCTAGAATTTGTAAATGATGTGTTCGGAACGATTATGACAGAGGCAACGGCGGGTCTTGATTACAAATCGACAAGCATGTTTAATGCAAGTGACAATATGCAATTTCCAAAAGATAGTAATATGTCTTTATCCAAGCCTGTTGAGGTAATTTTACTTGACACCACCATTGAAGATAAGGATAATTCGGACGATGAGGACGGCAACACTAGAAAAAAACAACTTGATTTTTCAAAGCCCTACAATTTGTTAGAGGATACCGCAGAACAAGAGGAAACCAAACGAATTAAAATTCAATGTGCAAGAGTTGTAAATAAAATTAAAGAATTGACAACACAAGAAATTTATTGCAAAGAATCAAAACAAATGCGAAAAATACGACTTAGCGATATTGCAGTTTTGGGGCGACAAAAAACACATTTTCAAGGATTGTCAGAGATGCTTGGCTATGCAGGAATAGCAAGCATTCTTGACGACAAAAAACGTGCAAGCAATTTATTTGAAATTGCATTGCTTGAAAACTTTTTGTTTGCGACATCAAATTTTTATAACGATTTACCACTTGTATTAACCATGCAAAGTTTTGTTTTCGGTTTTACAAGTGAAGAAATGGCAATTATTAAAATCAAAGGTAATGGTGAGAATTTTTTTCAAAGAATTCAAGACTTTATTGTAAAAAATGACAACAAGGATCGACTTGTAGAAAAATTACAAGACTTTGTTGCAACACTTGAAGAATTTCATCAATTTACAAAAACAAGTACTGTGGCAGATGTTTTGGCAAGATTCATTACCCGCTTTTTAATAACAGAACGATTGCTTGTTATACCAAATGGCGATTTAATGGTGCAAAATATACAGAGGTATATAAACAAACTTCGTGGATTTGGGCTTGCATCGTCTGTTCCTCGCTTTTTATATTTACTTGAAAACGAACTTTTGAATATTGAAATTGAAGGTGGTGGGGGTGACAATGAACGGGTTACACTCATGACTGTACACAAATCAAAAGGGCTTGAATTCCCTGTTGTAATCCTCTTTGATACTGGTGCAAAATTTTCTAATATTGAAAGCAGGCGATTTATGCTTGTTGACAAAGAATGTGGGTTATGTGTACATTCTACAGATATTGAAAATTATATAAAGAGTCAAAGCCTCACACGTCACGGTGCATTGAAAAGTGGCAAATTAAACCAAGTCGCAGAAGAAATGCGACTTTTGTACGTAGCTTTAACAAGGGCAAAAAACAAGTTAATTATCATAGGAATACTTGACGTTGAAAAAGCACGAGCCAGTGCAAATAAATTTACAGGCCACTTGCAAAATGGACCAAGTGAGTTCGAAATATTACAGTCCAAAAATTATTTTGACTTTCTAATCCCTACTCTGTTCAGATCAATACCAAGTAGTGATTTTGAATTAAAAATTGAAAAACTTGATGTAATTAAGGTTACCCTAAAAGAAAAAAAACCTCTGGTATTAAGTGGACCAGTAGACAAAGAGCTTGTTACAGAATTAAAGGATCGATTCAAGAAAGAATTTAAAACCCAGATTGGTTCAAGTGTTGTGTTCAAAAATTCTGTAACAAGTCTTACCAGAGGTGAACTTGAAACTTTTGACAAACCAATCACAGAATTTTTCCCAACATTAACAAAAGATAGAGGAGTCGATTATGGAACGAAATTTCATGAATCTATGCAGAATATAGACTTTGACAAAGATACGAAGCATGAAGACAAAAATGTTGTGGTTGCGATAAAAATATTAAAAGGGTTTTTAAATGGATTTGAAATCTATAAAGAGATTCCTTTTTTACAAACACTCGAGCACAATGATGCACAAATTATTGTGCAAGGGATTATTGATATGTTGGCGATAAAAAAAGAAGGTGAGGACAAGCGAGTTGTACTTGTAGATTACAAAACTAATCGTAATGCAAGTGAGGTTAAATTAGTGGAAATGTACAGATCACAAATGCAAATGTATGCAAATGCGATAAAGCAGGCAATGAACATACAAGAAAATGTTATCGAAATTTATATTTACAGTACCACACATCAAAAACTGATTAGATTATGATATAATCATTACATGTTCGGTATCATAGCCTTTCTTGCCGTTATCACCACATCGCTTGTGGTTCCACCTTTTTTTTCAGCAGTGGGCCTTAATCCAAGCAATGTGAATATTTATGTTTTATTCGCACTTTATATATTTTTATATTCTATTTATTTTCTAATTTTCATTTTGTTTGCAAAGATGAAAGCAAGAACTTTTATAAATGCAGATGGATTGATTGGTAACGGAAATTATAAAGACCTTGTTAAGATTTATAATTTTAAACGTCCAAGAATATTTGATTCTGGATTGATAATTTTGATGGGTGTTGCATCAATCTTGGCCTTTATGATTTTACAAAATGGTCTTTTAGAAGTGTTCAGAGATTGGGGCTTTAATTCTGATGATGCGGGCAACCTTGAAATGCAAAATTTCGGGCACTTTGTGATGCTTGTTGTTGTGATGGCTGTTATACCAAGCATTGTTGAAGAATTACTTTTCAGAGGACTTATCTTGCATAGTTTCATGCCATTTGGTAAAGCGGTAGCGATTCTTGCAAGTTCATTGTTATTCAGTCTTTTTCACCTCAACCCCGCCCAAACGGTTTATCAATTTTTCTTTGGCATCGTTCTTGCCCTTGTTTACTTGCGAACAAAGAATATGTGGTATCCGATGCTTTTACACTTTGTTAATAACTTTGCAATAATTACGTATACATATATTACACGAACGATGGCAGATGATCATATTGTATTCAATTGGCAAATTGTGTTATCAATGTGGGTTTTGGCAATTGTAGGAACTTTGGTTGTGATTTCTATGGTAAAATTATTAAAGCAATCAAGTGGTGAAAATCAAGCGTCAGGCACAAAGAAATTCATAGGTACACGAGAATCTGCAGGGTTTATTGCAAGTGTAGGAATAAGTTTAATTATTTGGTTTGCAGTATTTTTTGGGTAATGAAAATTTAAGAAGAGGTATATGGAAGAAATTCAAAGCGGTAAAAATGACAGGGTTCTTGAAAATAAAATTTGGGACAAGAGTTTTGCATGGGTTTGTGCAACACATCTTGTTACTTTGATTTTATTCTCTGGAATCAGGATTGCTTTTGGACTTGGGTGGTTTGGCAATATTGATGGACGATGGGTTGAAGTTGGATTTTCGATTACAAGTCAAATCCTTATCATGTTAACAATTCCACTTGTTTCGATTTGGCTTTGGAAAAAAAGGCATCCTGATCCGTTTATTCGGACTATGCAACCTAAAAGTAAAACGTGGTTATTCGGTGCCTTTGAATTTAGATCGATGAGTGCGAAAATATTTGGGCTTGCAATAGTTCTTGGGCTTCTTATGTTCTTATTTAATATTTTTGTATCAAGTTTCGCAAACGGAATTTTAGCGGTGGCAGGTTTCAGATTCCCAACCGGTGGCACAGGAAGTTCATTTGGTGGCGTAGGAGGACTCTTTGTAAGTCTTATACTTATTGGTGTTCTGCCTGGTCTTTGTGAAGAGGTTGAACATCGAGGTATGTTAATGCAAAGCTTCAAGAGGCGTTTAGGCGTACAAAGGGCATTATTGTTTACCGCAATACTCTTTGGACTTATGCACTTTAACGTTGTGCAAGTGATATTTGCGGCAATACTTGGATATCTGATGGGGCTTGCAGGCGTTGCGGCAAAAAACATTTGGGTTCCAATAATCATCCATTTCATGAATAACAGTATCGCGACATATTTAAGTTACGCAGGTCAATATGGCTGGTTCGGGGGAAATTTCTATGATGGTCTTTTTAATCTTACTATGGGTACAGGCATGATTGTGTATTTCCTTGTCATGGCAATAACAATTGTAGGTATCATTTTTACAATCAGATATATTGCACGTGACAGATATGTTAAGAACAAAAAAGCACATTTTATCAAACTTGTCCAAACCCGACCTGATGTTCTTGTTCATGCAAATGGTGTATATACACTTGATCAATTTATTGAAAAAACCGAAGCGTCATTTTCACAAATGCGACATGGGCAGGTGTTTAACTTTTACATTGACCCTATGACTCTTGTTCCTAAGAAACCAATGAATTTGTCACGAACAGAAGCAACACTTTTTTACGGGATTTTCTTTTTGGGTGGGATTATAACCGCATTCACGCTTGTTTGGGGTTTTTTATAAGAAAAGAAAATTCCCCAAAAGATAATCAAAATTGAAAATCTTTTGAGGGAAAACTTTTTCATTCCGTGTTTTTTACTAGACCTAGGCCAATACCTCACTTACGTCGAAATCTTCTGCGGTAAATGCGGTATCACCTAAATCAAATTGTGTAGGAAGTTCCTCGTATGAAAGTTTATTAATAGAAATTTCATATGCTACCCTTGTTTCAGTTTCGCCATTCTCAAGACGTTTTTGGTATTCCCGAGACTGGACACGTCCACTTAGATTAACCCGTTCGCCGATTTTAAGTGCTTCGGCAAATCTGGCATTTCTGCCCCAGGCTATTGCAGGGATATAATCAGATTTATTATATGTTCTGTTAACCGCAAGCAAAATATCGGCAATTTCACGATTAAACGGAGTTGTTCTGTATATCGGAGGCTTGCATATAAATCCCACGAGTTCAATTTCATTTGGATTATCAATAGATGCCTCGTGCAATATTTCACGAACAAACATTGTAAGCATAAGTTTGCTTCGTCCATCAACAATTTTATTGTAACTTCTGAATTGGCCCTTTACGGTAACCACCATGCCTTCTTTGAGATTTTCTGATATCAAAAGTCGCTCAGGCACAGTTATAGGTATAAGATCTTGCATGCTTGAGAGACGGTTAACCGATAATACAAGCTCATAAAAACCTTCTCCAAAAACAGTATGACTTCGCTTTGGCTCCCCTACTATACTACCGCTAAGCATGACCCTATTATTATTCATCCCTTGTGTGTTGTCATCTTTTGTGTAGTTTGCTAGACTTGCGTTTTCCATTTGTTACTCCTTTTTGTTTTTCTCACTTTGTGTGGGGGAATCCACTTATGCAAGGATAGCCCTATTTTATCTGAATTTTTTTGGATAAATTGCCTGAACATGTCGATTTCCTCCGTATGGCAAAATACCGTATATTGGAAATTCATCGCATTCTATCACAATTATTTTTACATCTGACACGGTACGTGCCATATTTTTCTTCATACTTTATATTGACATATTCACTAGTACATGGTATAATCTATTATATACGCCTTTAAGGGGGAATTTTTTTATGGGTAAATGGATTATGTTGTTTGTGGTTCTTATTATCGTTGCACTTGTTATTGTATTTTGGCAAGTAGGTCTCTTCAACAGACTTGACAGACAATCTGGTTTTGATTTTTCATCAAATGATGCCACACCTATTACAATGTCATGCAATGTAAAAGCCTAGGCTAGATTACTATTCTTAAATCAAAAAAATCTCGAAATGTTTGCCCCATAAATAACACCGATATTTCAAAAGTATACGTTCCTGTTGATTGTATAATAGAGGGATTTCGGATAACTATTTGTGGCACAAGTGTTATATCTTCTTCATCAAAATGCAGTCTTTCATGGTCCCAATCAATTGTAAATTGTTGTCTTTCAGTAACATTTAATGTCGAGAAAACAACCGAGTTAAATACACGGAATGTCGAATTAATTCTAAAGTTATGAGTTGTATTTGGATCAAGGAATTCTTGCATAATTGTTCTTTGTGGTTGACCTGGCAAAGCGATATTCGTTTGGTCAAGTGCATCGATAGGAATCCAATTATTGCCACCTGTATTTCTTTCAAGCCGAGTACTGAATTGTACTTGTGAAAGTCTTATGCGTATATGCAGACGTTCAATAAGTCCACCTACAACTATGTTTACAGATATTCTTGTATCTGAGTGTATGCGATCATCGTGAAAAAATGGTATGCCTCTATCCTCTCCTCGTTCGTAATTATTTCTAAGTGTTAACATCGCAACCCCACCGGTGCGAATACTTGGTGTAATATTTACAAGTTCATTTCCACTTTGTACAAGTAATCTTATCGGCAGCTCGGTTCTGTTTGGCATTCCGTTTCTGTCCCATGTATTAATTTGAATTGGTGTCGTTCGATTATAAACATCAACAAGCCATGCTCCGTCGGCCGCCCTAGACGCACCTGGCACATTAACCGCAAGAAAAGATGGTGTTGATGTAGAATTTGTGCCTGCGATAATGCCACCCACCATGATAAAGATAGCGGCAAAAACCGCCAAACAAATTATGGTTATTTTGTAGGCACGCTTTTGTGCGAACTTGATTATTTTCCCCATGTACATTCATAGTTTATACAATTTTTCTGCAATTAACAAACAAAATAACACTATTTATTGCAATTCACAAAGAAATTATGCATGAATACCTAGCCTTCTGACGCCTTTTTACGAAAGAAATGCTCGCGATAAGGACATGCTTTACAGGCATTGAGTCCTCCTTCTTCGAAACTGCACACCGCCCTTAATACTTGATCAACCTCCTTTGCACGATTAAGAACTTCCACAGATTTAAGTTCCGATTCAATCTTGCCTTGCGGGGCGTCGTGAATCGGTTCTGGCACATGATCAAATTCTTGTTCTTGTGGCTCTGGTTGTGGAATTTGTACAGGCTCCTCTGTTGGAAGAGTAATTGTTTCGGATTTTACGAGTTTTTCTGCTATGTTCATTACTCCACTTGCAACCGCTGATAATTTATCTTTTTCTTTCCTTGTTATAAATGCAAAAATTTCTTGACCAAGATCTAGTTCCTGGTTAATCGTAAATACAATTTTTGGGCCTTTACTCAATGAAAAGGCATGCGTTTGATCTTTATAACTCAAACTGAATATAAGCCCGTTTCCGCTTATATTATGTTGGATACTTGCGATCGTTTGACCATTATCTGATTGAAGTTCAACAAAACCCATTACTTCTGATGTCTTGTCGTACAAAATTATGTTTGCGATATGAACCTTGACCATTGTATCTATTATGTTGTTGTCATATATAAAAATTCTGGTGCTTTTAATCAATTTTTGTCTGTTTTTGAATTATGTTTTCCAATTCATTAAACTTGTTAACAGAAACTTTTTCTGGTCTAATATCTGGTGGAATCTGTGCAGAATGTAAAATCTTTGCAACGGCAACTTTGTCTAAACAAAGATATTGTGATAATGCGTTCAGCATTGTTTTTCTTCTGAATGAAAATAATCCTTTCACAAGATTGGAAAAAGATTCCGTTATCTGTACATTACCCAAACGCCTGATTTGAGCAACCGCACTTTCCACGTTTGGTGATGGCGTGAATAAATTTCTTGAAACGTGCTTTATAATTTTGCACTCACCCCAGGTTTGCATGGTAACACTTAATGCCCCAAAATCTTTTGTGCCACATTTTGCAACTATGCGATTTGCCAATTCTTCTTGAACAAGTACGCAAATCTCTTTACAATTTTCATCAAGTATGAATTTCATAAGTAATGGCGTAGTTATATAATATGGAATATTAGCAACAACCTTGAAATTTTCATTAACAAGATCATTAAAGTCATATTTTAATGCATCTTTAAAAACAAGATTTATATTATTTTTGTCCTTAAATTGCAAAGCAAGTATCGGTTCAAGACGTTTATCAACCTCGAATGTGTGTACTTGTTTAACATAATTTGATAAAACCCTTGTCAATGTGCCGGCACCTGTGCCAATTTCCACAACAAGATCATTTTTAGAAAGTCCAATTTCAGACACAACCGACGTCAAAAATCCCTCATCGACAATGAAATTTTGTCCGAGGGATTTATTAAATGAAAATCCATTCTTTTTAAGTTTTTCGATAAGACCCATATTAATCCGTGTTTTCATTTTCATCTTCCAGATTATTTATAAATTCGGCAATCTCCTCTTCTGAAAAACCTTGAACTCGCCATTGGTCTATTCTGTCTTGAAAATTTGGAGTATTTGGTTGCCCACTCTCAACCTCTTGTCCTCTGATTTGTGCGGCCTGTGCGGTTCCCAGAAACAAACCATTCACGTCATAAAACCTTACTTGATTTCCGGAAACAGACATCGTGTGTGACCTGTCAAATAAGTCACGAATTCTATTATGTTCGGCGACAGAATTTGAAACGAAGAGTGCGGATCGAGTGCTTCCTGTTATGGGCAAGTCCTGCGTCAGTTGGGTTGCTAAGTCCGGAGTAGTATTGTCAGGACGATTTTGCCAAGGATCGTTTGGATTCCAAGGTATATGAGGTGGAACAATATTATCTTGTGGTGGAAAAGGTGGGATTACCGGGAATGTTGGCCAATTTGCATCAAAATTTGGCCAATTAATATTTACATCAGGCTGTCCTGTGCCTGTTCCTGCATCTGCTTCGATTGTTATATCAAACCCGATATTTTCAAGTGCCGCCACCAGTGCCCTGTTGTTTGCAATTGCGGTAAGATTTGCTTGGTTAAGGTGATGATTCTGGGTCTGTTGGCCAGCGACAAGTGCTTGTAACTGGTCACTGTAATCTGGGAATTCACTTATAAGTGCATGTAATCTGTCGATAGCGGCAACATTATTATTTCCTGCGGTATAAATTGCACCGGCAACTTGGTTTCCTATATTTGCGATTGCACTGCGGTTACTTCCTATTGCACGTCTTATTCCACCAAGTTCCGCCGCAAGATCAATTTCAGGTGCGAAAAATTGTGCGTAGGTTGTTGCAAGATGTGCCAAAGTAAGATTATGAATAAGATCTTCACTTAAGCCAACATACGCGACTTCATCGCCAGAAAATTCCGCCAATACCGCATTACGTGTGTTTTGTGGGTTCCAATTATCATCTGGCTGAAAACGCATTGTTTGTTGTGCAATTATGATTCCTGCATTAATACCTGCATTTATTTGCTCGCGTGTCATTGGAATTCGGCGGGTGTTATCTGCTATTTCGCCTATACCTTGTTCAATATCTCTGAAAATTTGTGCAAGACCTTCTCGTGCAACCTGGATAACGTATCCATCTTCGTCAACAATTTCTTCTGTACCCCATACTATTGCATTATCGTTATCTGCACTAAGTTGTGCCGCCTCCAAAATGCCTTCTCTTGTGTCTTGACCCATCCCACGGATTGCGTTAGATATATTGGTTGATCCTATAAGCATAGGAGCCGCAAGTGCAACGATAGCCACGGGAGTCGCAATTTTTGCGATTGTCTTACCTACACTTTTGTTTGCCGCTTTCTCTGCTTTTGCAAGTGCGGTATCCAATGCATCTCTTGCCGTAACATAGTCGTCTTGATTTGCAATTCCACCACTTGAAAACTGTGTCTCAAGTTGAGTTTTGAGACTCTTAAGTTGCTCTGCATTTTTTCCCTTCAATGCATTAACTTGATAATCATTAGCATTATATGGATATACTGTAGCCATTAATTTCCTCCCTGTGGATTTGACTTTATGTATGATTATATCACACACTATAAAATATGTCAATAATTTTAATGCAATTTCATTAATTAAGCATACTTACTTTTTGTCCGCTTTGGCTTTGAAATATTCGGTTATAACTTCGTTCATTGTGTTGTCTATTAACTCGCCTGCACTTTGTTCATCAAGTCCTGCGTCCATAAGTGCATCGACAACTTGGGGACTGTATAAAACTTCTTGTTTTATTTCGGCAATTCTTTTGTCAAGGTCGGGTCCAGGAACAATTTCCCCGCCAAGTTTTTCAATGACCAATGTCATAGCCCGAAAAGCGACACGCAACATTTTTTTTGCGTCATCTTTGTTTTTAATTTCTTCCATAATTTCCCCCTTGGTATTTATTAAATTTTAGCCTATTTTGTACAAAAAACCAAACATAATCTATACATCTTGCGTGACTTCTTGTGTTGCGTTGATTTGTTCTTCAAGATTATCAAGTGAATATTGCAACGAGTTAATTTGTTGCTCATATTCATCAATTACTTGATCATTAACGGTTTGATTAATACTTTCAAGCAACTGCTGTATTTCTGACATTTCTTCTTGCAAAACATCGGTCAGGCCGCTTTGGTTAAGTAAATTCGCAATCCCCTCAGGTGTCATATTTTGCAAGACCTCTGTTGTTCCCTCGGCCCTTAGATATGGAGTAATCAATTGAATTATGTCATCGGCATTTGCATTAAGCCATCTGGTTTGCATTACATCTTCAACCAGACCTATCCTATGTGTTGGCATTTGTGAAGTAATTTGATCTGCGGTTTCGTGTGAAACACCTGCTTCGACAAGTTCATAGAAAAACGCTGGAAAACGCCTGACAACTTCATTAACCGCATACTCTATTTCCGTCGGGGATGGCACTTGCCCTGTCGACATAACGGCATTTGCAATAACATATGTCGCGATTCCAATTCCTATTGCGGTTGCCGCCGCTATACCAATAATTTTAATAATTTCTTTCCAATCTCGTGTTTGAAATGCAGTTATTATATATGTTTTAAGGGCA
>WRAD01000011.1 GCA_009780375.1 Bacillota bacterium
TGATGTGGGTGACAAAGGGCGTGTTGCATTGATTGAATCGACGCTTGATGATGCGGTGGGTGAGGCGTTTGATAAGGTTGCGAGGATTCTTGGGTTACCGTATCCAGGAGGGCCTTCGATTGAGGCAGAGGCAGAAAAGTTTACAGGTGAATTCATTAAATTTGTCAACCAGCCGAATTACAATAAAGAAGGTTTTTCGTACAGTGGACTTAAGACCGCTGTGCTTAATTATGTTAATCGGATTAGGCAAAAAGGAGAAGAGTTAGACATACAAAAAATTGCCGCTTCTTTTCAAAAAGAGGCGATTGCACAGGTTGTGCACAAGTGTTCAAGGATACTTGATAGAACAAAATATCATATTTTGACGGTGAGCGGTGGGGTGAGTGCGAATAGTTATTTGCGTGAGCAGATTGAAAAAATGTGTGAGGAAAAGGATGTAAATGTATACTTTCCACATAAGAGTTTGTGTGGAGATAATGCGGCGATGATTGCGTCCGCGGCGGTGTTAAGATTGAATCTGGTGCTTTTATAGTGCAAATTTTTTGTATGAAGCGGATATTATTTGTGTTACACTTTTATAAGTAAGTTTGGGGGAGACAAAATTTATGGCAAAGGAAAAGGGCAAGAGTAAAGGTCACGAGCCAATGAAAGTTGGTGAGATGAGGCATATTAAATCAAAGGGCGAGAGAGTTCATGCAAAATCAAAGATTGAAGTGCCTGTTGTAAAAACACCTCCAGTTAAGAAGACGGTTGCCGTAATTGCAAAACCAGAGCCAAAACAAAAAATGGCAAATGTAGAGAAAAAAAAACTTGGGATTAAGGATTCGAGCGTAGATGTAAAACAAGCAGAAATTGCGAAGGTTAAAGAAAAACCTGGTGAAAGGGTAGAAGAAAAAAAGGTTGAAGTGAAACAGTTCGCGGCCGCACCAAGGCCACCACAAGGGGTAAAGCCTTTGAGTCCTGTTGATTTTATGGCGAAAAAGGCAGAAGAGGCACGACGGGAACTTGAACAATCACAAGCAAATTTTAGAAAGACTTTTGCGGCTAAAACACAGACAGCAAATCAAGTTTCTGGTTCAAAAACAGGTGTTCAGCAATCTGCAAAGCCTTCTGTAGTACAAACACCTTTACAGGATCAAGCACAGGTTAAGACACAGCAATCTTCAATACCTCAAGCATCACATCAACAATCGCCACAAAGTCCTTTGAGCCAAGTTCCACAGGGGATGCCACCACATATGATGCATATGCCACCGTCGCATGTATCTCCAATAATGCCAAGGCCTGGGGTTTTGCAGGGAATACCTATACCAACTATGGGGCGTCCGAGTTTTGTGCATTCACAGATGAATGCGGCAAGAAGTTTTGGCAGGGGTGGTGACAGAATTGCGTTGTTTATTGATATTGATAATACAGGGGCATCGCTTGATAATCTTATGGAGGTTGTTTCGCATTTGCGAGGCAATGGCAGTATTGTGTATGGAAAGTTGTACGGTTATACCGATGACAAGATTGCAAAGTTTGAGGAATTTGTTGCAGAGAATCGTCTTGAAACAATTGGTCGAATGAGGTTTAAACAAAAGAATGTAAGTGTTGCGGATCCAAGGTTAATTGTTGATGTTATGCGCTTAAACTTGATAAACGAGTTTGATTCGGTATTTATATGGACCGGCATAGGTGATCTTGTTCCGTTATATTCTATGATACGTGATAAAGGCACAAAGGTGTATGTTATTGATTTGCCAGAACTTGATACACAGAATAGGTTTGTTACCAGAATAAAGTTATTTTCCTTGGTTAATCCAATTGGTGGTGGAGGTGTTCGAAGAGTTTATGCGGAAAAGTCGGAGGTAGAGCAATCTCAAGGGTTTACCCAGTTGGAGCAGCAATCGGATAACCAGAATGCGGTTGAGGCGGGTATTACTTTGGAAGATATGCAGATCGATGAAAAGTTAAAGGAACTTAGTTCTTTGATTGATGATTCGGTTGATTTTGGTGATTTGGAAATTCCTAAGTTGCCACGAATCGATGATGACGTAGAGGTGTCCGAGCCAAAGTTGCCAAGTGTAGATGATGAGATTGTGTCTGGGAACGATGTGGTAACCGCGAATGCGTTTGGTGGAAATAATTCGGTGAATATGGATGAGGAACTTGCGATTTTGATGGGTCTTGCAAGTCAGATACGGCAAGAAATCAAAGATGAGGCGGCAGCAGATGTGCAGTCGGATTTTGGTGAAATAAATGTAATGGAAGAAAATACAAGTGACGGAATGGACGATGATTTATTTGGTATGGGTGGACTTGATTCTTTTGATGATATTGGTTTGGCAGGTGATCCAGTTGAACCATATAATCCTGATAAATATGATCCATTTTACGAGGCACCACCGCCACCGAAAACATTGACCGAACAATACATGGAAAATGTTAGTGATTTTGCACCACCGTCGGCATTTGGTGATGGAGGTGAGAGTGGAAGTTAAGGATGGAAATCTTCAATCTGAAATTACCGTTGAGGTTTTGTGTGATAAGGAAACCTTGTTTAAACTTCTTAACAACAAAGGGTATTTCTTTAAAGAAAGGTTACATATTACAGACTTTTATTATACTCGTCTTGATTTGTCAAAGTGTATAGAATTTAAAGATTTAAGTAGAAATTCATTTCTTGTGCGAGATGTAAAGTTAGAGAGAAAATATTTTTCGAATGATGGCGTGGCGACACTTCTTTATAAACACAAAGCATTTGATAAAAATAATAATGTGATAAGCGAACAAAAATTGTCATGCAATATTGATGTGGATGCATCAAGGCGAATTTTTGATGCGGCCGGACTTTCTAATTGGTGTGTGAAAAAAATGACAGGATACGTATTTAAGAAAGAAGGCAAAAATGGACAAGAAGCGAAAGAAGAAATTCTTGTGCAAGAGGTGCATGGTTTAGGAATTTTTATTGAAATTGAACAATTTGACGAAAGTGCCGGGACAAGAGATGAGGTTCTTGATGGGCTTGTCGATTTAATTAATGAACTTGGTGTGCCTTGTGGGAATGATTTTCATATTAATATTGCGTACAGGTTATATTTACAAAGGACGAACAGGGTGCCTGTTAAATTTTTCCCAGGGTTGTCGATTAAGTAGAGGTTGCCTGAAAAGAATGTCGAAACATATTGTTTGTGTGTTGTTTTGAATATTAATTGGAATGAAAAAATTGTGTGAACTTTTGAGTTGTATTGTCGAGTTTGAGCTTTTAAATTGTAATTGCGGTATTTCGGTTAAACACTTGACGCATGACAGTCGTGAGGTGCGACCTGGGTCCTTGTTTTTTGCACTCCGAGGTGGTAAAGCCGATGGTGCAAAATTTATTAAACAGGCAATAAGGCGTGGTGCGGTTGCGGTTGTTTTGGAAAAATCCTCTTTTAAGCGTGGTATTTTGCCTAGGCTTTTTTCAAAAAAAATTCCTCAGGTATTTGTTAACGATGCACGAGAAGTTATGAGTCTTGTGGCAAAGGCATTTTATGATAATGTGGTTGATAAGTTAAATGTTATTGGCATTACCGGAACAAATGGAAAGACAACGACCGCACATATTATTGGACATATTTTGTCACAGATTAAAGGAAATAAGGTTGGGATTATTGGAACACTTGGGGCAAAAATTTTAAGTGCCGATGGGGGTATTAAAGAACTTGTGAGCGAGTTAACTACGCCTAATCCTATTATTTTGCATGGACTTTTTAAGGTAATGTATGAAGAAGGCGTTCGATTTGTTGTGATGGAATGTTCGGCTCATGCAATATTTTTGAAGAAACTTTGCGGAATTAATTTTAGAGTTGGTGTATTTACGAACCTAAGCCAGGATCATCTTGATTTTTTCAAAGATTATAAAACATATGCAAATGTAAAGGTTAATTGGTTTGGTGCAAGTATGGATGCTGTTGTTACAAATATTGATGATATTGAAGGGCAAAGAATTTTTAATAATGTAAAGAGTGGTGTTATTTCGTACAAACTTGCGGACGTTACAAATTTGGAACTTTGTTCAAGTGGATCAAAGTTTATATTTGGTGGTGTTGAGTATAACATGCCACTTGCCGGTAAATTTAATGTGTATAATGCACTTGCCTCGATTAATGTAGTTAAGAAACTTGGTTTTGAGGATAGGGAGATTTCAAAGGCACTTGGAACACTTGAATCGGTGCCTGGGCGTTTTAATACCGTTGAAATTTTTGGGATTTCTGTGATTATTGATTATGCACATACACCGGACAGTTTGGAAAAAATTTTAGTGACATGTAGGGAGTTATTGCAAGGTGAGAAGTCGGGGAGGCTTGTAAGTGTGTTTGGTTGTGGTGGAGAGCGTGATACAGGCAAACGTGAGCAAATGGGCATTATAAGTGGTCGGTTGGCGGATTATACAGTTATAACAAGTGACAATCCTAGGGGTGAGAGTCCGCGGGTGATTATGCTTCAGATTGAAGCAGGTTGCAAGGTTTCGGTGGTACAAACACAAGAATGTTGTAAGAAAGAGCTTTGTGAGAACCTTGGGAAAAGATATACAATGATTGAAGATAGGAAAGAGGCAATTTATCATGCGCTTGATTTTGCAGAATCGGGTGATATTGTGGTTATTGCAGGTAAAGGGGCGGAAGATTACATAGAAATTGACGGAGAAAAATTACCATTTTCCGATATGACTGTTGTTGAAGATTACAGGAATCTAAAACAGAAAAGTGTTCGCAAAAATTTAGCATAATTCGACAAGAAATGACACAGACTAGGAAAAAAAATAAGAGGAGGTGACAATGCGGAATATTTTGATTTATGTGATTGCCGCGTTTGTTATTTCCTTGATTGCGGCACCGTTCATAATTAAAGGTTTGCGGCGATTAAAGGCTGGGCAGGCGATACTTCATTATGTTGATTTTCATGCTTCTAAGAGTGGTACACCTACAATGGGTGGGTTCATTTTTATTTTGCCGATGATTTTGTTGTCGCCGATTTTTTTGCGGTCGAACACTCCGTTTGCACTTGTGATTGTGGTTTCAAGTTTGGGTTTTGCATTACTTGGGTTTTTAGATGATTTTATAAAGGTCAAAACAAAGAAGAATTTGGGTTTGCGTGCATATCAAAAGATTATAGGTCAGGGTGGTATTGCGTTGCTTGTTGCGATATTTTATTTTCTTGTTAACCAAGAAGGTCGGATTTTAATACCGTTTGTCAATATTTATTTTGATATTGGGTGGTTTATAATTCCGCTTGTGTTCATTGCGATTATTGCCACAACCAATTCTGTGAATTTGACGGATGGGATTGATGGGCTTGCAGGTTCTGTTACTATTGCTTATCTTGTGTTTTTTATTGTGATTTCGTATTTTGTTTCGGTTGGTGGAAGTCTTTTGGAACTTGGTCAAATGCATTGGATTTCGGCGATTACGATTGGTGGACTTATGACATTTTTAATGTTTAATACAAACAAGGCAAAAGTTTTCATGGGTGACACCGGAAGTTTGTACTTGGGAAGTTTGGTTGCGACACTTGCAATATTTTCTTTTATGAGTTTCTTTATAATAATTCTTGGAATTATGTATGTTGTAAGCAGTCTGAGTGTTATTATCCAAGTTGCCTATTTCAAAAAAACCAAAGGCAAGCGAGTGTTTCTTATGACGCCATTTCATCATCATTTGGAAAAGAAAGGTTTTGCGGAGGCAAGGATAGTTGCGGTTTATTTGATAATTACCGTTGTTATTGGACTTGGTATAGTTGCAAGTTTTCTATAGTCTAGGATCTTGGCTGAAATGCACCGTAAGATGCTTTTGTTCATTTATAGATAAAAAATTGTTTGACAAGATTTTGAATAAGTGTTAAAGAAATTATAGATAACTAGTAAAGCAAAACGATAGAGGAGATTTAACGAATGAGAAGTAAGAGAAGTTTGTCATTTTTGACCGCAAGTGTTCTTGCAGTTATGATGGTTTGTGCAGGAATAGGTATGGCGGTTGTCGGTATGGTGAGTACTCCATCTCAGGCGGTAACAAATATGCCTTTCGAGCACGGTGATGGAACACAGACGAATCCGTTTCAAATTTCGACGCCTGGGCATTTGCAATATCTTGCGTATGTTGTGAACAATGCGGTGGATGATGCACGTTATAATAATTCAAATGTTCATTATGTTTTGACGGCGGATATTGATATGGATGGGGAACGCATTGTAATAGGTAACTCGGAGTTTGATTTTAATGCACTTCGTGGTACATTCTTCCGTGCAAATTTTAATGGTGCAATGTTTGAAATTTCAAACTTTATGCATGGTTTTATGATGGAGGATGCACCTTCTGGTTTGTTTGGTGTGGTTGAAAATGCGGTAATAGAAAATCTGATGCTAGGCAATATTTTAAGAAATTTTGTGCCTGGGTGGTATAACCAGGATGCGCTTTTCATAGGAACGGCAAAGTCGTCAATGATTAACAATGTTCACGTGAGGAATACACGTATGAGAGCGGGTCAACATCAAGATACTGCTATAGGATTTATTAATGAACTTGAATCATCATGGATATTAAATTCATCCATGTGTGTGAATCTTGAGGGATTTTATGATCTTACAGGTTTGACTAATAGAGTGACAGGAGATTCGGTTATTCTAAACAGTCGCGTGAATTTTAACGCTGAACCAGGAGCCCATGTCCATGGGTCTGCTCTTTTTTCGCATATCCATGGAACTCTATCAGCGGGGTCTTTGATTCAAAATGTGGTGACTGATAATACAGGTTCTCATAATTTTGCTATTGATGATTTCGCCACTGTAGGATGGTCTGTACAAGGAAATGCATCAAATGTGCATTTGAGTAATATTTATATGTGGGATTTTACTGCAAGTAGTTCAGTGATGGATCGAATGTCAAATTCCGCACCGCATTGGAATAGAAGATTAGGGGACCCAGTGCAGGTTGGTTCGCAAACATTTGGAGAGTTTGATTCACCGTACATGGATATCGTTTTAAATGCATGGGTTGATATTCAACCAAGTGGTCAATGGGCACGTTGGAACAGAGACATGCAACATGTTCATCCAATGAGTTTTAACGACAATGGTATAGTTACAAATGGTGTAACAGATGGCGAGTTTAGAATTGTTAAGCCACATGAACCAACGGCACCGAATGGAATGTATTTTAGACATTGGTCAACAAGTTCAAATGGACCAGAGTTTGATTTTACAACACGCATTATGCCAAACACAACATTGTATGCGGTTTATGGCAATATCGGAAGTGTAGAATTCAGAAGCAACGTTTGGGATGGTTCGGTTAATATGTCAAGTATGCCTGCGGACCTTACAGGTCTTGTAAGTGGAGGTGTATGGCCGGAAAGAGTTCCGACAATTCCAGTAAGACCAGGGCACGAGTTTTTAGGATGGTTTAACAGTTCATTCGCGGCAATGGGAGAGGGTACGAATGGGCAAGTGTTTGATGCACAAGGTTACAGGGTAAGCAATCCTGCGGCAATTGTTATTCATACACCTAATGGAAGTATGGGGCTTTATGCACGGTGGAGGATACATCAATATTTTATTCACTTTATTTACAATGACGAGATAGGTGCGATTGCAGTTTATGCACATAATTTTGGGCAAACGGTTAATTTACCACAGAGCCCTTTGCGTGATGGGCATACGTTTTTGTATTGGGCCGATCATGATGGAGAAGAATTTGCAAGACCAGGTGTTGCAAGAACGATGCCTGCGTTAACCACACAAGGTGAGGTATTAAGGGTTTATGCACAATTTGAATTGCAAAGTTTTGATGCAAGATTTTATATAAGTGTTGGGAATTTGTATGACTCTGTTTCCGTTAGTTTTGGGGCAAGTGTGAATGCATCGTTATTTACACCAAGTGCACCTAATCCGATTACGCATTCCTTCCGAGGATGGACAGATGACCGTGGTAATCATTACGATGCATTGACCTCGACGTGGACAGATTCTAGTGGGAATGTGGTATCTTCTGTGACAATGCCTGACAGGATTTTGTTGCTTTTTGCGGACTTTGATGCGAATGACTTTGACCTTGTTGTTACACTTTATGATGGGGATGTTAGAAGATTTCCGTTTGCATTTGGGGCAACGATTATAAATCCGTTTGAAGCAACGCCAACGCGTGTTGGGTATACTTTTTCGCATTGGGAAACCGCGAATGGAGAGGGTTTTGTTTTCGGACACTTTATGGGAGAAGGTGATGTTAGAATTTATGCGGTTTGGAATGAAATAAACGTGCGTGTTGAGTTTGATGCGGCAGGTGGATTGTTAACGGGTACGCCATATCAAAATATTCAGCACACATTAGGGCGTGTAGTGCGACCAAGTAATCCAACAAAGCAAGGGTATACATTTTTACATTGGACAAGTGTTGCATCAGATGTTGAGTTCGATTTTGCAAGAGCACTGATAACCGAGGAAATAACTTTGCGTGCGGTATGGACACGTACGGTTATCACGGTTACACTTTATAATTTTGGAGGTGACTCGAGTACTGTTACCGTTTATTATGGTGATTTGCTTGAATTTATGTATAATCCAGGCGAACGTCCAGGTTTTGATTTCGTTGGATGGTCGTTATATAATGACAGTTATGTGGATAGAGAACTTTTTGACTTTGAGACAGAGATTACACAAGGCATGATACTCTTTGCGGTTTGGGAGAGAAATGATGAGTATAATCCTCAAGAAGAGGGCAATGGAAATTCTGGAATAAGTCCACTTGTTATTGCGGGTGCGGGGCTTGCGGCATTTGGACTTGCGACTGGTGCATTACTGTTTGTTATTTTTAACAGAAAGAAAAGGTCTGGCACAAAAGCCTAGATAAAAATATGTTTGGCATATCGTTACTTTTGTGGTAATAATTAGATTATGAGTGAAGAAGTAAGAGATATTGAAGCTACCGCGTCTAAAGAGCGAACCAAAGTTGATTGGTTTGGGTGGTTTACAAGGGCAACGCTTGCGACCAAGATTACCTATTTTAGATTGCTTTTGATTCCGTTTATCCTTTTGTTTTACATAGGGGCGATTCAAGGGTTTAGTGGTTTCTTTATTGAAAATGGCAGACTTGTTGCACTTGTTCTTTTTATTGTTGCGGCATTAACAGATTTTCTTGATGGTTGGGTTGCAAGAAGGTTTAATCAGGTGTCGGAACTTGGTAAAATTCTTGATCCTGCTATGGATAAATTGCTTGTGCTTGCCGGATTTATTTTGATTGCGGTAGACCCTGGTTTGAGAGGTTCAAGTTTTCTTTTTATAATGCCTGTTTATGCGGCGGTTATCATTGTGTTTATTGCGATTGCAAGGGATTATATTACGACTATTATTCGCCTTATGGGGCAAAGTAAAGGTGTTGATGTTGCGGCGGATAAGGTTGCAAAATATAAAACCGCTTGCCAACTTGTAGGTATATCAATGTTTATGTTTTTGGCGGCGATTATTGCAATGTGGGAAGGTACAGGAAATACGGACAGGATGAGAACGCTTGTTGAAGTTATTACTTATACCGCATGGGCGGTTATGATTGCGGCAACCGTTTTAACGATTATTTCTGGGGTTTGGTATTCAATAAAATACGTAAAAGCAAGTAAAAGCACGGAAATAATTTCAGTTGACGAGAGTACAGAAGTTTGATAATGTGGGTTGGGGATTTGTGTAACTAAGGAGAAAATTGAGGATGGCAAAGTACAGGAAAAGACCGGTTAAGAGAAGATATAACAGTGCAAATCAGACAAATTGGAAATTAATTGCAAGCGTTATTTTTGGTGCGATTATTGTGCTTGGTGGGGTTGGCCTTGTCGTTGGGATAACGGTATCAAATGCGGGGACAAATGGACCCAATAATTGTCCGACAGGTTCTTTTTGGTGTTCGATTGAACAGAGATGTGTAACCGTCGGAGACGGTAGTACTTGTGGTGGATAATTTTGTTTTTTGAATTAGAAAAAGTAGCAGCGAAGAAATTTAGGAGGAATGATGGCGGTAGCAAAAGAAAAAGGTGACAAAGCAAATGACAGGCAAAAGATGCTTGATCAGGCATTGGCTTTGATTGAAAAGGCACATGGTAAAGGTGCAATTATGAAAATGAGTGATGGTCCGATTATCAAAAATGTTAATGTTATACCGACCGGATGTTTGACACTTGATCATGTTTTGGGGATTGGTGGAATTCCACGTGGAAGAATCACGGAAATTTATGGGCCAGAATCAAGTGGTAAAACTACGGTGTCGCTTCATATAATTGCATCGGCACAAAAAATGGGGCTTACTTGTGCATTTATTGATGCGGAACATGCACTTGATCCGATTTATGCGGAAAAGCTTGGTGTTAAGGTTAATGAACTTATATTATCTCAGCCAGACAGTGGTGAACAGGCACTTGATATAGTTGAGAAACTTATATCAAGTGGTGTTATTGATTTTGTTGTTATTGACTCGGTTGCGGCACTTACGCCACTTCGAGAAATTGAGGGTGACATTGGGGATGCACATGTTGGATTGCAGGCACGTTTGATGAGTCAGGCACTTCGAAAACTTACTCCTCTTGCACATAAGACCGATTGTGGGATTTTCTTTATAAATCAACTTCGTGAGAAAATTGGAGTGATGATGCCAGGTCAATCTAATGAGACGACCCCAGGTGGTAAAGCGTTAAAGTTTTATGCGTCGGTAAGATTGGATGTAAGAAGGACAGGAAGTCTTAAGGAAACAAAAGACGGTAAAGAAGAATTGATTGGTAACAAGACAAAGGTTAAGGTTGTTAAAAATAAGCTTGCCCCGCCATTCAAAGTTGCGGAATTTGAGATTATGTTTGGAAAAGGCATAAGTTTTGAGGGAAGTATTTTGGATCTTGCAATAAGCTATGGATTTATTGAGAAAGCGGGTGCATGGTTCTCGTATAATGGCGATAAAATTGGACAGGGTCGTGAAGCGGTTAAGAAAAATCTTGAGGCAAATCCGGCACTTCGAGATGAAATTCTTGCGAAAGTTCGAGATAAAATGACAGGCACAGATGCGATAAAAATTGAAGTTGCGTCGGATGAATAATTATTTTTCATATGATAAGTATACCAGAATTTCCGGTTGCATTGAGTGATTTCTATGTTATAATCTAGGTGGTTGGCTATATTCTATTATAGAGAACAAAAATTTAAGTAAACAGGAGACATGCAAATGGAAATTATTAGTTTGCTTGGTTCCAATGTATTGCTTCATGTTTTTTTGCCTATTGTTGGTATTTTGATAGGTGTGCTTGTAGGGTACTTTACCGCTATTGCGATTAATAGGGCGACACAGAGTCGCAGCAAGCAAAGTGCCTCAAAGGTTATAGAAAAAGCACTTGCCGAGGCGGCAACGGTAAAAAAAGAAGCAATGTTGGAACTTAAGGAAGAAACGCACAAGCTTAAGACAAAATGTGATGATGAAATTAGAGAACGACGTTCAGAAATACAACGTGTAGAACAGCGAATTTCTGTAAGAGAAGAACAGCTTGTAAAACGTGAGGAGTTGCTTACAAATAAGGAACTCTCTATTGAGAGTGTGAAGGCCGATGTTGAAAACACAAAGAAACAAGTTACAAAAAATCTTGATGATGCAAAGAAAAAGCATAATGATGCTGTTGAAAAATTGGAAAAATTGACAGGGCTTACAAAGGCTCAGGCAAAAAAGGAACTTGTTGAAAGTCTTGTAAACGAAGCGCGTACAGAAGCGGCAACGATGGTTCAAAAAATTGTTGAAGATGCAAAAGAAGATGGTGACAAAAAGGCTCGTGAGGTGATTACAAATGCGGTACAAAAATTATCTACCGATGTGATTGCGGAAATAACGGTGAGTACAATACCTTTGCCATCAGATGAAATTAAAGGGCGTATTATTGGTCGTGAAGGCCGTAATATTCGTGCGATTGAGGCGGCAACAGGTGTTGATATTATTATAGACGATACACCTGAGGCGATATCTATAAGCTGTTTTGATCCATATCGGCGTGAACATGCACGGTTGTCAATTGAAAAACTTATCAATGATGGGCGGATACATCCTGGGCGAATTGAAGAAGTTGTTGCAAAAGCCAAGAATGAACTTGATGCACAGGTAAAAAAGAATGGTGAAGAATTAATTTATGAACTTAAGATTCATGGATTGCATCCAGAACTTGTTAAGACTTTGGGTCGATTAAAATATCGAACAAGTTATGGTCAGAATGTTTTGGTGCATTCAAAAGAGGTTGCGTTCTTGTCAAGACTTTTGGCTTCGGAACTTGGTGCGAATGAGCAAATTGCAATGCGTGGTGGGTTATTACATGACATTGGAAAGGCTCTTGACCATGACAATGAAGGTACACACACACAACTTGGATATGATCTTGCAAAGAAATTTAAAGAAAGCGAAGAAGTTCTTCATTGTATCGAGGCACATCATGGCGATGTTCCGTTTAAGACACTTGAAGCGATTATTGTGCAGGTTGCCGATGCACTTTCAAGTGCAAGACCAGGTGCAAGGCGTGAAAATGTTGAGAATTATGTAAAGCGTTTAAAAGATTTGGAGGAAATTGCAAATTCAAAGCAAGGTGTAGAGAAAACATTTGCGATAAGTGCAGGTCGTGAAATCAGGGTTATTGTAAAGCCAGAACAGGTGAGTGATGAAGAGGCGTTGTTTATGGCAAAGGACATTGCAAAAGAAATTGAAGAAAAAATGTCTTATCCTGGACAAATTAAGGTCAATGTAATTAGAGAATCTCGTGCAATAGGTGTTGCAAAGTGATTGATAAATTGAAATGCAAAGCAAGTAAATTTAAAGCCTCAAGTGTTGATGACATTTGGGGTTTTTCTTATGCGAAAGTGAATTTTAACCGAAAGGGAATTTAGTTGACAGTTTTAAGAAAAAAGTTTAAAGTTATATAATGGAAGATTTTTTAGATCCAATATGTAATATACTCGTGATTGGTGCGGGTGGCGGTGGAAATAATGCGGTTGCAAGAATGGTTGAAGATAATGTGCTTGGTTGTAAATTTTATGCGGTTAACACCGATAAACAGGTTTTGAACAAGATTAAGTCTGACAAGATTCAGGTTCTTCAGATTGGTGAAAAATTAACTCGTGGTCTTGGAACCGGTTCTAATCCAGAGATTGGACAAAAGGCGGCACAGGAGAGTCGCGAACAAATCGAGGCTATACTTAAAGATGTTGATCTTGTATTTATTACCGCAGGAATGGGTGGTGGAACCGGAACAGGTTCTTCGCCTGTTATTGCAAGTATTGCAAAACAACTTGGGATTCTTACTATTGGTGTTGTTACAAGACCATTTGAATTTGAGGGTGCACACAGGACACTTAATGCAGATATTGGTATAAATAATTTGGCAAAATTTGTTGATGCGACGATTGTTGTACCTAATCAAAAACTTATTGAGAGTGCCCCTGAGAATACCGGTCTTAAAGATTCGTTTAAAATTGCGGACGAAGTTTTACGTCAGGGTGTGCAGGGTCTTATTGATCTTATCGTTACGACCATGGATATTAACCTTGATTTTGCAGATGTTGCAAGTGTTATTCGCAATGCCGGAATTGCACATATGGGTGTTGGACGTGCAAAGGGAGAGGGGAGACTCTTACAAGCGATTAGGCGTGCGGTATCAAGTCCACTTCTTGAAACAAGCATTAATGGTGCGACCAAGATTATTATGAGTGTTAAGGGTGGAAAAGATCTTGCACTTCATGAGGTTGCAAATTGTGGAAATCTTGTCAGAACGGTGGTTGATCCTGGGTGTAATATTATTTTTGGTGCACATATTGATGATAATTTTGAGGACGAGGTGCAAGTTATGGTTATTGCCACAGGTTTTCCTCAATACCATAAACAATCTCAGCATCAGCATCAAGCAGTAACAAGTGCAGATGTTGTTGCGGCATTTGAACAAAAACAAATGACTTCGTCTGGTGAAATGCGTGAGGCACAAAGTGAACAGAGTTTGGGTGGTGAGTCACATGCACTTCAACCGCCATTTAACCAATCTGGTCAAGTCAATCCAATTCAAAATATGACGCAAAATCTTGGGCAACAACCGATTCAACATGCCCAGCCGGCACAGCAACCGCAACAGACGTCAAATATTCCTGCGTATCTTCGAAAAATGCGCGGAGAATTGTGAAAATAAAAGCGCATACGGTGCATTTAAGCCAGATTCTAGTACAAATGATTGAAGTGATAAATTCAATTCCTAGACTGTAAAAAAAAGCAAGTAGTGTCTTGCTTACCTGCTTTTTAATTGTCTATAATCTCGCGTAAATTGGGATTAATCTGTTAATTACTTGATGACTAAAACATTTTTCTTGGAGCAATTTTTTTTCATGGGAACCATTTTACGTCAAATTGGTTATAATTTTCTTAATTTTTCGCGGTATGCAGTGCGATTTGGATAGTCTTTTTCTGGGGTGGTGTCTTCGATATGTCGCATAAGTTGAAGTGTTTTTTTATCAAGTTTGGTTGGGATTTCGACAAGAACCTTGACAATGAGATCGCCTGTGCCTAGTGAACGAAGACGTTTGATGCCTTTTCCTTTGATGCGATGTGTGTAACCATTCTGGGTGTGTGGTGGGACGTTAAAGTCAATAAAACCATCAACAGTAGGAATGCGAACCCTGTCACCCAAGATTGCTTGGGTAAATGAAATAGGGATATCGACATATAGGTCGAAACCTTCTCGGATTAAAATTGGGTGTTTTGTAACACGAACAGTTGTTAAAAGTGCACCCGAAATACCTTCGGAGCCAAGGGCGGCATCACCTTGAGCAGGGTAGCTTAGTGTTTGTCCATTATCTATTCCTGCGGGAATCTCTGCTTCGTATTCAATAGTTACCTTTTTTGCACCTTTGCCAGAGCATTTTGTGCACTTGTCCTTTATTATTTTGCCACTTGCGTTACAAAAGGAACAAGGAATGACATTTTCAACAACGCCGAATGCACCGAGTCGTGTTGTTTGGCGAACACGCCCTTTGCCATGGCATTGCCCACAAGTTTCCATTGATGTGCCGTGTTCTGCACCTGTGCCGTTGCAGTCATGACACTTTTCAAAACGTTGGAAGCGGATTATTTTTGTGGTTCCGAGTGCAGCCTCTTTAAATGAAAGATCAAGTTTTACATGAATATCATTGCCACGATTTTCCCGTTGTCTTGTTCGACCTCGGAATGGGTCGCCACCACCGAAAAAGTCTCCAAAGATATCTCCCATGCCACTGAAGGCCGAACCGAAGTCAAAGCCTTCGAATCCACCAAAACCTCTTCCACCGCCAAATCCACCTGCCATACCTTCTGTCGAGCCGAACTTGTCAAAGTTGGCTTTTTTCTGGGGGTCAGATAGGATGTCGTGTGCGGCATTGATATCCTTCATTTTGGATTCAGCCTCTTTATTATTAGGGTTAAGGTCAGGGTGATATTGTTTTGCAAGTTTGCGATATGCAGATTTAATTTCGTCTGTGCTTGCACCTTTTGATATACCTAGTGTTCCATATGGGTCTTTCATAGATTGTTCCTTATAGTCGTTTTGTGTAGATTGAGTAAGATATTTGATTGTCTTTTACAGCAACTTTCGTTTTTCGTCCATAGCACGTGAAGTGAGAGAGTCGATAACAGATTGAGGAATTACAGCATGCTTGTCAAGATAACGAATTTCAAATGTTTGGGCACGTTGTAAAATGTCTGTTTGGAATTGGTCATATATTCGCATGGTGTCACGAGTATGTTCAACACCGAAATTGTCTTTGTACATAAATCGAATTCGAAAACCACGAGGGGTTGGTGAGATATTGCGGCCACGATTTGTTGTTCCATAAATTGCGTTAGAGGTTACAAATACGCCTGTTGCACTTTGACCTTGTGCTTCGACATTATTATGAATTTTAACACGACGTCTTGAAATGAAAATCAAAGAAAATATTGTAACAAATACAAGCCCAAAGAACAATGAAAACATTATAATCGGGATTATAAAAAATGTATTAAATGCGAGCATTGATGTTTGCATTGTTTGGCTCCTTTAAAATTATATGCTTTTATTATAGCACATGGCTTGTTGTATTTAGAATGTATTCGTAGGGGCGACAAATTGTCGCCCACAAACACACTTTTGTTTTATTCCGCACTTGCAGGTTCGATTGGTTCATCTGGGTTGGTGTCATCGGATTGTCCTGTACCTTGGTAGAGTTTAACAACAATTGCTTGGGTTGCGGTTGAAAATGTTTGGACAGCGGATTCAAGTTCGTCTTTTGTGACGTCTTCTCTGGCGATAACTTGTTTAAGTTTTTCGGATTCGGCTTTTAGTGTTTCTTTGTCGGCGTCATCGAGTTTTTCAGGGTTGTCGCGAAGAAGTTTTTCAATTCCAAAGATTGCAGAGTCGGCCTGGTTTTTCATGTCTACAAGTTCTTTTCTTTTTTTGTCTTCTTCTGCGTTTTGTTCTGCCTCTCTGACCGCTTTTTCGATATCTTCTTTGCTCATATTGGTTGATGCGGTTATGTTGATTGATTGAGATTTATTTGTACCAAGGTCTTTTGCGGTTACGGAAACTATGCCATTTGCATCGATATTGAATGTAACCTCGATTTGTGGTATGCCACGAGGAGCCGGTGGGATATCGGTAAGCATAAAGCGACCAAGAGTTTTGTTGTCTGCGGCAAAGTCTCTTTCACCTTGGAGAACGTGAATGTCAACACCAGGTTGATTGTCTGCGGCGGTAGAGAATACTTGGCTTTTGGTTGTTGGGATTGTTGTGTTACGTGCGATGAGTTTTGTACAAATTCCTCCCATTGTTTCAATACCAAGTGAGAGTGGGGTAACGTCAAGTAGCAGAACATCCTTGACATCTCCACCCAAGATTCCGGCTTGGATTGCGGCACCTGCGGCAACGCATTCATCAGGATTGATTCCTTTGAATGGTTCAACGCCTGTTTTTGCCTTAAGTGCCTCTTGCACCGCAGGAATACGTGTCGAGCCACCTACGAGAATAACCTTTTTTAGGTCACTGAATTTAAGTTTTGCATCTTTCATACATGCATCTACAGATTTAAGTGATTTTTGTACAAGGTCACTTGTCATGTCATCAAATTTTGCACGGGTGAGTTCAAATTCAAGGTGCTTTGGACCACTTGCATCGGCGGTAATGTATGCCTCGGAAATTGTTGCTTTTGTTATGCCAGATAAATCTATCTTTGCTTTTTCAGCAGCCTGTTTAAGACGTTGCATTGCCATTTTGTCGCCAGACAAATCTATACCGTTTTTTGATTTGAAGTCAGAAACAAGAAGGTCGATGATTCTTTGGTCAAAGTCATCTCCACCAAGTTTTGTGTCACCATGTGTTGACATAACTTCGAATGTGCCGTCCGCAATATCAAGTATAGATACATCAAATGTTCCACCACCAAGGTCGTACACAAGCACTTTACCACTTTGTTCTTTGTCAACACCATATGCAAGTGCAGCCGCAGTTGGCTCGTTGATGATACGAAGTACCTCGAGTCCAGCAATTTTACCGGCGTCTTTTGTTGCTTGACGTTGACTGTCATTATAGTATGCGGGTACGGTGATAACCGCTTTTGTGACTTTGCCACCGAGGTA
This sequence comes from Bacillota bacterium, assembly GCA_009780375.1. Lineage (GTDB taxonomy): Bacteria > Bacillota > Clostridia > Christensenellales > UBA1242 > WRAD01. The sequence goes on from WRAD01000011.1 coordinate 17,640, forward strand.
TGCCTCTGCATCAGATTTTAGTTTTGTCAAAATCATTGCAGAAATTTCTTGTGGGGTATAGTTTTTTCCATCAAGTTTTGTTTTCTTGTCGGTTCCCATAAGACGTTTGATGGATATGACGGTGTTTTCTGGGTTTGTAACCGCCTGGCGTTTTGCGACTTGGCCGACAATACGCTCGCCACCTTTGGTTTGTGCGACAACACTTGGTGTTGTTCTGCCACCTTCACTGTTTGCGATTACTGTTGGTTCGCCTCCTTCCATAACTGCGACACAGCTGTTTGTTGTTCCTAGATCAATTCCGATAATTTTGCTCATAATTTTTGTTTCCTTTTAAATTTTTATTTGTGATGTATCGGCTTTTTAAGACGACACTTTGACGGTGGACGGACGGATGACGCGACCGCCTAGACGATATCCGTTTTGCCAAACTTCGATGACTGTGTCGGGTGGGGTGGGTTTTCCGTCGGTTGTATGGGCTTCGGCGGCGACGGCGTTATGTACATTTGGGTTGAACGGTTCGTTTAGTGCGGGGATTTCCTCGACGCCGAGATTGGTAAGAACTTCGTCGAATTTTTTGCGCATGATTTCGATTCCGACACGATAGAGTGGGTTATCAACAGATTTGAGGGCCTCGTTTAAACTGTCGCCGATTGGCAGGATTTGCATAATAACGCTTGTTTGACCATCTGAGTATGCTTTTGATATATTGTCGGCATTACGTTTGCGAAAGTTTTCAAGTTCGGCTCGTTCAAATAATGCCCGTTCCCAATTCTTTTTTGATTCTGCTTGGGTTAATTCAAGTTCAAGTTGAAGTTTTGCAATTTTGTCTGAACCTTCTTGTTTTCCTGGTTCTGGCTTCGTTGGTATAGTTTCAACAGTTTGAGTGCGATATCTAGATTTTTTTTCCGAACTAGCCATTTATACCTCCTTTTGTTGTCAATTTTACCGCAACAGGTTCTGGGGATAATTTGACATTTTGTGTGTTTGAAAAGTAAAACGCACCTGTGACCGGATCAGGCATAATCAATACCCGTTCGCCTTCTTCGATTTTAAGGGCGATGCGTACCTCTTTAGGCAGAGTAATCTGGCCTTTGCTTGTGACTTTGGCTGTGTACACTTTGTAACCTCCTTTTTGATAGTTTGGTTTTGACAAAGTAAGAAATTCCTTACTTTTCAAGTTTTTCCAACTATGACATATTATATTCAAAGTTTTTGGAAGTCAACACTTTTGTGATGAAATTTCAATAGAACTTTTCTATATTTATATTGCATTAATTATTGACAGGATGCGAATTTTGTTGTATTATGTAATCATGAGCAATGCAATGCGTTATAGAGGAAAAGGCGGATTACAAAGAGTTGGTTCAAGAACCAAAAGGGTTGCATATCAGATATTTGGGGCAATGGATTCAAGTGGGAGACTTGAGGGTTATGCAGAACATATGAGAGTTGCGTTTGCAAGTTTACAAAACTTTTTTACAAGTCCATATATTGACCCAACCGACCCAAAAAGATTGAATCAATTATACAGCAGGATAGATGTGTTCATTAAGACCACGAATAAATATTTGTTCGAATTAGAAAATACGGGATACGGGATACGGGATACGGAACATGAAATGTATGGAATATATTTAGATTTGAAAGAACAGGGTGCTGAGACCATGTTTGGCACCTTTCAAGAAATGTGGCCAAGAGAAGTTGTGATTGAAGATTTGGCAGAAAGTGATATCGGTGTGTTTGCATAATTGTTGTATTTTAATTTAAAACCTCGCTTCCATAAGATGCGAGGTTTTGGTATACCAGACACATTCTTTATGATTAATCATAAACGACTTACTAGTTGAGCGAGAAATTTCGTTTAGCCATTTCGGTCTTGGCCGGAGTCCTACTAAGGGTCCTCTGTTTCTCCTATGCAATCTTCGGTCATGTGTCAATTTATTATACTAACTGCAAGTCAGTTAGTCAACAATTTACTAATGGTATCACAGTTATCATTTTATATGAATAAGTTTGCTGAAAGACTTGTGGAAGTTTTAAGTTTCAAGGGTATTGCACAAGTTGAACTCTCAAGAAGACTTGAAGTTGGGCAAGCAACCGTTAATGCGTGGTGTACGGGTACCCACGAACCAAATTTTGATATGCTTGTGAGGATTTGTCGGGAACTTGATGAAAGTGCGGATTATTTGCTTGGTTTGAAAGATGAGTAATTAGCGATAATTTGGCATTAGAATATGTAAAACAATTTTTAAAAAAGAGTATATTTTGTGGTATAGTGTTAGGAGTTGCACAAGGGAGACTTTTTTATGTTGAAACTTTGCGGGATTAAAAAAACATATTCTGTTGCAGGAAGTTCTTTACCTGTGCTTGGGGATATTTCAATAGATTTTCGAGAGGCAGAGTTTGTATCGGTTCTTGGACCAAGTGGTTGTGGTAAAACAACATTACTTAATATTATAGGTGGCCTTGATAAATATTCGGACGGGGATTTGCAAATTAATGGTGTGTCTACCGAAAAATACCGTGACAGGGATTGGGATGCATATCGTAATCATTCAATTGGGTTTGTATTTCAAAGTTATAATTTGATTGGACATCAAAGTGTACTTGACAATGTTGCAATTGCGTTAAAGTTAAGTGGTGTTGGTGTGAATGAAAGAAGGCGTCGTGCGATGCAGGCACTTGACAGTGTTGGTATTGCGGATCATTATAAAAAAAAGCCTGGGCAATTGTCAGGTGGCCAGATGCAACGCGTTGCGATTGCAAGGGCACTTGTAAACAATCCTAGGATTATTTTGGCGGACGAACCTACCGGGGCACTTGATACAGCAACAAGTGTTCAGATTATGGAAATTTTAAAGGGGATTGCGAAAGATAGGCTTGTAATTATGGTGACGCATAACCCGGAACTTGCACGTGAATATTCTACGCGTGTTGTAGAATTGCGTGATGGACAAATTATAAGTGACAGTAATCCATTTGAACAGATTATCGAGATTGAGCAAGATGTTGTTGAGAGTGAAAACGTTGAAGCTTTTGACGCAAGTATTGAAGTCGAGGTAGAAGTTGATGACAAAGGAAAAAATAATAATAAAAATAAAGAAGTTAAAAATAGTAAAATGACGACATCAATGTCGTATTTAACCGCACTTAAATTAAGTTTTAAAAATTTATTGACAAAGAAGTTCAGGACGATTTTGACTGCGATAGCCGGGTCGATTGGAATAATAGGGATTGCACTTATATTGTCGATAAGTCACGGGATGAATTTGTATATTACCGATTTTCAAAGAGATCTTCTTGGGCAATTGCCAATTGACATAGATAGAGCGGTTATAAGATTCGGTGAAAGTTCGGATGATGGTAATGTAACAACGGGAAACATAAGTCCAAGACCGCCAGGAATGCCACCGCATTTTAACTTTATATCAAGAGAGTTTATCGATTTTGCAACCGCCGATCCAATTTTGAGCCTTACAGAGGGTGGAGACGGTGTAGAGCTTCATTATGGTGTTCATACGCATATTCTTTTCAGTCCAACAAATACAGATGGTTCGTCCACAGGCGTTGCATATACTTTGCCTTCAAGAAGGCAAGGAAGTGGTGCGGCAACAAGGGGTGCACAAAATATTGTTCCTTTTAGATTGCCAAGGCAAAATGTAATGGACGCATTTTACAGTACCGTTTGGGTGAACGAGAATCCAAGTATTCATCATAATGCAATTGGGCTTACACTTGTACTTAATCAACAATGGCAGGTTGATGATTCGTTATTGCAACTTTTATTTGGTACGGTTAGAGATGTAGAGTTTGAAGAACTTGAAGGACTTGAGTTTTCTTTAGCATTTAA
>WRAD01000012.1 GCA_009780375.1 Bacillota bacterium
AATAAAGGTTTTTTACTTTGTGCGGATTATTCGCAAATTGAACTTCGCATTCTTGCCCACCTTAGTGGCGATGAGAGTATGATTTCCGCATTCACAAACAATCGCGATATTCACACCGAAACCGCACTTAAAATATTTGATGTACCAGATTCTTTGCAAATTATATCAGACATGCGAAGAATTGCAAAAGCAGTCAATTTTGGAATTATATATGGTATAAGTGCCTTTGGTCTAAGCAACAGCCTAGGTGTAACAACGTCTGAGGCGACAAAGTTCATTGAAAAGTACTTTGCTCAATTCCCAAAAATAAAAGCCTTTCTTGATGGATGCCGAGATTTTGCACTTGAACATGGATATGTTAAAACTATGTACGGTCGACGTAGATATTTGCCAGAACTTCAAAGCACAAACGCCAATATGGTACAATTCGGAACACGTGCCGCAATGAACATGCCAATGCAGGGCACAGCCGCCGACATTATTAAATCGGCCATGATTGATATTAATAAAGAACTTAAAAGCAATCACAATTTGAAATCTTTGATGATTGCACAAATACATGATGAACTTGTATTTGATGTTCCCGAAAATGAAGTTGACGCCATGAAAAATCTGGTTAAACAATGCATGGAAAATGTAATCAAACTTGCTGTTCCACTTCAGGTTGATATATCTGTCAAAGAAACGTTGTAAGGCTTAAAAATGTGTTCGGACTTTGAACGGTACATTAATCATCTGGGCAAGCGAACCCACCGTTGTCGTCCCAATCCCAAACATCAATCCATCAATCTCCTGTTGTTCCAAATATTCTTTTGCATTCGAAATTGTAACACCACCACCATATAGTATAGGAATACTTGCCGCCATAGGAAGTCCACTTATCTTTTTGATTGTCTGACGCATGAAATCCGCAATTAAATTGGCATACTCGCCACTTGTATAATGACCTGTTCCAATTGACCATGCTGGCTGGTAACAAAAGACAAGCTTCTGGTAATCCTTCACCCCTTTAATTGCTTCTTTAAGTTGTTTTTCAAGAACAACTCTTGTCATATTATTATTGTATTCTGTAACATTTTCCCCAACGGTAATAATAGGAACAATTCCAGATGACAAGCACTGGTGAACCTTTTTATTAACAATGTCATCTGTATCACCAAGAATCCGTCTTTCCATGTGCCCTATAATAGAATACTTTACACCAAAGTTAGAAAGCGTACTTGCGGTAATTTCGCCTGTATAAGGGCCGTTACTGTATCGTGAAACATCTTGAGCACCAAGTTTAATTGTAGATGGGATTTTTTCTTTTGCCATTTCCATAAACAAATAACTTGGACACAATATCACTTCACGTTTTGTAAAACCTTTTGCAACTTCAGGCAGCTCCTCAAAAAATTTCTTTGCGTTTTCTATACTTCCCATATTGGCTTTCCAACTTGCAACAAATATTGTTTTTCCTGAACTTGCAACAGATGGTGTTGTTATCTGTTCTTTTCCAGATTCGGTCTTTGTCTCAAATTTAGGTGGTATGATCTTATCAATTAATTTTCCAAGTGGTGACATTTTTGCTCTCCTTCAAATATAAAACAATTATTTACAAAAACAGCCAAAATGTCAAACAGTTTTGTTCAAGTCTAGGATTAATACATGCGTGGACATTAAGGAAAAGAATAAAGGTTCGCTTGAGCGAACTGGTCTTCTGCTAAATTTTTTGTACTAGGATCTCGGCTTAACCGCACCGTATGCGTACTTTTGTTCAGTCCAAAAAGAAAAGTGCTTGATGCACTTTTCCCAGATGAAGTTGTCTAACGCACTTGTCTACCTTGATTATGATAACGAGGCTTTTGTTTCTTTCCAGAAGAAATCTTTTTTCCTGCATCTTCAATCGTTGGCTTGGTGGGTTCTAATATTTCACCTGCTTGAAGTGAAATGACTTTGTACTGATTTGTACTCAAGGACTTTTGACTTGCCTGCATGACTTTGTAAATGAAGTCGTTACTCATAAATTACCATCCCTTTCCTAAGGACATAAAATAATTTGAATATCATTATTATACCAAGTATAGAGATAATTGTAAAGAGAAATTTGTAAGTATTTGTAAATTAAGAAATTTTTACATTCTTCTCAAGTAACGCAAGTACCCCTGGCAGTTGTTTTCCTTCAAGGAATTCAAGACTTGCACCACCACCGGTTGAAATATGTGTCATTTTGTCTGCAAACCCCATAACGGTAACCGCACTTGCCGCATCACCCCCACCAACAATTGTAATTGCATTTGACTTTGTAACATGTTCGGCAACCCCATGTGTTCCATTTGAAAAATTAGACATTTCATATGCACCAAGTGGCCCGTTCCAAATAATCGTCCCTGACTTTGCAATATATGATCCAAACAATTCAACCGTCTTTGGTCCAATGTCAAGTCCTTCCCAGCCATTTGGGATTTTCCCCGCATCAACAACATCTATATGTGCGTCATTCGAAAAATCGTCGGCGATTACACTGTCAATAGGTAACACAAGTTTGTTCTTTGCTGTTGCCAAAAACTCTTTGCATTTATCGACACTTGGTTCATCAAAAATACTGTTACCAATTTCACCACCTTGAACTTTGCAAAATGTATAACTCATCCCACCACCAATTAAAATATTATCGGCAAGTGGCAAAATACCTTCAATCAATGCAATCTTATCACTGACTTTTTTTCCACCCATTATGATTGTAAGTGGACGCTTTGGATTACTTATTGCCTCACCCAAAATCTTTATTTCTTTCTCAAGCAAAAATCCGGCAACCGCAGGCAAGAATTTTGCAACGCCTTCGGTTGATGCATGTGCCCTGTGTGCCGCACCAAATGCATCATTTACATAATATTCACCAAGCAAAGAGAGTTGTTTTGCAAACGCAGGATCGTTCTTGCTCTCACCAGCAAAGTGTCTAAGATTTTCAAGAAGCAATATTTGTCCGTTCTTTAACGTGTTCGCCATCTTTTCGGTCTCTGGGCCAACACATTCACTTGCAAAACTTATCTTCACATCGGGTAACAATTCCTTTAAACGATTAAACACCGGTTTAAGGGTATACTTTGCTTTGTCCTCTTCGGTTTTAACACGACCAAGATGCGAACACACAACAAGTCTTGCCCCTCGTTCAAGCAAATATTTAATTGTTGCCAAACTTGCTTTTATTCTTGTCTCGTCCAAAATCGCACCTGTATTTTTATCCTGTGGCACATTCAAATCACATCTAAGTAAAATGCGTTTTCCTTCTACGTTAACCAAATCCCTAACTGTTGCTTTTTCCATCAATTCCTCCTTAAATAAATATCTTCATAAGATAACGTAATTGTATCACCGAAGTAAAAGATTTACAAAAAAAGTTTTTTCTAAAGTATTGACAAAAATTATATATTGTATTATAATGCTTTGTACTTTAAATTTTAAATCCTCGGAAAGGGTGTAGAAAAATTATGAGTAAACTAAGAAGAGTCATCGATACAGATGACAAAACAATCATCCTAAGGTTTTTGCAAAGAGTCGCCAATTTGAACGGTAATCCGATTGCAATGCCACTTGATCCAAGCAATAAAGTTATCGATGAATTCCATATCAAGACTATGCTGCTTAAGGAACAGTACGCAGGTAACCTTTATAGAGCAGTTGTCTTTGCAAAAGCATTAAATGTTAAAAAAACATTTGATGAGGGAGATTGGAAAGGGTATGCTGACGCTATGGAAGAACTTGCCAACATAACTGGTGAAGATTGGTAATTGAACAAAAGTATCTTAAAAAACCCATTGACTTGAAGTCAGTGGGTTTTTTTCTTCTCTATCATTACTATGTGAAAATTTGTGTTGACTAAATATCCAAAAAACTACATAATTGCAACAATACCCGAAAAAAAGGGATTTAGGAGGAGAAAAAAATGAAAAAATACTTGAGCAAAAAATTGTTGTTGCCAGTATTGCTTTTGGCATTAATCGTGCCTGTTGCAATTATTGCAGTAGGTTGCGGTGGGTCAAGCAGTCTAGACGCAAGTTTGTTTAACGGTCGCTGGGTTTCAGGTGAAGGTGAAGACAGAGTGATGAATACCTTTGCAGGCACAACAAACGCAAACAGAACACTTACAACATACAATTTTTACGACAGTGAAATCGAAGAAATGACATGGCGCGTTGCAGGAAGAAACCTTGTTATGTACTATGATGGTGAGGAAGATGGACGTTTCCGTGTAACATTCTCAAACAGCAATAACACAATGACAATTGCAATGCCTGTTGAACTTGGTGGAGACATGGCATTCACAAGAGTTACAGAAGTAAGTGTTAACAACCTTATGTTTCAAGAACAACGTGAACCAAGTAGAGCATTCTACGCAGTTGGGTCAGAAGCACAGACAGGACACACAGACGAGACACTTGGCTTCTTCGGAACACAAGCATCTGGTGCAGTTACATTCAGCGGAAGCACAGCAACAGTAAACGTATCTGAGTACGCTTCGCAAGTTGCGGTTAACGTGCGTAACCTTTTCGGTGCAGCAATGAACATGGAAAACACCTCAAACTGGAGAATTCGTGTTGCTGGTACAACACCTGGTAACTGGGTTGACCTTACAATGCGTGCACCAGGCGAAACAGGGGCAACAAGCGTATGGGTATACGATGTAAACAGCAACGGTTGGATTGGTGGTGAAGGTACACACATGCCTGCTTATATCGTAATCGGCACAGCTGAAACACGTACAATCGAGTTTAACTTTGAATACAACGGTATCCCACACACATTCTTTGTTAACACAGTTGTTCCAACAACAGTTGCATAATTAATTCCAAATAACTCATAGAACAAAAGCACCTAAAGGTACATTAGAGCCGAGATCCTAGTACAAATAATTGAAGCGATAATTCCTAGACCATGAAAACCCTGTCACAAACAGGGTTTTTTTATGTTTAGATTTTGTAAAACCGCACATACTACCTTAATATCTTTTGTGACGTACAAGAGAAAATAAAGGAGGAAAAAAATGAAAAAATACTCGAGCAAGAAATCGTTGTTGCCGGCACTGCTTTTGGCACTAATTTTACCGATTGCACTTATCGCAACTGGTTGTGGTGGATCAACACCAAACCTTAACAGAGACCAATTTGAAGGCAGGTGGGCGGTTTACAGCGAGTCATTCGTTGGGATACCTGCACCAACCGCAGGAGGAATTGTAACATTCTCGATCGATGGGGACTATAGAACTTTTACATCAACAGAGAACAACACATTTGGTTATGGTACATGGACAACAAACCGAAACAGACTTGTTGCAACAAGGGCAGGGGGTAATAATCAATACCAAGTTGCTTTCTCTAACTATAATAATACATTAACACTTTCAATGGGCGAGCTTTACCAAATCGTTCTTCACCGTGTTGCCGAACTTAATCTTAATTCGCTTTCATTCCGTGAAATACGTACATCAATTCATGACGTAAACGCAGATGTTTATGATTACACATCATATTTCCGTCTTGGTGCGGAACAAGGTCCGGTTGATGTTGCAGGTCATTTTGGTGTCCAGACAAATACACCAGTTGTAAATGGCAATACAATTACAATAACAACGTCGGAACATGCCAACTTTGTGGTTGTGAACTTTGGAAATATGTTTGGCACAATCGACACAAATAACCTAAGTGTTCGTATCGATAACGCAACAGCAGGTGTTGCCGGATTCGATATCGCTCCAAACTTGTATACATCATACTATGCACAAAGAGACCAGCATGACCTAGCAGGTTGGGGACAAAATATCAACGCATACCAAACATTCGCATTCACAGGTTCTGGCGTTACAACCGATGCAAGTGGCACAACACGTACAATCAACTTCTTTGTTGAACACAACGGGGTTCCACACACATTCACACTTGTAATGATTCGTCCTGCTGCTTAAGCTAAATTACTCATAATTTAAAACTAAAACCCTCGGAAAACACCGAGGGTTTTAAGTAAATGACTTGGTTAGCATTACAAAACGTGCCGGTTATGTGGTTGACTTTGTAACTTATATTGAATATACTTAAAGTTATGTTCAAAATTTTTACTATGTTCTCAAAGTTTGATTGGCTCTTCCTTGCACTTGCAACAGGTCTTATTGTTTTCACCGTTTGGCTTGATCTCCAGGTGCCTGCACACCTTGAAAGCATCACAAATATGATTACCGGTGTCGAATCAGGAACGCTTGCACGCGTTTGGGCTCAAGGTGGATTTATGCTTGCTTATGCATTTGCAAGTATGGCTACGATGATTATCATATCATATCTGGGTGCAAGGGTATCTTCAAGTCATGCTTTACGATTGCGCGAGAAACTTTTTAATAAAGTAGGAGAATTTTCCGCAACAGAACTTAAACAATTTTCAATTCCATCACTGATTACACGAGGCACAAATGACATTACCCAAGTTCGAACTTTTTCCGCAATGGCAATCCAGATGCTTGTGCGTGCCCCTGTAATGGCAATTTGGGCAATAACACGAATTTCAACATCAAGTTGGCAACTAAGTCTTACTGTAATAATCGCCGTTGTTGCCCTTATTATTGTACTTACTCTTATTATTGTAATCGCTTTGCCACGTTTTACTCGTATACAGAAATTAACGGACAAACTTAATCAAGTGACACGTGAAAACGTAACAGGTATAAGGGTTGTTCGTGCATACAATGCACAAGGTTACGAGCAAGAAAAATTTGCACGTGCTAACCACGACATTGCAAATAACAATCTCGTCGTCAATCGTTCAATAGCGATGTTCTGGCCATTTATAAGTGTATTAATGTCGGTTCTATCTGTGGCGATCTTCTGGGTGGGAAGCTCTCTTATCACAAACGGCAATCCAAATGCCCCAGATCTAGGATCCATGATGCGGTTCAGTCAATATGCAAACCAAATCATTATGGCATTTATGATAATGATAATGGTAATGGTATTCTTGCCCGCAACCATAGTCTCCGCCCGACGTATAAATGCCGTTCTTCAAACAAATTCATCAATCACCTCACCACAAACTCCGCATTCGTCTGATTCTTTCACTTCAACAATATCTTTTGAAAATGTATCATTTTCCTATCCAAATGCGGAAACTCCGGTTCTAACCGATATCAATCTAACCATCAATCAAGGTGAAACCGTTGCATTTATAGGTGGCACAGGAAGTGGTAAATCAACACTTGTAAATCTTATCCCGCGAATTTATGATGCCACAGAAGGGAAAATTACCATAAATGAAACTTGTGTTCGTAACATTTCATTACAAAATCTAAACAGTATTGTTGGTTATGTTCCTCAAACAGCAACTTTGTTCAGTGGCACCGTTCGTTCAAATATTGCTTTTGGTGATATCTCACTTCATTCAACAGACCCTAATTCCGCAACATACGTTCCGTCGGACGAACATGTTATAGAAGCCCTTAAAACCGCCCAAGCATGGAATTTTGTGGAAAAACTTGGCACCGACGAAAAAGTAGACGGCGAAGAGTCAATTAAAGATGAACGCACCGAAGAAGAAAAAAATGCAGACAAAGAAAACCAAGAAATAAAACAAATCGGACTTGACTTCAAAGTTTCTCAAGGTGGCAAAAATTTCAGTGGCGGTCAAAAACAACGTCTTTCGATTGCTCGTGTACTTGCACGTAAACCGAAAATTTTAATTTTTGATGATACCTTCAGTGCTCTTGACTATCAAACAGACAGAACTCTTCGCACCGCATTGAAAAAACAGCATGCGTCAATACAGCAACAAGAAAGACCCACAATGTTAATTGTTGCTCAACGTATAGGTACAATAAGGGATTGTGACAAAATTTTTGTTCTTGACAAAGGAAAAATTGTTGGCACAGGAACACATAATCAACTTATGAAAAACTGCAGCCTCTATCAAGAAATAGCCAAAAGCCAATTGTCAAAGGAGGAACTCTAAAATGCAAAAAAAGAAAAATAAGAAACCAAAAGTTTATACCGAACCAAAAGCAAAAAACTCCAAGGCGGCGTGGGGTAAATTATTGCGTTTCGCTCGTCCATGGTATGTTGAAACCGCTCTTTCATTTACACTTGCAATGATTGCCGCCGTTTTAATGCTTCTTGGGCCTGATCGAATTGGAAATATGGTTGAATATATTATAATGGGTTATCATCCAGGGGTTATTCGTACAGGTACATTTTTAATTGCAATATTTGGAATAATGGCATTATCTGCGTATGCAAGCAATTGGATAATGGTCGGTGTTGCACAAGATATATCACGAAAATTACGTAAACGCATCTCACAGAAACTTAATAAACTTCCTCTTTCATATTATGATAAAACGCAGACAGGAGATGTGCTAAGCCATGTTACAAACGATGTTGATACCGTATCTATGACACTTAACTATGCACTTGTAACAATTTTTGCAAGTGTTACTCAATTAATTGGTGCGATAATTTTCATGTTTATTGCACATTGGTTACTTGCAATTGTTGCAATTGTGTCTTCATTCTTAGGGTTTATAGGTGTTGCCATAATTGTTGCCCGAAGTCAAAAATATCACGTAGCAGGGCAAAAGCAACTTGGTGAACTTAACGGACATATTGAAGAAAGTTTCAGTGGCCATACAGTGATAAAAGCATCAAACGCACAAAAGCAAGTAGGCAAAAAATTTAATGATCTTAACAAAGGCCTTTACACAAATGAATACAAAGGTCAATTTTATGGTGGACTTATGATGCCTATCATGATGTTCATGGGTCAATTCAGTTTCCTTGCAATATGTGTGGTCGGAGGTGCCCTTGCATTCCGCGATCCAACACTATTTCCAATAATTGCCTCTTTTATGTTGTATGTTCGTGTTTTCTCGTCACCGCTTGCAGACATTGCCGAATCTACCTCCCATCTCCAACGAACCGCCGCATCTTCCGAGCGTGTTTTCAAACTCCTTGACCAGACCGAACTAGGTGACGAGAAATATCTAAGACCACTTGATCTTTCAGAAATTAAAGGAAAAGTTTCTTTTGAAAATGTAAAATTTGGCTATGTTCCAGAAAAAACAATAATTAATAACTTCAGTGCAGAAATAAAATCTGGTTCAAAGGTTGCAATCGTAGGACCAACAGGTGCAGGTAAAACAACGCTTGTTAATCTTCTTATGAAATTCTATCAGATTGATGAGGGTGATATCAAAATAGACGATATATCAATTAACGAAATGACTCGTGAAAATGTTGCATCACTTTTTGCAATGGTACTTCAAGATACATGGCTTTTTGAAGGAAGTATTCGCCAAAACTTAATTTATAATATGAAAATTCCTGAGGAAAAAGAGGATGAACTTCTTGAACAAGTAACAAAAACTGTAGGAATTGATCACTTTATTAAAACATTACCTAACGGAATCGATACAATACTAGACGACAAACAAGACGTTTCAACCGGTCAACGTCAACTTCTTACAATTGCTCGTGCAATGCTTAAAAATGCACCACTTTTAATTCTTGACGAGGCAACAAGTTCGGTTGACACGCGTACAGAAGTACTCATTCAAGAAGCAATGGATAAACTTACAAAAAATCACACAAGTTTTGTAATCGCTCATCGTTTATCAACAATCAAGAATGCCGACACAATCCTTGTAATTGATAAAGGGGATATTGTCGAATCGGGTGACCACAATACCTTATTGAAAAAAGGTGGCTTTTACGCCAACCTTTACAACTCTCAATTTGCCACGGCATAAATTTTATTAGTTCCTAGTAACGTTTGGATACCAATCTGTTGATTGCTCTTTGCGTTATAAAGCGTGCAAGAAAACACCACATTTTATCTCGAAGCCCAAACACAATAACTGGTTTTGGGTTTTTCTTGTTACTAAGTTTGAACAACTTTTTCGCAATATCTTGTGGGTTTGATCCATATTGTTCGCTGAATTCAAATTTTGCAACACTTTTCGCAAGATTGTATTTATAGGCCTTATCATCATGTCTATTCTTAAGTCTGTTATCTGAAAACCCAGAGTTAACTTCACTGAACGAAACCGAAGTAACTTTAATATTAAATGGTGAAACTTCGCTTCGAAGTGCATTGGTATAGTTTGTGACCGCCGCCTTTGACGCTGAATAAAATGCCTGGAAGGGCAGTGCAAATTGACTAGAAAGACTTGCAATATTTATTATTCGTCCGCGCTGTTGTCCTCTCATATACGGAATAACACATGCACATGCATTGGCAACTCCCAAAAAATTAGTAGCCATAACCGTTTGCATGTTTTCTGGTGTTATGCCTTCTGACGTTCCACTTATGCCAATTCCTGCCATATTAATAAGGACGTCAATTTGACCCTCTTTTTCAAATACCTTTGTAATGCTTGCTTTAACTTCGTCATAATTTCGTACATCGGTTTTTATGAAATTTATGTTATCTTCTTCCTGCATTCTAAGGTCAAGATTATAAACAACGTCTGCATAGATAGAGAACAAATGTGCGGTCGCACTTCCGATACCACCACTTCCGCCGGTAATAACAACAACACGCTTTTTCCAACCTCCCGCAGAAATCTCATCATCCTCGGTTATTGCCGGTAAATATGTCATCGCATCATGTTCGACAATTGCAACTTCACCACCCAATGTTTTTTCTGCCTCATTCACAGGGTCAACACTTATACTTGGTATCTCTTCATTTGCTTCGGAAACGGTCTCAATATGTTGTTGTACTTCTATAATTGATTCATGGTCGACAGGCTCTTCAATTAAATGGACCTCGTCTATAAAACTTTCCTCAATCGTTTCTTCACCAAAAGAATCTATGTTGGTTGACTCGACATTCTCTATTGGTTCATAAACCTCAGTCTTGACGTCTTCAATCTCATGTTGTTGCATAGAAACCATTGAGTGGTTTTGGTTATCTATTACTGGTTCCTTAATTTCTTCTATTTTATGTTCATCATCCACATAGTAAAGTTCACCAAACATTTCGTCGGCAATCGTCTGATCATCTTTTATCACAACCGTGTTTTCGGTATCAAGTTCTTCAACTTTGTTATCCATTAAAAATTCCTCCATACAATCTAGTATATATAGTTTGCAAAAAAACACAAAGTGAATTATGATAAAATCATGGCAACATTTGATAAACAATACATAGACCTTTGTAAACGTATTATAAATGAAGGTGAACAAGTGCAAAATCGCACAGGCATCGATACCCTTAAAATTTTTGGACACACTATGAGGTTTGATGTAGGAAAAGAATTCCCGATTCTAACAAGTAAATTTGTTGCATGGAAGAGTGCGATTTTAGAAATGTTTTGGATTTACAAAATCCAATCAAATGATATAAGATGGCTTAAAGACCGAGGCGTCAAGATATGGAATGAATGGGCATGTGATGAGCAGGGTAATTATCAAGGAAAATCTTTTGGTATTGATAATGCACACACAATAGGAACCGCATATGGTTGGATTGTTAAAGAATATCAACTTATACAAAAACTTGTAAAAAAACTAAAAGAAAATCCACAAGATCGTCGAATGATAATGAGCCTTTGGCAAGACAAGCATGTTGATACCGCAACATTACCATCTTGCGTTTGGAACAGCCAATGGAATGTAACAAACGGTTATCTTAATGTTATTGTATCTCAACGTTCTTGTGATGTTGCACTTGGCTTGCCATTTAATGTAACGCAATACGCAACACTTTTAATATTGCTTGCAAAAACGACAGGGCACAAAGTTGGTGAACTTCTTTGGGTGATAAATGATGCTCACATTTATGTAAACCAACTTGACGGTATAAAGCAACAAATTGAAAAGTTTAATTCTGATGGTTGTCCACCTGCACCAAAACTTTGGATTAATCCTGATATAAAAGATTTTTTCGAATTTGATCATTCAAAAGAACTTAAGGATATTAGGCTTGAAGATTACCAGTATAATATGAAAATCAAAATGCCAGTTTCTGTTTGATAAGACTTGTCTCATTAAATTAATTTATCTCTATAAAAACAAGGATGTGCATTAAAATTGTGATATACTAGACACATGAATCTTGTAATAATTGCCTGCATTGGAAAAAATAATGAACTTGGATGTAATAATGACTTGATTTGGAAATTCCGAGAAGACTTGCAAACATTTAAAAAACTCACGATGGGACATCAAATAGTGATGGGACTTAACACATATAAGAGTCTTCCTGGACTCTTGCCAGGTCGCGAACATTTGGTCATAGCAGACCAACCATTTGATTATCCATCTGAAATAAAAGTTTTTTCATCTCTAGAGAGTTTCTTAACGTACGCCAGAACCTATTATAGCGAAACAGGCAAACATATTTGCGTAATAGGTGGAGGCATGATTTATAAACAACTTCTTCCACACAGTGATAAACTTATTCTAACAGAAGTTGATGCCATTTCTGATGCAACAATTTTTTTTCCAAACTTTACTCACCAAGATTTTATTATTGAAAAAGAAGAAGATTTTATTGACTCAACTACAGGTATAAAATACAAGAGAAAAACTTATATTAGAAATAAATTTTCAATTTAGGTGTTGACAAACGCAAGAAAATTTGATAGAATACTATAGAGAATATATATAAAGGGGTTCTTTTATAAGGGGGATAAAATAATGAAAAAATTTCTTCTTGCAAACGTCATAGCAATTTTGGTGGTATTCGCAATTGTTGCAACGATTCTTGTATCAGGTGTTACAGACAGGTCATCCGCCGCGGCAGGCCGTATCAACATATACTTTAATAACGATGCAACAGCAGAAGGCTTTGCTGCATCTTATGTAAACGAAATGCCACTTGAAGTGCGTTTATTTGAAAGGGGAGAAAACGAAGATCCGGCAACATCAACACGTCGTGGACGAAGAATAAGGATGCCACAACGAAATGCAAACTTCAACTTGCCAGGACATACTTTCCTTTACTGGGAAGACAGAACAACTACACCAGCCACAACGTTTCAAGACCGTGCATGGGTGCCCGCAGGAATCACTGCATCGCGTACATTCTATGCGGTATGGGAAATACAATCATTCAACGTTGATTTCCAAATCGATGCGGTGCAAAATCCTCCACAATTCTCAATTCAATGGGGTCAAACGATAGGAGATGCACTTGCTGCGGTAGGTCGTACATTACCAACTTTTGCAACAGGCACACGTCCAACTCACACTTTTTGTGGATGGTTCACAGACCCCCGTGGACGTGGACATCAAATTACCGCAAATACGGTCTGGAACTTTAACAATGTCCGAACACTTCATGGACATTGGATACTTAATGGTCAAGTTTGTCCACCTGATCAACCGGCACCAAATGAAACCGTAACCGTAATATTCCAAGGCAATGGCCACACTCATGGCACACCGCCTGTAAGTCTTAATATTACAGAAAGCCAAGCCCAGGCTATGACTTCAATAACCGTTCCATCAGGGTTTGCACGTACAAACCATACTCTTCAAGGTTTCTACAGTGCACAAACAGGTGGGCAACGAATCTTTAATGCAAACGGTACATGGACAGGGAACATGGTTTTTGTTCCAAATATTCCTGCAACTATAAACCTGTGGGCACGTTGGGTGGAAAATGCACCAGTTCTTCAAAATATCTCAGTTACTTTCAATGCAAATGGAGGCCAATTCCCAGGTGGCGGTGCAACAAGATATGCAACACAAGTGGGTAATAATACATTAACTATGCCAATACCTGCTCCACGTACTGGATTCTACTTTGCAGGATGGAGATTCAATAATATGGTGGTCCGTAATGCAACTGAACTTCGTGTTGCTGCTGGTAACAGTACATCAATCACGCTTATTGCTCAATGGTTGCAACATATTGATATTACTTACTTTGCAAATGGAGGCACATTTATTGGTGGTGGTTCGGTAATGTATGCAACTGTTATAGGAAATGCAAATCTTACCATGCCAACACCAACAAGACCGAATCACGATTTCCTAGGATGGTTTTTCAACCCAACCACAATAATACGTAATGTAACCGAACTCCGTGCGGCTTCTGGAACGTTGAACAACGTTGCTCTCGTTGCTCACTGGCGTGCACGTTAATTCATAACAAGTCAAAAGTCATCCAACAGGGTGACTTTTTATTGTTTCAATTATTTTGTCAAGTTCGTAAATTCTTTTTCTTCCAATAAAACTTCTATTCCAAATCCATCTCAAGTCCTCAAGATAATCTATGATATTGTCAAACATACTAACATTCATATTTATACATATCTTATTTGCATCATCAAAGAAACGTGAATTTACATTGTTTTCTAAAATCTGTCCTGCATATTGTTGATTCATAATGGCGGCAAGTTGTGAATCATAAAATTCGTTTTCCATGGCATTTAATATGAATATTTTTCAAATTTCGACACACACTATATACATGGAAAAGCAAATTGAAAAAGCAGAAAAAGTAACAACCGTGAAAACATCAATCGAAAAAAAACCAGTTACTTCTTCAAAAACAATTAAATCAACTAAATCAACAAATTCTGGTATATCTACAAAGAAAAAAGAAAGTGGATTCGACCAAGTTCGTACCAAAACCATGCAAAGCATTGAAAATTGCACAAAAGGAAAACTTGTAAAAGAAACACACGCTGAAAAAAATATCTCAAAAAATAAAACAAAGCAAGAAAAACGCAAAAAGAAAAAAGGTTTTGCATTGTCTAAAATGATGCGAAAGCGTTTAAATATAATCAATGACGATCTTAATGAAACAATGGAAGATTGTGTTGTTCGCTTTAAAAAAATGAACGACAAAAAGTAATTTTGCGTAAACTTATAATATGCTTGAAATTGAAAATGGTTTATTAAATAAAAAAGAAAAAATTCTAACCGATAATCATGCACAAAGCAAAATTATTGTCTTAACCGGCGGTGGTACGGCCGGACATGTTATTCCTAACTTGGCATTATTACCATATCTAGAACAGACTTTTGGCGAAATCCATTATATAGGAAGCGAGAATGGTATTGAACGCGAAATTTTAAAAAAATATCCTCAAATTAAATACCATGTCATTCCAACCGCAAAACTTCGCAGAAGTATCTCACCAAAGAGTCTTGCCTCTAATATAAAAACTCCATTCATTGTACTGTCGGGTATACGAAGTGCAAAAAAAATTCTTAGAAAAATCAAACCAAGTATAATTTTCTCAAAAGGCGGGTTTGTCGCATATCCAGTTGTAAAGGCAGGATCAAGTCTTAACATACCTATTATCCTTCATGAAAGTGATTTGTCACTTGGGCTTGCAAATAAACTAAGTCTCAAACATGCAGATTTTGTTTTTACATCTTTTGAAAAAACTGCTCAAAATTTATGCAAAAAACTGAACCCAGATCGTGTTAAATTTACAGGCACCCCAATTCGAAATGAAATTTTTAAAGGCAGGGCAGAGCAAATAACAAAAATTTTTTCAAATTCTAAAACAACTTCAACAAAAAAGAATCTACTAGTCATTGGTGGAAGTCTTGGTGCAGGTCGCATAAATGCTGCATTGCAAAATTCACTGCAATTTCTGGATGATTGGAATGTTCTGCATATAACTGGCAGAGGAAAACTATTGAAAAAGACTTCGTCTGCAAATTACTGCCAAATCGAGTATCTAGATAATCCGGCCGATGCATATGCATGGGCAGATCTAGTGATTTCCAGAGCCGGTTCAGGTGCAATATTTGAATTACTTGCATTAAATAAACCAACTCTATTAATTCCTTTATCAACAGGAAGGGGAGATCAACAAGAAAATGCAAAAGAAGTATCAAGTAAAAAGTTAATGAACGTTTTGCAAGAAGAGAATCTTACACCTGAAACTTTATTTACTGCAATTAAAAACACATACAAAGACTTTGATATACTTCAATCCTCAATGAAAAAACACAGGTACCCAACAAACGCAAAAGAAATTGCAGAGAAAATTACTGCGATTATTTAAAGTCCGCAAAACTACCTCACTTTTTAAAGAAGAGCAGTAATAGTTGTAACATTTCCCTAAATACAAGTTTAGAGAAATGTTGTTGACAAATTCTTCTTTTTGGCTTATCATCAACTATGAAATATCATCAAGAACAAGATGCCGAAAACTTAAAAAAACTGGATGAGATTAAATCAGAACTGCCTTCTTTTTGTGCAAGATTTTTTCTTGGACTTGCTCAGACAACTTCACCGTTGACAAGGCTTGCATATGCCGGAGATTTAAAACTTTTCTTTGAGTTTTTATCTGATAAAATAGCTGTCTTTGCAGGAAAAAGTTTGAGGGATTTTGTAACAGCCAATCTTGAACAAATTGAAATATTACACATAGAACTGTTCCTCGATTTTGTCTCACGATATGAACGTGATGGTCAAATAATCAGAAACGGTGACAGGGCCAAACATAGAAAACTAAGTTGCCTAAGATCTTTTTTTGCATATCTTTTTGATAAAGATGAGATAAGCAAAAATGTCCTACCCAAAATAAAATTACCAAAAATTTATGACAAGCCAATTGTGCGACTTGAAGGTGACGAAGCAAATCGTGTCCTTGAAACCATAGGGGATCAAGATGTTCTAACCAAAGGACAACTGCGATTCAGAGATAAAACTGAGCAAAGAGACTATACCCTAATCTTTTTTTTCCTTGCTACAGGCGTTCGCGTTTCCGAACTTATAGGTCTAGACATTGGACATATTGATTTAAAAAAAAGAAGTTTCAAGGTAACCCGCAAAGGTGGATCCCAAGAGATTCTATATATGTCAGATGAATTGTATCTAGTTTTAGAAGATTATCTTGAAAAAAATTGTTCTGCTTCTCTCAACACTCCCCTATTCAAAAGTATACAGGGGAACAGACTCTGTGTAAGACAGGCCAGGAATATAGTTAAAAAATATGCAAGCATTGCTGTTCCACTTAAAAATATTACTCCCCACAAACTTCGAAGTACTTTTGGAACAAATCTTTATCGCGAAACCGGTGATATATATGCCGTTGCAGACGTTCTTGGCCACAAAGATGTTAATACCACTAAAAAGCATTATGCTGCAATCTCTGAAGACACTCGAAGAGAAATGGCAAAAAGAACTAGAGTTATCAAAGATGAATAGAGCAACAAAGTTCAGTTATTATCACCATTTAAAAATTCATTTTTATTCTTCCAATCTTCTCTTACAAGAACACGGGTGTATAGTTTAACATGTTTTTCAACCAATTCTTCAATCTTACGTCGCGAAGAAATACCAATTTGCTTTAGAACATTTCCCTTTTTCCCTATAATAATAGGCTTGTGGCTGGGTTTTTCACAATAAATTTCTGCATCAATTTCAATTTCAATTTCTGTTTCTTTCCACTTGGCAATATTTACAAAAATACCATGTGGAATTTCATCAAATAAATTTTTTAAAAGTTCTCCACGAATTATTTCAACACTCATTTCTTTAACACTTTGCGTTGTATATAACTCGGAATCAAATCCAGATACGCTGCATCCCAGGCTATGTTCCAATATTATTTTGGCAATCTCAGACTCAAGTACATTAATATTATTTTCCGTTTTACAACTTGTAGGTATAATTGCCCTAACAAAGTCAAGTTTGTTCAATCGATCTAATTTTGGATAAAGTTTAACAAAATTTGTTTTATCAGTTTTATTTACCGCAATGATTAAAGGCTTGCCTGTTTTTTCATAGTTCTTAATTTTTGCAATAAATTCATCTTTAATATTTGTTGCATCAAGAACGTATAAGATTATGTCTGCACTTGCAAGTGCGGTACTTATCGCCTTTGCCATTTGTTTGTCAAACAAATTTTTTTTTTGTTTAAGCATACCAGGCGTATCCAAGAAAATAATTTGATATGAAAAACCAGAAAGATTCACTCCCGATTTAATCCCTAAAATTTCTCCACGTGTTGTCCCTGCAACATCTGTAACAACACTTACCTGCTCACCAACAATTGCATTTACAATACTGCTCTTCCCTACATTCGGTTCACCAATTAAAACCACTCTTCCAATTTTCATAGTTTAATCCTCACCCCCTGTACTAAGACGCCGGATAGGTAATAACTCATGGAGTTTGTGAATACTATATGTATCGTCATTTGCAACAATAATCGACAATTCAGGATTAAATTCTGCCGCAAATTGTAAAAAATTTCCGCTTGGATATGGCAAACTCTTCTCTCCCCAAAAGCAAATTGCAACAAACTTGGAAATCCCTTCGCTTATCGCTTTTTCAATGACAAGTTCACCTGCACTGACATTATGATACGGGGTTTCCACATTACATCCTCCTAATATAATGCTTCCCCCTTCTGTGCCTTCCACAAGTAAACTTGCCCCCTCAGGCACACCAGATATAGGGCAATATGCATTTTCTGCAAATTCTTTTGCATGAACAACAAGCTTTTGTATTAATTCCTTATTCATTACTCCTCCACTTTGAAATAATCTTTTTTGTTAAATGCAACATCCTTTGGTAATCCTCATCATTATCATGAGTATATCCAAACAAATGTAAACAGCCATGCACATATAAAAAGCCAATTCTATCTTCAATTTCACACATGTCATCGGTTAAATTTATGCCCGCCATTTCTTCACATATTAAAATATCACCCATCTCAATTTTGCCGGTTTCCGGATTTATATCATTCGCAAAATTTTCAACTGACGGAATATCCCCTGATTGCAAATGAAGAAGTGGAAATGACAACACGTCGGTTGCTTGGTCTTTTCCACGATATTGCTTATTAACAGTGGTAATTTCTTCGCTGTCGACAAAATGTAAATTTATATTAACACTTGCCGCATCTACACCAAGTTCATCACAAACCACATAAAAATATTTCTCAAAATCTTGATTATTTTTCATTTCTTATCAAGTATACCTTACCAAATCAATTAAACCCAATCTTTTTTGGCAACAGTTGCAAGCATCCCAATAAACGCATAAGTTACAAATATAACACCCAAGAATATAAAATCATTCCTTTCAAACCCAAGCCAAGATTGTATAGATGTAAACCCAATTAATATAATACCAAGTGCACCAACAACACCAAGCCCAATTGTGCAATGTCCCCAAAATTTTCGTGTGTATTCAAAATTTATGCGTCTTTTCGAACAAAAGAAAACAAGCCATTTTACAATGAACATTGAAATAATTGTTGCCGCCAAATATCCAAATATTCCAATAACAACAGTCGCCAAAGCAATTTGAAGTGGTCCATCAGGTAACATTGTTCTCACCTCCTTCGATTTTTGTGTCAGGTTCCTGGTCATCATCTAAAACGTCATCCATGGTCGGTTTTGCATCTTTTTTATTGCGTGATTTGAACTTTTCAACCTGTACGTCAACCGCGTCACCAAGTGTTTTATCTGCAAGAACATCGTCAATTGTTCTATCCTCGACGTGCGGAATTTTTTTCCAACCAACAGGTACGACAAGTGCATAAAGACGTACATAACGCATAAGTATTCCGAACAAAGGCCAAAGCCACATTGTTTTCATGACTTGGCGTGGTTTTATTCTAAGACGTTTATGCTCTCTTACAATTATAACGAAATTTCTTGCTAATGCACCAAAATAACTTGACACATAATAAAGACCAACAACTATAAGCATAGTGGTTATATTTGTATCTCCTGGACGCACCGCCGCAATTATACCTACCGTAATTGGATAGACAAAACTTATCATAAAAGTCAATACATTGGTTGGAAACATTCTGCAAAAATTGACCCAACAACTTAAACGTTTTAAAAGTCCATCAAAAAAAGTTTGTTTCCGTTTCACATAGGTCTTTGGTTTATTTTTACGCCAATCTCTTGGCAAGAATATTCCAATTAAAAACGGAAAACAATATTTAAGCCATGCAATAAACGATCCACGTGTCCATCTTAGGCGTTGTCGGAAAAATATTTTTGCCGTGATAGGTTGCTCTTCAAAAAGTTCCGCCGCCTCGCAATAAGTTCCACGATAACCACGTGAAATTAAATATGCTCCTGACTCGCTGTCCTCTGTAAGCCCTGTCCATTTAAAGCCATTTGCGAGCAAGTAACTTCTGTATAAAGACCCTCGACCTCGTAGGACTTGACTTATTCCCAATACACCCATAGGACGTGCAGAGTTAGTGTTACCACCCATTATACTTATACCACTTGCAGATGCGATGAAATTTGATGCAAAATTTGAACTGTTGACATATGCATTGAAAAAGTCATAACGCTTGTTATCAAAAGCCTTGTTATATTCGGTAACATAAGTTGGTGCGATTACATTATCTGCATCAAGTATAAAACACCCATCCCATGTCTCAATTCCATCTGGATAATCTCTTTTAATACATTCAACAAGATACTTAAGTGCAAAACCTTTACGCCTCAAACCTCTTGGATTACGACATGTTTTTTCGTAAACTATTGCACCCGCCGCCCTTGCATTTTCTGCGGTTTTATCTGTACAGTTATCGGCGACAAGAAATATTGTTATTAATTCCTCTGGGTAATCTTGTGCCTTGATACTTTGAATAGATGCGGCAATAACCGATTCTTCGTTACTTGCAGGAATTAAAAAGCAATATTTATACTTGTTCTCTGTTTCTTTGAATTTACGTGCAGGCATAAGAAGTCCAATAACCTGGAATAAAAGTCCGTGTGCACCCATCAAGGCAACCACGACAAGTAAAATAACCATTACATTGTCTAAAGTACTCATCTAATTTAATATGCTCCTTAGATACAAGATACTCTACAAAATCGCATTAGGCAAGAATTAATTTGACATTTTTCGCAATTCAAGGTAAAATTTAATAAATGTATGAATATCAACCAACCAACCAACCAA
>WRAD01000013.1 GCA_009780375.1 Bacillota bacterium
GACTTCCAGCACTTGTGAATCCTTGTTTAATTTGACTGGCAACTGCACCACATTTATTGCACCCAACTTGATTTTCTTTCCCCATGTCATACTATATCACAAAGACAGTGGGTGGGCACTCCTCCTGTCAATAAGCACTTTACATTTAAAAGAATCTGGTGTATACTATACGTACTCTTGGAGAGATACCCAAGCGGTTAAGGGGCCTCCCTGCTAAGGAGGTAGGCTGGGAAACTGGTGCGTGGGTTCGATCCCCACTCTCTCCGCCAACTGCGTTCTAATTTGAACTCTCGGTAACTCGACATTGCTATCGCAAGTCGAACCCTGACCAAATTGGAACGCTTTTGTTTTGCCGTCATTTATATCTATGATTTCCGCACAACTCATATCGTCAAATGATATGTCGTCAATTTCGTTTCCACCTTTTTTGTTCAATCTTGGATTTTAGCAACTCGTTACGTGCGGACAAGAATTGATTGGTCAATTCGTCAACTTCCATGTGTGCTTTTGCAATTCTTGTTTCTATGCTCTTAATCTCGGTAACGAGCCGTGACAGAAACACCGATTTCATAAAAAGGTAAACGCACACAGTTTTCGCTTGTACGTGTTTTCAAATTTGTGATAGACTGGAAAAAGTAAAGATTTCTTTACTTTTTACCAAAAGGAGTTTGTTTCTTGAAATACAAAGAGGTCATACTTTCCACCAAAGGACAGATAACAGTTCCCAAGAAAATTCGAGAGATATTGGGTGTTGATTATGGCGAGTCCATAGCCTTTTACATTGATGACGATTTGAACATAAAAATAAGTTCACCTAACAACATGAATATCAATGCAAAAGACAAAAAGAAAACTGTGAAGATCATAAAGGAGGAAAAACAAAATGGATAACCAAATAATATTGTACACGTCTGCGGACGGCAAAACAAAAGTCCAAGTAAACATTGACCCAAATCAAAACACGGTTTGGCTTACCCAAGCACAAATGTCGGAGTTGTTCGATGTGGACGTGTCAGGTGTTTCACGGCATATTGCGAACGTGTTTGAAACTGGTGAACTTGATCCAAATGGTAATTTGCAAAAATTGCAAATTACTAAATTCAAGCCAACTGAACATTACTCGCTGAATGTAGTTCTTGCCGTTGGTTATCGTGTAAACTCTTTGCGTGGGACACAGTTTCGTATATGGGCAACCGAAATTTTAGAAGAATACGTTCGCAAAGGTTTTGCGATGAATGACGAACTTTTGAAACGTGCAGGCGGTGGGAATTACTTCAAAGAACTTATTTCACGTATCCGTGATATTCGGTCAAGCGAAAAAGTTTTCTATCGTCAAATTCTCGACATTTATGCGACAAGTGTTGATTATGATCCAAAGGCAGAAACAACAAGAGAGTTTTTCAAAATAGTCCAAAACAAGATGCACTTTGCCGTACACGGCAAAACCGCCGCCGAATTGATTGTTGGTCGTGCAAATGCGGAATTGCCTTTCATGGGTTTAACCGCTTTCAAAGGCAATAAACCAACAAAGGACGAGGCTACAATCGCCAAGAATTACTTGAACGAAAAAGAAATCACTCAACTTAATCGTATTGTGTCAATGTACCTTGACTATGCCGAAGATCAAGCCGAACAAGAACAAGCAATGAAAATGACAGACTGGATTGAAAAACTTGATATGTTCTTGCGTTTTAATAAAAAGGAATTGTTGACCCACGCAGGAACGATAAGCCATGAAAACGCAATGGAACACGCAACTGGCGAATATGAAAAGTACAAAGAAAAAACACGTCTTGAATTAACACAAGCGGAAGAAGATTTCCTTGCAACCGTTCACGAAACATATCGTCTGCTTGAAAACAAAAAACCTAAATAAAAATAAAACCACCATAGGTGGTTTTTGTTTGCCAGTACTGGGGATTATTCATCGGTTGAATCAACCTCCGAGTCGTCATCATCTTGGGAATCGTCTGGAGTGCTTTCTTCATATGAATCGTCTCCTGCAAGTAATAATAACTCTACGATTGCACTTGCACCATTTTTTGAGGCGATGCTCATAGCGGTGTCATTTTTAAAGTTTGCAAGGTCTTTTGCACCTGCTTTTGTCAAAACTTCTACCATGTTTCTGTCAAACAATTCAGTTGCCACAAGTAACGCGGTGTTTCCATCCTTGTTACGTGTGTTTATATCAATAGAGCCAAGTGAGCAAAAATATTTAGCAAGTTCGGTGTTCTTTGACACAACCGCATGGTGTAATGCAGTATTCTGGAAATCATCAGTAGCATCTGCGTCTGCCCCCGCATTAATTAGATGTTTTACCGCATCTAGATTTCCTTTAAGTGAAACATAAACAAGAGGTGTTTTTCCCCAATCGTCACGATAGTTAAGATTGACCTTCTTTTTTGTAAGAAGTCTTATAACACTCATCTGGTTGTTCTTACATGCGTTTACAAGTGCTTTTTCAAATTCCATAATTTCCTCCTGATTAGTTGTTTTTTAAGTTTACTACTTTTTGAATGAAAGTGCAAATTCTATCATTGGGGCATTGCCTTTCGTTGTTAAAATGTCAAGCGGTGAAACATCTTTAATATTCTTTTTTTCAAAATCTGCACCAAGTTTTATAAGTTGCATAGTTATTTTGTCCTGTTGTTCGGCACATGCGAAATGTAATGGAGTATCACCAGCATTATTTGTAACATTCAAATCTATCCCTGTTTTTACGCATTGTTTGAATAATTCAAAGTCCCCTGACTTACATGCATTATGGAACAGAGTTGTTCCATCGTCCGAAGCAATATTTTCAAGTTCTGTTTTTGCAGAACCAAGCAGAATTTCCAACATATTATGTGCCACAAAATCTTTGTTAAGTGCCCTTGACAAACGCGTACCAAGTTGAGTAAGTGTTTTCTTTATAACTTCTGCGCCGGATAGTTCAAGTACTATTTTACAAAGTTCTTTGCAGCGTTTTGTGTATCTTTCTTTGTCTTTATGCAATAGTCGTCGTGGTTGTTGGGCATCGGCAACGATTTGAAGCGGTGCCATTCCATCCGATCTTGGATAATTTACATCGGCACCATATTTAACAAGTAATTTGAACATTTCAATGTTTGCATTTTCACATGCAATGTGAATTGCGCGTTCGGTGATACTTTTGCCGCCAATTTCTTGATAAGTGCATGATGCATCAACATCGTGACCATTTTTTAAGATTGCCTCGACGATGAAAAGTGGCACATCGTTGCTTACCGCGGTATGATAAAGGGTTTTACCATTGGCACGTTGTTCTCCAACTGTTTGCATGAATCCAGGCAAAGATATGATATATTCCAAATCTTTTTTTGCTTTGATTTCTTCAGGGATATAATCTTTATACATATCCTTAAAAGGCCCATTGTAATTAAGTGTACGGAATTGTTGTTCTTCCTCTTTTTGAATGTGTTCCATTCTTGTTGAATCTGTCATTGCAATCCAGAAAAAATCTTGGTCGCTTCGTGTGCGTTTTGTAAAATCTGCACCTGCCTCAAGAGCCAATTTTACAAAGTCTACGTGGCGATGAAACCAAGTGTATTGCCTTGTAAAGATTGTTTCAAATTTTGAATTCACCAAGTTAATATCAAAACCAGAATCAAGCATTATTTTGAAACTTTCTGTATCTTCGGCTTTAACCATAGATGCGGCGAGTTTCAAAATGTCGTCAGGGTCTTCGAATATCCAATCAATTGTTGCAACATGTTTTTTGACAAAGTCAAGTTTTTCCTGTACATATTCTGGTTTAACTTTGGCATCAAACCTGCCCTTTGTTGCAAGTTCATAGTACATGTCAGAGATTTGTTTAATATCCATTGTCAAAGTATACTGCATCGTGTATATTTTTGACTATTTTTTTATGGATTTCTTGAAAGTGCAAATTCTATCATTGGGGCATTGCCTTTTGTTGTCAAAATATCAAGTGGCGAAATGTTTTTAATATTCTTTTTTTCAAAATCTGCACCAAGTTTTATAAGTTGCATAGTTATTTTGTCCTGTTGTTCGGCACATGCGAAATGAAGTGGTGTGTCGCCGGAATTGTTTGTAACATTCAAATCGATGCCAGATTTCACACAGTATTTAAACAATTCAAAATTTCCTGTTCTGGTCGCTTCGTGTAGTATCGTCGTTCCATCATCATAAACAATATCCTTTAAATCAATGTTCTTTGATTCAAGGAAACTGTTTATTGCCCCATCACTTTGGTTAAGTAAATTAAATATGCTTGAAGCAGCGACTTTGAGTACTTGTTTAATAACGTTGGCATTTGATAATTGCAGCAGGTTTTCAATTAATTGTCGACGACGTTCATTAAAGTTATTTCGCCAATAGCTTCCTGTCCATCTTGGTGGTTGTGCAGAGATTGCAATTTGAAGCGGAGTTTTGCCGTCTGATCTTGGATAATTTACATCGGCACCATATTCTAAAAGAAGATTAACCATATTAATGTTTGTGTTGTTGCATGCAATATGGATTGCACGCTCGGTTAAAAGCATGTCTGGTTCTCCAAGATAGTGATCGCCTTTTCGGGTACATTGTGCATCAACATCGTGACCATTTTTCAAGATGTGTTTCATAATAGATAACGGTGCATTATTCTTGACCGCCAAGTGATAAAGGGTAAAACCATCGGCTTGTGGCTCACCAACCGTTTCCATAAAGCCTGGCATATTTTTTATACGTTCAAGTTCCTGCAAGTCGGGGCTTTTTGCAGGCAATGGGCCCTCTGCTTTTCTTCGTTCGAATATATCATGAAGTTTACCTGCTTTGTGATTTTCTTTAAGTTTAAGTATATGTGCTCGTTCATCTTCTGATTTTTGTATTCTGTCCATCTGGGCTTGATCATTAAATGCATTCCAAAAAAAGTCTGTATCGGCACTAGAGCGTTTTGTGAAATTTGCGCCGGCATTTTTAACAAGTTCTAGAAATTGTGCGGAATCTTCCATATCTATTTCAAAAGCATTGCGCGAAAGAAACATTGAAATAGTTTCGAATTTCGAGTTAACTGTATTAATATCAAAACCAGAATCAAGTATTATTTGAAAACTTTGCAAATCATTGCAATTTATGACTGCGGTTAGAAGAGAGAAAATCTCATCCTCATCTTCGAATGTCCAATCAATATTGGAAACATGTGTCTTTATAAGGTCAATCATTGCTTGTTGCTTTTCTTTGGGGTTTCTATCGTGGTGATCCGGGGCCAAATCGCAATATTCTTTTGTGAGTTTTTTAATGTCCATATCTAAGCATATCACATATATATTGGGTTGTTAAATAAAGGTTTGTTAATAAATCGAAGTGAAATAAGTTGGCACGGTGATATTGACTTCGACAAAATTTGCATGTTATAGTTAATCATCTTTATTGCGGTAAATAACGTAAGCCGTGAAATGAATTACAAGTATACACATTGGGGAAGATGCCATGTAAAGGAGTGATTTCACAATGCAATCGAAGAATACAAAAATATATAGGAATTATGTTAAAGTACTTTTCGCCGCTTATCCACAGATGAATGATAGGATTAATTACAATCAAAAACTTATTAACCGTATAATCCATGCAAGTTTTGATTCACTTATGGATGCCGAGTCTGTTGTTTCTCGTGTTATTGACCGTATAGTTCGCAAAGAAAGAATTATAGGACTTAAAAATAAAATAGAGCAATTAATTAATTCACTTCCAGTGAAAAATATGCAAGTCATGCGTATGTATTTTTTGGAAAAACTGGCTGCACCACAAATTGCAAAGAATCTTGACATTGGACTTCGTACGGTATTTAGACATATAAGTGAGGGGATTGAACTTTGTTCACTTCGTTTAAACAATTTTGGTCTTGGAATAAATCAACTTGACAAGTTGCGGAAAGAGTTTAAATGGCTTGATACGATTTATATAAACCAATTATTAGATGATGCGGTTTAATAATGTTTCTTAATGGTTATAACAGTTTGTAAGGAGGTATACAAGATGATAGCGGTTAAAAATTTACAAAATCTAAGTGAAATACTTAATCAAGAAAAACTTTTGCAAGGCGTTGCATTACATTACACAGATATGGTAAGTGATAAAAAAGCAACGGCATTGTTGCATGACATCATTAAAACAAGCGAAAAAAACCATAAAGAAATTTTAGAGTATCTGGAAGGTGATGTCGGTAAAAACCCTTTGCCAAAATCGGCAGGGCTTGTAAATAAATAAAAGGAGTTATAATGAAGGCATTAAATGACAAACTTATGATGCAAGATGTTTTGGCACACTTGCGCGATCTTATGAACGCAAGTGGTATGGCTATTCAACATTCAAACTGTAAAAACATGCGTGCGGTTGTGACAAAAACGAATGAACGTACGACCGCACATCAATTCGAAGTTTTTAAGTACATGAACGACAACAATATGTATCCAATCAAGAATGTAACCGATACAGAACTTAGAGAAGCGATTGCTATGCACTCTAAACCATAGATTACTTTACGTGCAGATTACTGGACAATGTCAACGATTTGTTCTTCTGCTTCGACATCAAAGCCTTCGCCTGAGGGCTTTTTAGGAATGATTTTATATGCAAGCCAATTAAGAGGTTTTATTAACCAAAGAAGCATGAACATGGTTCCAACGTTAAATATTACATGAAACACCGAAAGTTGCCACACGGCTTGGGTTATCAGGTTTTGGTACCAAGGTACAAATAGTGATTGCAATGGCCAAAAAATTATAGTAAATACCGCAGAGCCTATTAACTTGAAGAGAACCTGTACACACGCAACACGTTTTGCATCGCGATTTGCGGGTAGTGATACGATTATTGTTGTAAATGTTGTGCCGATATTGGTTCCAATAATAAGAAACATGACCGAAGAAAAATCAACAAGACCTTGGCTTACCAGAACCACCAAGATTCCAATTACCGCCGTTGAAGATTGCATGATTATTGTAAAAACCGCACCAATTAAAATTAATAATAATGGAAAAGTGACCGCCTGGAACAAGTCGGTAAATGTATCCATTAGAATTTGATTATCGCTGAATGCACCTGACATAATATGAAGTCCAACGAATAAAAGTCCAATGCCTATGAACAAATTTCCTGCATAAATCCATTTAGGACGTTTTGTAAACAGTTTAATCAAAGCACCTGCAAACACAAGCATCATGAAGCCATAGCGTATTGGAAAAGCAGACAATGTTGTTAAAAGGCTTGTCAAACTTGTCCCTACGTTTGCACCCATAATTATTGCGGTTGCCTGGAATAATGTAAGTACCCCACCATTGACAAGTGCAATTACGATTACACTTGTTGCGGTTGAGGATTGTGTAACCATTGTCAAGCCTGTTCCCATTGCAACACCTGTGTATCTGTTGCGACCTGTTTTTGCAAAGAATCTGTACATTCTGTCACTTGGTTTTTCAAGTTTATGTGTAAACATAACAACGCCGACAAGAAAAACCCCCACCCCTGTAAGAAGCATCAATATCGCACGTATGATTTCCCACATAAGTACACTCCCCCAACCCGATGCATTATTATATCTCATTTGTGTCAAAAGATGTCGAGGCATATTTATGATTTGTTATCACTAGTTGACAAATTTTTTGATGCATAGTATGATTATGTATGGAAGAAAACAACCAAGAACAACCTTTGAAGCCTTTGATAAGATATATAATCTTGAATCTTTCTCAAAAGATGAAGAAACCTTCTTAAGACTGGAAATGGAATCTATTGATTTCGAGGCTTTCTTTGTACAGATTAATGATCTGGAGAGGGAGTTTACAAAGCAATCTGCAACCAAACTGGATATCGAGCAAGAACTTGGTCAACTTAAAAGCAATTATGATGAAGGTTTAAAAATGCGAGCGATAAGAAAAGAAAGTGTTGAGACCTTGAAAGAATATCTTAATACCTTTTCTGCACTTGACTTCTACAATATAAAAGATCGTAGTATGTGGCAAAACCGAATTATAACAATGTCAATATGAAACCAACCATGAAGAACAACAAGATTTGCATAAAGATGAAAACTTAAATGGTCAGTGAGTATTAGCTTATTAAACAACAAGTTAAATTTTATGATATAATGCACTATGAAAAACAAAAATAATCTTACAATGGAAAAACTAAAGGCACTTTGTAATAACCGCGGATTTATTTTTGCGGGTTCCGAAATATATGGTGGTCTTGCAAATACTTGGGATTATGGCCCTTTGGGGGTTGAACTTAAAAATAACATAAAGCGTGAATGGTGGAAGTTTTTTGTTCAAGAGGACAAAAATTCTGTCGGTATGGATGGCGGTATTCTAATGAACCCAAATGTTTGGGTTGCAAGTGGCCATGTTGCAGGCTTTTCCGATCCACTTATGGATTGTAAAGATTGTAAAACGCGTCACAGGGCGGATCACCTTATTGAGAACAGTAAACAAGGCAAAGGCATAAATGCAGAAGCATTAGGCGAAAAAGGTATGGAAAGTTTTGTAACCGACAACGGTGTAACTTGTCCAAATTGTGGCAAACATAATTGGACAGGTATTCGCCAGTTTTCACTTATGTTCAAGACTCAACGTGGGGTGACGGATGATTCAACATCAACGGTGTATCTTCGTCCAGAGACGGCCCAATCGCAATTTGTGAATTTTCTTAATCTTCAACGTGCATCAAGGTTAAAGGTTCCGTTTGGCGTTGGACAAATTGGAAAGGCATTTCGCAATGAAATCACACCAGGAAATTTTACATTTCGCACAATAGAGTTTGAACAACTTGAATATCAACTTTTCACAAAAGAGAGTTCAAGTTTAAATGACTATGAAGTGTTTAAGAATAAAGCAATGCAGTTTTATATTGAACGCCTTGGGATTGATAAAAAAGAACTTAGGTTCAAAGACCATGCCGTTTTATGTCACTATGCAAAGGCCGCCGTTGATGCAGAGTATAATTTTCCGTTTGGTTTTGGTGAAATAGGTGGGACACATCACAGAGGGCAACATGATCTTGGTTCTCACGCACAACACAGTGGAAAATCAATGGAATATACATGTCCAATAACAAATGAAAAATTTATACCAACCGTTGTTGAATCATCGCATGGTGCGGATAGACTTGTTCTTGCGGTTCTTTCCGATGCATATCATGAAGAGAATCTGGGAACCGAAGAAACCCCAGATATTCGTATAGTATTGAAAATAAAACCATCCATTGCACCGTACAAGGTTGCGGTTTTGCCACTTCAGAAAAAAGGGCTATCGGAAAAGTCTGATGAAGTATTTTCACTTTTGTCAAAGCATTTTATGGCCACTTATGATGATGCCGCATCAATCGGTAAACGTTATCGCAGGCAAGATGAAATTGGTACACCATTTTGTATTACAATTGATTATGAAACGCTTGAAGACAATGCGGTAACAATTCGTTATCGTGATACTATGGAACAAGAGCGTATTAAAATTGATGACCTTGTTAACAAGCTTTACAAGGCTATAACTGGCTAGATATTCTTATTGTACATCCATTAACTTTCTTGCCTCGGCAAAGTCGCCACTTACGGCGACTTTTCTTTTTATTTCTTTTGAGAGTTTTAAACTGTCACAATATGCAAGAAGGTGTTTTTTCATTTCTCTAAAACCATTTTCGCCTTGTAATTCAAGAACCACTTTTATATGATATTGTATAATTTCCTTAATTTTTTCTAGGGATATGTTTTGAGCGAGATTATTTATCATCCAAGGCTTGCCGAATAAAACTCTTGCAACCATAAGTCCTTTTGCATTTGTGATATCAAGACATTTTTTTGCACTTTGTTCACAAACGATATCGCCATTTGCGGTTACAGGGATTTGTACCGCGTTAACCACATTTGCGATTTGTTTCCAATCTGCAATTCCACTATATCCTTGACTTGCATATCGACCGTGTACTATTATGCGAGCCGCCCCTGCTTGTTCACACATTTTTGCAAAGTCTACTAGATTTTGCAGTGAGTTTTGACGATTCGTTTCGTTGCTTGGCTCTGTAAATCCAAGTCTGACTTTTACGGTAATAGGTCTAGGGTTCTTATCTGCTCTTTCTTTTTCTGCGTTTACACATGCTGTGATAATTTTTCTTGCAAGTTCTGGGGTTTTCATCAATGCGGAACCTTCTCCGTTTTTGATAATCTTTGGTGCGGGACAACCGATATTGATATTTATTTCGTCAAAGTTAACCAAGTGTTTGCTTTTGATTGCATATTCAAAATGTTCAGGTGTTTTTCCAAATAATTGTACAATTGTCTTAACTTTTTCATTATCCAGTGTTAATATATCAAAATCGGATTTTAATAACTCGAGTGTTTTTTCGCTCTCGTATGCCAATGCTGTGGCACTTACCATTTCTGTGTATACAACCTTTGCCCCACATTTTACAAGTACTCGCCTAAACGCCTGATCTGTCCAGCCTGCGATGGGTGCCGCCTCTATAACAACATCTTTCATGTATTATTATAACAAAAGCATTTTAAAAAGCAAGATTCTGTAATGAATTTAAATGAAATTCTGTGATAATATGGGATATGGGGTATCAGCCTGCACTTTGCACAAAATGTAGTGGATTGATTTTGGTGTCTATGAAAGATCCTTTTGTTGTATGTCCACTTTGTGAAAAGAACACAAGTGCGTTGGAGGCGATTGAGGGGCTTGATAAAATTTGTTCTGATTCATCACATACAAGTGAAATCATTGCCAAGTGTATCAAAATGGAAGCACGTTATGGGCCAGAAGTTCCTGCAAGTGTTTTATCGCTTGTGGAAAAAAATTTTCCGATGCATGAAGAGGTTGTTTATCTTGTTGTTAAGATGAATAAGTATGAAACACTTTATGTGAAGAGTTATTTATCGCGCTTTGCAAATATAAAAAAGAAAGCATCATTTGCAGAAGAGTTTTTGACAAAAACTCTGACGGTTCGCAATATGGAATATATCGAGTTGTTTGAAACCTATATAAAAAGTAAATTACGTCCGCACAGACAAAAAGAATATATCGAGTTGATGCGAGAACTTAAGAAGAGTTATGTGAAAGTGTCAAGTTCGCCTATGGTATTGTGGTTGCTTTATGCCCTTTATTTGGGTGGGGGGGCGATAAATGTGGGAATGGTCGCATGGTTCATAATTGCAAGTTTGCCACTTTGGGCGATGGCGCTTATTGCGACGGCTTCGATTATTGGACAAGTAGGGTTGTTATATTTACACAATCGCATTTTTGGAAACCGGTACAGTATGAATACAACCGAGAAACTGTATATGGTTATTTATTTATCTACAATAGTTATTGCAACAGGCGGCGTGTTTCTTGGTTGGCTTGTAAGGATTTAAGCGATTACGTCTTCTACGAAAATTGTACTTAATGGGGTTCCACCTGTTCCTAAAATACGAACTTCGACACCACGACCTTGGAAATCATTACCACCATCTGGGTTAGGATTTGCAAATGGACGATAGGCGACAAGGTATACATTATTGCCACTTTGTTCAATACGAAGAGAGTTATTATATTCGCCTTGGTTTCCACCACCATAGATTATTTCGAATGATAATGTTGAGAATGGTACACGCGAAGGTACAGGGATTATATAGTTGTTCAGACGAATGCGATCACCTTGCCGAAGTTCTCGTATTATCAAATAATTTTCGCCGGTTGGAACAAGTGTTGATTGGGCGTTAAGATTTGTATGATTGAGACGAACGGCGGTAAGAAAGGGTACATTCATTTCACGTACGATAAATCCGGCAACCATATATATAAGGACGGTAACCACAACAGGAAGAACAAGAACGAGGATTAATATGATTTTTTTCATTATACAGCCTCCAATTTTCGATATTGTTTAGGGCCATGGACAAGTAAGAGAGTAACGGCTGCAACCGCAAATATAATTGCAATGCTTGCAAAAATTGGTCTAGTATGTCTTCCCATAGTCGCAAGGTTTCCTATCCATGAAGGACCAAGTTGAAGGAAGTTATAAAATGCACCAAACACGGCAAGTACACCCATTAAAGCCCCAACAACCACGCCAATAACCATTACGGTGTTCACAGAGGCGGTAGATTTTGTAAGTTCTGCCCCACCGACTTGGTTACAAAGCGGATTTTTAAGATCAAGATAGGTTCCAAGTGCAATATAACCCATAGTCATTAACGTAGCGATTCCAAAAATCCAGAATGCATCGATGCTTGAAACGTTAAATGTTGCCTCGGACATTGCAAGTGGCTGGTACGGAATCATCATAAGTCCGACACTTAGGATAATTGATAAGAGTATAGGGATGAAAACGATTAATGACTTTATAAGTAATTGCTTTCTGAAATGAACCGGGATTAACTTTGTGTGATAAAGGTTATGCCCTTCCCTTGATATGTTTGATGCGGCGAAACTTGCGGCAAGTGGCAGTAATATAAACATAACAAGAATACTAATGCCAAAGATCATGCCTGATGCGGCATAGGTGTCTTGTGTGCCTTGGAAAGTTTGTGCGGCAGAAAACATTGCGATACGATTGACATAAAAGACGAGGATAGGTGTAATTACAACTATGAGCAAGAACTGGAAAGTATAGTTAGAACTTCTGAAAATGTTAAGACAGTCTTTTTTTGTTGTTGCAAGCCATGAAGGACATTTTTTGAAACTTGGTTTGCGATTGATGGAAAAATATGATATGCGTTCTTCTTGATAAGTTTTTTTAAAGTTCCATGCGCCTATGTAATAAGATGCGACAAGTAAAACGAAACTTGCCCCTAGAATAAGTACCAGACTTAGGATGTTTGTTTGAAGACTTGTTCCAAAAAGGTCGGCGTAGATTCGTTGAGGCCAAAACCAAGATGCGATGTTTTGAATTAATCCTGCGTTGTCACGAAGTGTTGCCTCGAAATTGGCACTGTCGGTGGCTGCGGTCATTATTTGTTCAATTATTTGCATATACAGGATGATAAAAGTAACAAGCAAAACAAGGTAACCTATTGAAGTTAAAAGTGTACGTGAGCGTAAGAAATTTATAAGTTTTGCAATCGGAAAAAGCACAACATTTGCCAAAAAGAATGGAATTACAGGAATAAAAACAAGTATCACAGGGATATAAAAGAAAAATCCCCAGTGCATATTACTTGCAACACCATAGGCTATTAGAATTGGAAGCAGGATAACGGTTGCGAACAGGACTTCCATTATATATGTAACGATTACCTTTGAAAGATAGATCTGTTTGTGTGATACAGGTAATTTCAAAAGTAATTCTCTATCATTATTTACATCCAATACCCTTATAAGTGTAGGAATCATAAAGAAGAGTTGTAAAATCATAAAAGCAAGGATTGTAAATATCAGAAATTCGTGTCCAAGGTTTGTGTTTGGATTATCTGTGATAAATTGATTTGCGAAAGAGTAGTAAACAAAGATAAGTCCACCAAGAATACCAAGCACAGCCAAAAGCGCAACTGTGTATTTTGCAATGGTTTTTGCATCACGGTTTTTTGGCATAGCAATACGTGATTTAAACTGGAGCTTCATAAGTGTCCAAACTTTTTTGATATTTGATTTAAAGTTTGAAGGTTTTTTAATTTCTGGCTCTTTTGTTTCTATAGTTACATTTACATTTTCTAGTGTAATTTTTTTTATATCTTGATCGGGTTTCAATGTTTTTTTAATCTTGCTCATCGTCACCCTCCTCTTTCCTAGGGATTGTTTGGCCGATTTCGTTATCAAGTTCATCTTTGATTTGCTTGATTATCATTTTGTTTGCTTTGCCTTTGCCGTATTCTTTTGCCAAAAGATCTTCTTTTTGTCCAAGTTCTTGCCTCATTTGATTTTGAGTTGCGGTTGCCGCTTTTGTAAGTTCAATAAATTCTTTTTCAAGATCTTTGCCTGTTTTGCGATATTCTTTTAAATCAATGTCTCTTATAACGCGTCCACCATGAACGATAACCGCACGATCGCAAAGTCGTTCAACCGTGTCTAAATTATGTGATGAAAAGAAGACACTGTTCCCAGCAGCGGCGTATTCTTTCATATATTCTTTGACCTCAAAGATTGATTGAGGGTCAAGACCGACCATTGGTTCGTCCAAAATCCAAAGTTTAGGACTGTGAATCAATGCACCTATGATGGAAATTTTTTGTTTCATACCATGGGAATAACTTGATATTTGGTTATTTACGCTGTTGCGCATATTAAATTTATCTACAAGCATGTCAAAGTTTTCTTTGCGTTGTTCAGAGGATACCTGGTAAAGGTCGGCAAGGTAATTAATATATTCAACACCTGTGAGTTTGTCATATACCGCATGGTTATCAGGGACAAAACCGAAATTTTTCTTTGCGTTATAAGGGTTGGTGACTATGTCATGTCCGCAAACTTGGATACATCCTGATGTAAATGGGATAATGCCGGTAATACATTTAATAGTGGTTGACTTTCCTGCCCCGTTGATTCCAAGGAAACCAAAAATTTCTCCTTCCTTGACATCAAAACTTATGTTGCGGGCGGATATATATTTTGCATTACGATAATGTTTGAATAGATTTTCTACTTTCAGTGTCGCCATTATTAAAACTCCTTTAGCACAGCTTCCCCATAGCCTTATAATTAATTGTATATTTAAGTTATATATTATATTTTTGATTTCACTCGGAAAGAGTATGATGACATTATAGGGCAAACTTTGCAAGTTTGCAAGCGATAATTAAGAAGCAAGTATTTGATATTGCATTTGTCAGAATTGGTATAGAAAATTTGACTGGGAATTTGGTTGACACACAACATATTGTGGTTGTATGCTGGGGTCGAATACAAGAGCTTGTGTATATGGGAGGGATATAATGATTAAGACAATCGTTAAGAGAGATGGAAGACGAGTAAATTACAGTTTAGACAAAGTAATCTATGCAATAAATAAAGCGATGG
Organism: Bacillota bacterium; assembly: GCA_009780375.1. Taxonomy (GTDB): domain Bacteria; phylum Bacillota; class Clostridia; order Christensenellales; family UBA1242; genus WRAD01. The sequence continues at coordinate 14,946 of WRAD01000013.1, forward strand.
ATGCGTGCGGACGTGCAACCGACGAGGAAGAAGCGATTTCACTTGCAAAGCTTGTCGAAGAAATACTTGTGGAGAAATTTTCCAAGCAAAGCCCTACGGTTGAAGAAGTTCAAGATGTTGTCGAACAGGTTCTTATGGATAATGGTTATGTTTTTGTCGCAAAGAAATATATCTTATATCGTGCAGAGAGGGCAAGACTTCGTGAGATGGGAACAAAGTTGTTTAAAACTTATGAAGAAATTACCAAATCGGATTCAGAAGAAAGTGATAGTAAACGAGAAAACGCAAACATAGATGGCAATACGCCGATGGGAACAATGTTAAAGTATGGAAGCGAAGGAAGTAAGGACTACTGCTTTAAAAATGTGCTTGCACCTGAGGCGATTAAGGCACATGAAAGTGGTGAAATTCATATTCATGATCTTGACTTTTACACACTTACATTAACTTGTTGTCAAATAGATATTGTGGAATTATTTAAGGGTGGCTTTTCAACAGGTCATGGTTTTTTGCGTGAACCAAATGATATTATGAGTTATGGTGCACTTGCGGCAATTGCGATTCAAGCCAATCAAAATGACCAACACGGGGGTCAATCTATCCCGGCGTTTGATTATGGTCTTGCACCAGGGGTTGTAAAGAGTTACAAAAAAATATACGCAATTAATATATACAAGGCGATTTCATTTTTTGATGATAAAGTGACCCGAGAAAAGGTTAAAGAGTTTTATAAAAAACTTGAGGAAACAAGTTCACTCTACCCTAAACTTGCGGCTATGACTGGTTTTTCAAAATTAGAGGCTGCAGAACTTGCAAAGAGTTTTAAATTGGAATCTGGTCAAATAAAAAAAGTTCAGGCATTTGCGGTAAAAAATACAAAAGTGGAGGTAGAAAAATCAACTCATCAAGCAATGGAGGCTTTTGTACATAATCTAAACACAATGCACAGCCGTGCAGGTGCCCAGGTTCCGTTTTCCTCTATAAACTATGGTACAGACACAAGTGAAGAAGGTCGTCTTGTTGTTAAATGTCTTTTAGAGGCAACGTATCAAGGGCTTGGGCGGGGAGAAACACCAATTTTTCCTATTCAAATTTTCAAGGTCAAGGAAGGGATAAGTTTTAATGAGGGTGATCCAAATCATGATTTGTTTAAACTTGCTATTAAGGTGAGTGCGAAACGACTTTTCCCTAACTTTGCATTTTTGGATGCCCCATTTAATTTGCAATATTATAGACCGGGTCGCCCAGAAACCGAGGCGGTATATATGGGTTGTCGTACGCGTGTTATTGGGAATACATTTGATTCTGAACGCGAAATTGTAAATGGACGCGGTAACTTGAGTTTTACAACGGTTAATTTACCTCGTATTGCGATTGAATCTAAAGGAAGTCTTGACATGTTTTTTTCCATGCTTGAAATGAGAATGGAACTTGTGACAAGACAGCTTTTGCATCGTTTTGATGTAATGAAAAAGAAAAAAGTACGTAATTTCCCATTTTTAATGGGGCAAGGTGTTTGGATTGACAGTAAAAAACTTGGTCGTAATGAGATAATTGAAGAGGTTATCAAACATGGAACATTAAGTATTGGTTTTGTTGGACTTGCCGAGGCTTTGACCGCCCTTGTTGGAAAGCATCACGGCGAAAACAAAAAGGCTCGTATTTTGGGTATTGAGGTTATAAGTTTTATGAGAGATTTTTGTGAACGCAAAGCAAAGGAACTTAGGTTAAATTTTTCCTTGATTGCAACCCCAGCGGAGAGCCTTGCCGGTCGAGCATTGAGGCTTGATCGGAAAAAATTTGGTGTAATAGCGGGGGTTACAGACAAGGATTATTATACCAATGGCTTTCATGTACCTGTTGGATACAAGGTATCTGCCCATGATAAGATTAAAATCGAAGCCCCTTATCATGCACTTACAAATGCGGGTCATATAACTTATGTTGAGGTTGATGGCGAGATGGCAAAAAATTTGGAGGCATTTGAACAAATTATTCGTTTTATGAAAGAACAAGGCATTGGTTATGGAAGTGTAAATCATCCGATTGACCGTGACCCATTGTGTGGTTATAATGGCATAATAGGTGACAATTGTCCTGGGTGTGGGCGAAGTGATGAAGAAGTTCCATTTGACAGGATAAGACGTATTACCGGATATCTTGTTGGTACTGTGGATAGATTTAATAATGCAAAGCAGGCGGAAGAAAAAGATAGGGTGAAGCATAAGTGACATTTATACAGGTAAAAAAGAGGTCAACTTAAATGGATGTGGCAAAAGTTCGAATTGCAGGTGTTGTGCAGGATTCGGTTACGGATGGACCGGGATTGCGTTTTGTGGTTTTTGCTCAAGGTTGCAGGCATAAGTGTACGGGGTGTCATAATCCTGATACTTGGTCGACGGATGGCGGAACCGATTGGACGGTTGATTATTTATTAGAATTATTTGATAAAAATCCTCTGACAAGCGGAATTACTCTAAGCGGGGGCGAGCCATTTCTCCAAGCCCCTGCTCTTTTTTCTTTTGTAAAGGCGGTCAGGAAAAGAGAAATTATTTCTGGCAGAAAAATTGAGATTGCGATTTATACAGGTTTTTTATTTGAGGATCTTGTATCTCTTTCTGCTCCGTCTGAATATCACTTGTTGCTTGAACTTTGCGATGTTTTGATTGATGGAAGGTTTGATATTGAAAAAAAGTCACTCGACTTGAAATTCAGAGGAAGTCATAATCAAAGAATTATTGATATCAAAACAAGTCTTGCAAGTAACATGCTTGTGTTGATGCAAGATAAGAGATGGGTTTAAAGAACTCTTGTATTGCTTATTTATTCAGACTTTTCGAGGCGTGCCAAAAA
>WRAD01000014.1 GCA_009780375.1 Bacillota bacterium
ATTTTGGATCGTATTTTGTAATTGGCAATCCGTGGCTTGGGGCTTCTGCCAGACGAACGTTTCTGGGGATTTTTGTTTTGAAAACTTTTTTGCCAAAGAATTTGAGAATTTCGTTCGACACCTGTTCTGTGAGTGTACTTCGCTTATCATACATTGTAAGTAACACCCCATCAATATCAAGATCAGGATTAAGATTTTGCCTTCGTATGAGTTTAATTGTGTTGATAAGTTGTGACACGCCTTCAAGTGCATAGAATTCACATTGTATTGGAATTACAAGTGCATCCGCACATGTAAGTGCGTTAAGGGTCAAGAGGCCAAGCGATGGTGGACAATCAATACAAATAAAGTCATAACTGGCCTGTACTTTTTCCAGAAATTTTTTCAAAAGACGCTCTCGCCCGTTAATACGGACAAGTTCAATCTCTGCCCCTGCAAGATCAACGGTTGCCGGAATTATTTCCAGATTTTTTACACTAGATGTTTGCACCGCCTCGCTTATATCACATTGCTCACAAAGCACATCATAAATTGTTTTGGTGTCGACTTTTTTTTCAACACCGATTCCACTTGTTGCGTTTCCTTGTGGATCTATGTCGATTATCAAAACTTTTTTACCCATTTCTACAAGAAACGCCGACATGTTTACACAAGTTGTTGTTTTTCCTACTCCACCCTTCTGGTTTGTAAATGCTATAACTCTTGCCATTGACACAGCATAGCACATTCTTAATACTATATCAAGTAGGATAGTAACGTACAAAAGTATTTTGTGATGTATTTGAACTGAGATCCTAGCATAAATAATCAAAGCAGAAGACCAGGTTTGCACAACTGAACCCATTAATCTTTTCCTTAAATGTCCACGGATATATAACTCCTAAAAGTGTTTAAATGTGTATGGGTATTTTTATACATAATTTTGCTAAGTACTTCATGTATTTATTTGCTTATAAATACTAATTGTTTTCACTTTACTTGTTGACTCAGAAAGAATTTTTTGTTATTGTTGATTATATTGAAATGTTCCACGTGGAACAAAAGGAGAAAGTAAATATGAGCAAAGGTTTGGGTAAAGGTCTTGGAGCATTGATTGCAATGTTTGATGAGGAAAACGAAGCAATTAAAAGTGACAGCACAAATATTGACAAGGCAACAGTCAAAACTGCGGATTTTTTCTCGGCGGCAATGGATGATAAGGAACAAGAAAGAAATGTTCCACGTGGAACAAAGCAAGAAACAGATAATGTTGCAAACGGCGTCCAAGAAATAGATATAAGTTTGATCGACAATAATATAAACCAACCCAGAAAAACTTTTGATCCTGTGCAACTTCAAGAACTTGCGGACAGTATTACTGCTAATGGAGTGTTCCAACCTATTCTTGTAAATAAAGTTGGAACAAGGTTTATGATAATCGCAGGTGAACGTCGTTGGCGTGCATCAAAGATTGCAGGACTTGTAACCGTACCTGCACTTGTCAAGAATTATTCGGCACGGCAGATTGCGGAAATTGCAATAGTAGAAAATCTCCAGCGTGAAAATTTAAACGAAATAGAACTTGCACTTGGTGTAAAAAAACTTATGGACGAATTTATGTTGACACAAGAAAAAGTTGCAAAAGTTCTGGGAAAAAGTCGAAGTGCGATTGCAAATACTTTAAGACTTCTTAATCTTCCTAAAGAAGTTCAACAATTTATAGAAAGCAATCAATTATCCGTTGGTCATGCAAAATGTTTGGTTGCGGTTCAAAGCCCTGACAAATGTGTTCGATTTGCGAAAAAATGTGTAATGGAGAATTTAAATGTTCGCCAACTTGAAGATTTAATTAAGGGAGTAGAAAAATCATTTTCACCATCTGGAATAAAAAAGAATCCAGAACTTAGGCGTATTGGATCGGATCTCACAGAACAATATGGTACTAAGGCATTTATTCAAGGCAACGAGCATAATGGAAGAATTATATTCGAATACTATGACCGCCATGATCTGGAAAGAATATGCAAAAAACTGTTAGACAATGATTAATGTTCCACGTGGAACATTTTTACAGTCTAGGAATTATACAAGCGTGGACATTAAGGAAAAGAATAAAGGTTCGCTTGAGCGAACTTGTCTTCTGCTTCAATCATTTGTACTGGGATCTCGATTGGAGCGCACCGTACGGTACTTTTGTTCTATTATAAGAAGTCTTGATTGACTTGTGGCGGGAATAATGATATAAAGAGGTTAAAGTGGTCACAGATATAGTTGTCGTTCTTGTAATTATTGCCTTTGTGGTGTGGGGCGGTTTTCGTGGTTTCATGAGAACTGTGCTTGGATTTGTTACCACAACAATTGCGGTAATAATATCAATTTTTGCCTCAAGACCGGTCCTTCAACTTATAAACAGCATTACAAATAACACAATTGAACGTGATGGACAAATTGCACTTCATATTATGGTTGCGGTTGGGGTATTTATATTCATCAAAATCATGGTTATGATTTTGAAGTATAAAATAGGAAGAATTAAAGAACGTAACGGCACTGTAAACAAGGTGGATAGGCTTCTTGGCATGCTTCTGGGATTGGTCAAATTTTTTGTCTTTGCTTGTGTGATTGCAACGTTTATTATGGTGCTTGGCAGTATTTTCTCAGGTCTCCATAACTTTCTATTTGGAAGCAGTACGGTTGCCTCATGGATATATGACCTTGCACTTGAAATAGTGCATCCACTCATTAACACGGTAAGTTCCGCTATTATTAGTATTGCAAGAGGCTAAACGCTTATTCTAAAATTTGTCCTTTGTATACATTTATTATGTTAATATCGATAATGTTTTCAGGGAGAGCAGTAGTGGTAATAATTGATTGGCAATCTTTTATTGCTTGGAAAAGTCGAGATTGGCGGCTTTCATCAAGTTCGCTTAATACATCATCAAGAAGTAACACAGGGGTCTCATTAGTAAGGTTTTTGAAGAGTTCAAGCTCCGCAAGCTTTAATGATAACGCAACAGTACGTTGTTGACCTTGGCTTGCAAATGTACGTACATCCTTATCGTTGATTGATATGTAAATATCATCTCGATGAGGTCCTATGTTTGTTGTTCGAAGTTTCATGTCTTTTGTTCTGCTTTTTTTCAAAGCATCTAAAAATATGGATTCAGCATTATTTATTGATAAATTTAAAATGTCATTGGTTTCGTTGACACTATCTTTGACATTATGGGTAATTATAATGTCAATATTTTTTTCATAAACCAGACTTATAGTTTCTTTTCCTGATACAAGAAAAGAATGCACTTTTTCTGTGAGAGGTCGAAGTAAATCAAGAAACTCAATTCGCTTTTTAATTATGTATGTACCCGTCTTTGCAAGTTCGCGATCCCAAATGTCAAGTCCGCTTTCGATATCTTCTGTTGCCGCAGATTTTAAAAGGGCATTACGTTGAGCAAGTACTTTATGATAACGAAGTAAGTTATAAAAATAAACTTTGTCAAGTTGACTTATGTCAATGTCTAGAAAGCGACGTCTATCAGATGGTGCATCTTTAATTAATCGAAGTTCATCGGGCGAAAAAAACACACAGTTAATTTGCCCCATAAGTTCGCCCATTTTTTGAATAGGAATCTTGTTAATTTGAATTGTCTTTTTGCTTTGCTTGGAAATTCCAACTTCGATTTCTATGTTGCCAAATTTTTTTGCGGTTATTGTTTTGACAGATGCCAAATCACTTTCAAAGTTTATCATTTCTTTATCTTTTCGTGTTCTCCAACCTCTTCCTACACAGGTTAAACATACAGCCTCTAATAAATTAGTTTTTCCTTGTGCATTATCTCCAACAAGGATATTCGTGCCTTGTGAGAAATTTACAATTGTACTTTTGTGGTTGCGAAAATTCTTGACCTCAAGTTTTTTGATATGCATCTAGCCCTCCACAATACCACGAAGATCATCAACGATACGTTTGATGCGGGCATCGGTTTTTATCATTCCTTCAATTTTATTTCGACCATGCATGATTGTGGTGTGGTCGCGATTGCCTATAAGTTTTCCAATGTTTACAAGCGGAATGTTCAAGATTTCTGTGATTAGGTAAATTGTTATCATACGTGGCTCGACGATTTCTCGACTTCGTTTTTTGCCTATAAGATCATCCTTTTTAATATTAAAATATTTGCAAACGGCGGAGATAATTGTATCGGCGGTTGTGTTTACTTTTTTTACTTCGCTTCGTTCTTGTCCGCCAAGTGCCTCATAACAATCTTCAATGGCAGGGCGATCTCGACCCTTTAATCCGGCATAGAAAATAACTTTTTGCAAGATGCCTTCCATATCACGAATATTCATTTGATTTTCAAAAGCTCTTTCGGCCAAAAGTTTGATAATTTCTGGTTCAAGTTTTTGATTTTCTAACGAAGCCTTTTTTTGTAAAATAGCCATTCGCATTTCTACATCAGGCGAAGTAATATCTTGGATAAGTCCCGATTTAAATCGACTTCGCATCCTTTCTGTCAGGCTTTGAAATTTATCTGCATGACGATCAGACGTCAAAACAATTTGTTTGCCGTTTTGGTACAAATCATTAAAGGTGTGGAAAAATTCTTCCTGAGTACCTGTTTTATTTTCAATGTCGTGGATGTCGTCTATAAGCAAGACATCAATGTTGCGATAATTTTCTCGCAAACTTGCAACAGAATTTTTTTTGAATGCCATTGCATCAACAAAATCACTTACAAACTTTTCACATGTTGCAAATGCAATTTTCAATTTAGGATTATTCGAAGAAATATAATTAGCAATCGCATTTAGTAAATGCGTTTTACCAAGACCACTTCCACCATATATAAAAAGTGGATTTATGCGTTCGCCTGGTGCCTTTGCAACCGCTTCTGCGGCGGCGGAAACATATTCGTTGCTTCGCCCAACTATGAACGTATCAAATGTTTTTGTTGGATTGGGTGTTATAAATTTTGATGCATATGTTTCTTTATCTCGTATTGGTTCGCCTTTTTTAATTGCTTCACGTTCTTCTTGTTGGGCCGCATCTATGATTGTTACTTTTTCTACAATAGGGGCGACTTCTTTGATTTCTCGTTCAATTTCTGAAAAAAGTTTTTCACCTGTGGCATAGTTTTTTCCAGAACGACTCTCCGCCATAAGTGTGAATACACCATCATTAAATTCAATGGCGATCATAGTTTTAATCCAAAGATCAAAATTGATCGCACTTACACTCGATTTATCCATTATATTTTTCTGGGCATTTTTCCAAATCTGTTCAATGTTCACAACATCATTCTATCACTGATTAAACTTATTTTCAAGTTTTTGGCAGGTAATTTTAAATCATTTTTACTTTCTTTTTATATGCATATTGTCAATATTTATTTTCAATTAATGAAGAGCAATTATTATCTTGCCAAATATCCTCTTTTTTGTTATTCTTGAAATAACATATTTTAGGAGAAAATGCATGAAGATAATTGTCGAAGGACTTGATATAAAAGATGCAATTGCAACGGTTGGGCGTATTGCCACCACAAGGAATGTTAATCCGATTTTGGAAGGAATTAAATTAACCGCAAAAGATGGTGTATTAACATTGTCTGCAACAGATTTGGAAATCTATGTGCAAAAAAAGATTAGGGCAGATGTAAAGCAGGAAGGTGAGATTATTGTTCCGGGAAGGCTCTTTTCCGATTATTTGCGTAAACTTGATGCAAGTCAAGTAAGTATTGCAAGTGACGGTGAGAGTGTAGTTATCACTCATGGCGATAACGTATGTAAATTCCAATGTTTGCCCGTTGAAGAATTCCCAGACATCATCCAACTTGATGCAAAACCACATTTTTCAATTAAAAGCGAAGACTTTCGTGATCTTATTGCCAAAACCACAATCTGTGCAAGTACAGACGACAGTCGTCCTGTTTTACGCGGTGTGCTTTGTGAAATTGCAAAAGATACCCTTACTGCGGTTGCACTTGATGGATTCAGACTTGCACGTATTGAAAAAACTATATCTTCGCACTTGGGCGAGACAAAAGTAATTATTCCTGCCCGAAGTCTTGATGAAGTTAAAAAACTTTGTGGCGAGGAAAACGGTGAAGTTAACATCATTATCCAAAACAAATTTTTCCAGGTCAACGTTGCAGGTACAACTTTTGCAAGTCGTTTGATAGAGGGCGAGTTTATTAACTATCGCCAAATTATTCCATCATCATTTGTGTCTGATGTCGTTGTCGAGCGAAGTGCATTTGAAAATGCGGTCGAGCGTGCCGGACTTCTTGTTCGATCTGACAAAGTGAATCTTGTGACCTTAAAAATTGCGGATAAATTTGTTACCGTTACATCAAATAATGAAATAGGTAAAATCAACGAACGTGTTCCATCGAATCTAAGTGGCAAAGATCTTTCAATATCTTTTAATGCAAAGTATCTTTTTGATGCACTACGTAACATTCAGGCAGGTTTTATTAAACTTTCACTTACAGGCGATCACAGTCCTGCAATTATAACTTCTGCAAAAGATGGTGATTTTTTATTTTTGATTCTCCCTGTTCGTATGTCTTAACATATATTGTTCACTTCGCACGTGTCTTGTTTTTGACCGAATATGATTCTGGTCGACCTTTTCTATCTTTTATGTTTTCCATAATGATTGCGTCTCGCATATCGCCTTTGACATATGGTGCAAAAGGTGCAAGCATAGGTGTGCCGAAATTGTCTAAACTGCACAGATATATTACAAGCAATATACCACCCAAAATAATTCCGTAAAGACCAAGCATTCCACCTATTATAACGAATATGAATCGCAAAAGTGAAATTTGTGGGGCGAGGGAGGGAAGTATATACATGGTAATCAAACTTAATGCCGCAACAAGGACTGCGGGGGCGGACATAAGTCCGGCATCAACGGCGGTTCCCCCAAGAACAAGTGCGGCCACCAATCCTGTTGCCGCACCTAAATGTCTGGGCATTCTAAGGGCCGCTTCGTACATTATTTCGAATAAGACCAATACCACTATCATTTCAAGCATTGGTGAAAAAGGCGTATTTTCTACGCTGTTTGTAACCAAGAATAGGGTATTAAGGGGAATTATGTTGTAATGATAAAGTTGCATTGCAATATAAAGTCCAGGCAGGGTAATGGCGAGAACCGCACCGAATATTCTTATAAATCTGCGAAGGGTGACAATGCTGCTGTTTGTATAATAATCGTCTGCCGCCTGGATATCTTCAAGCAATACATAAGGCACCGTCAAAACAATCGGACTTCCGTCAACAAAAATTGCTATGCGACCTTCTAGGATTTTGCTTGCCACTACATCGGGTTTTTCGCTGTTTCCTACTTGACGAAAGATATTCATGTTTTCACCTTGCAGGTATTGCATGATATAAAAGCTGTCTAATATGCCATCTATTTCAATTGATTTTATTCGCTTTATTACATCATCTACAATCTCTTGATCGGCAATTGATTTTATGTACATTACCGACACATTTGTCGAGGTATATTTGCCTACTGGGTTATTCACAAGAACCAGATCACTTGTTTTAAGTCGCTTTCTTACAAGACCTATGTTCATTACAAGATTTTCGGTAAAACCTTCCCGAGGGCCAAGAACCACACTGTTTGTTGGTGGTTCGGCAATTCCTCTTGCAGGGAATACCGTGGTGTCAAGCGATATATATTCGGCAACACCATCTATTATCATTACGGTTTTGCCGTTAAGCAATTCATTCTTGGCATCTTCAAATGTTTCTTTTACCGCAAAGTCGCAAATGGTCAAAAGTTCCTTAGTAACAAAGTCAAGAATTTTTTTACTTTCTGATGTTTTTTTTTCCGTGGATTGGTTTTTATTATTACTTGCTTTGGTGGTTTGGCCATCTCGTACGTCTGTAACATTCTGCAATCTTGAAAGTGAGGGTAAAATCTCCAATGAGACCCTGCCACCACCTGCAATTGTATCGACAAAAAAGCATACCGCATCAAATTTGCCTGCGATTTTAAATTCTCTTGCCTTTAAATCAAAAGGCTCGGTAAATTCGGTTTTGATTTGTGAAATTCTGTCTTGAAGGGGGGCGACCATGTTTTTTTGATTTGCCATGGTGTATTATGTGCAAATTTTCAATCAACACTTGTTTTTAATTAAATTCAATTTCTTCTAAATCTTGCAAAGACTCTTTCATTTTGGTCAAGGTTACCTCAAAGTATTCTACACAAGCTTTTAGCCTTGTAATAAGTTCAATCCTGCTTTCCTTCATGTCTGGTGATATGCGAGGTTTTGCTTGTTCAACTTGTTGCAATAATTCTTCCAATTTTTCGTCTTTCATGTTTTTCTCCTTAATTTTAATTACTCTCAGTTCTGAGCGTGATAATAAATCATCTCACTTCCTACGCATACTGGTATCATATGCAATATAAACTACCTGAACGTCTTAGAGAATTACGAATAGAAAGGGGCATTTCAATGCAGCAATTATCACGCATGCTTGATGTTGCCGATTATACCGCAAATCGTTGGGAGCGTGGCATAACAATTCCTAATACCGAATACCTATTCAAGTTATGCAAGTTTTTTAATTGCTCTGCCGACTTTTTGCTTGGGCTTAAAGATGAATAGGTGTCTTGACATAGGAGAGAGCACGCATAGTATTATCTATCAAACAGAGTTTGCAAACCGTTTAAGTTGATTTTTAACACTAAATAGAGTTTGTCGTAAATTTACGACAATTTTAAGGGAATAATAGAAGTGATGAAATATCTACTTCCTGAAAGACTTAAAGAACTTCGCACAGAAAGGGGGATAAGGCTTACACGTCTTGCCGCAGAATTGGGGCTTGGGAATTATACGGTTAACCGTTGGGAAAATGGGATGCAGGTTCCAAGTGCAATATACATAATGAAATTATGTATATATTTTAATTGTTCATCTGATTTTTTGCTAGGACTTAAAAACGAATAACGAGACATACTTGAATTTGTCTATAAGCCCAGGTGGTGGTGTGTTTGTATATCCTTATTTATGTTGTTTTAATATTGCCAATATTATTGTATAATAAAAAATGGCTAAGAAATAGTTTTATGTGATTTCTAATTATTGAATTTAGTAATTGGTTCTTTAAATTGAAAAATGAACATGATAAATTTCATTAGCATTTAATAAAGGGTTGGTTTATATCAACAAAGGGATGGATATGAGTAATAATATTGCACAACAAAAATTCACTACTTTTAACAGTCAGCTTTTTACCCAGAGAAAATCTGGTTTATGGGTGCCGACAAAAGTTATTACTTCATCATCGGCTGTAGGGAAAACATATATTGCACAAAAATATGACGGTATAGTTGATTTAAGTGCTAGACGTTTTATGGAAAGTGATTTTAATGAGGCGCACTCTGCAACGGATTATGAGCGTACAAAAATGATTAATTATTCCAATCCAAGTTATCCGTATAATTACATAGATGCTATACATGAATATGAGAAAATGGAAGATGTTCAACTAATACTTGTTGCTTTTTTAATTGAAAAACTAACAATGCCAGAATTTTCACAGTATGTAGATGAAAACTTGGATTTTTTAGTTGCTCTTCCAAGGTTATCTATGCTTGATGAACTTTGGAAAAGAATGGAACTTCGTGGAAATAACGAAGAATTCATAAATTTACTTAAAGAATATTATCCGCAAATTATCGAAAACTTTGGACACTCTGGCATGGTGGTAGAAGATGGCGAATATCTAGAAGATTCTTTTAGAAGACATGGTCTGCTTAACGATAATTCTTTAAATATTTAAGGAACATTTGCGTAGCTTTACTTAAGCGTTTAACGTTATAAGAGCATGACAAATACGTGCTAGGTAATTCTATGTTATTTATTTTGATTTTGACTATATCTTCGTAATTTTTTTGTTTGTCAATGTATTCATTCGTAGCAAACCCAATTCCTACATCATTTATTACACCATTAAAAATCATTTCAAATGAGGGAACACTAATAATAGGATCAAAACCTTCCAAGATTTCAAACCGTTTTCTTGTTAAGACTCTTTTTGTTGCTAAAGTTGGTAAAGTTTTTAACTGTGGTAAAGTTATCTCATTGCTAATATTATATTTGGCCATAAATGATTCTGTTGCAAAAAATGAATGAGTGTATTTTTTTAGTTCAAAGTACTTAAAATCTGGATAATTCAAATTTCTATAAGAGATAATCAAATCTAGTTTTTCGTTTCGCAAAAGTTCTAGACTCTCATTTGTTAAATCAGTGCTAATTTCAAATTTAATACAGGGGTAATTTGTTATGAATTTTTCTATTGGTTTCATTATAATCTCTGCACATTGAGGTGGACATCTCATTCTAATCACACCTGAACTGTTTTTATTAAAGTCTGTGACTTGTTGTTCTGCAAAGTCAATGGCTTCGATGAGGGGTTTTACATTGTTATAAAGGTTAATTGCCTCGATTGTTGGTTCTACGCCTTGTGGGCGTCTAGTGAAAAAGGTTTTGACACCAACTTGTTTTGCAAGAGCGTTCATCTTGTCGCTTATAGATCGAACAGAACTATAGCCGAGCAACTCGGCAACTTTTGAATAGTTCCTAATCTCACACATCTTTATGAAAATCGAATAAAAACTGTAATCTTTTTGTAAATTCATTAGCAATATAATAACACAACTTAATGCAAGGGTCAATATGCGTTATTCATAATGTATCAAAACTGATTAGACGGATTGTGAGGGACGTAAGTAGTTTTTTCATTTTATACTCATTTACACAAAAGAACCCCAACGGCTAGCCACCACTTACAAATGACAAAAGAAGAATACACCAAAGAAAGCCCCTTTTCAAGGGCTAAGGTTTTAACCAACGCAAAACATAAACCAAAGAAACTACACCAAAGATTGAACAATCTCAAAATCAAAGGAGTTCATATGAAAAACGAAAAATTTAAAGAATTACTTAACAAAATACAAGAAAAAAACATCCCAACACATTTTGACAGCACGGGCATGCACCAATTACAGGTCATGACGTATCTGTTAGAAGAATCGCAAAAAATAATCAACGACTTGGGCATCGAACTTGAATTTGCAAACGAAATACAAGAGATAGTAAAGTATAAAACTCCATTCAATATAATCAAACAAATCCTAAGGCATATTTGGTGGACAGATAGTGCAGGTGTATATGATTACATGAAAGTGCTAAGCTCAGAACAACTGACTGTACAAGAACTTGTGGAACTGCTTAAAAACTGCGACCCGAACGCTCTTGTTGTGCTTGGTGATTTATGCACAGCAGCGCCTCTGAAATACGAACCAACAGAGATGTATATGTTCAAAGACCAATCTACGAATAAAGTTCTTTTTGAAGACGATTTTCATCAAAGTATCGCCGACAAGATGCAACCTGTTGTTGTCATAGATGCGCCTTCAAAACAAAGCGAGCAAAAAGAAAAAGAAAGAACTACAAGTTATACAAAATTCTTTTCAAGTTCCAAAGGCAATTCACAAGAGATGATTAAATGGTTGTTCGAGCGTACCCAAGCAAACATCGCCGAGAACAACAAAGATATCAATATCATGCCACAACTCAAAAAAGCAAAAAACCTTGAAACGGCGTTAGAAATTTTAGATAATCATGTGAAATGGGTGGATGTGGATAAGGTTGCCTAGTGAATAACAAAAATACTTTTGGTATGACTTACATAGAATAGACCATGGGTATAACGCTTGCGATATTTTTGGGATTTGTTCAGGGTATAACCGAATTTCTTCCAGTGTCGTCAAGTGGGCATTTAATTCTGGCACAAGAGTTATTCAGTGCACCCCAGGATATGATGCTTTTTAACATTATACTGCATGTGGCAACACTCTTGGCGGTGCTTGTTGTGTTTCACAAGCGAATTTGGCAACTTGTACGAAAACCTTTTCAAAAGGCAAATTATTGCTTGTTACTTGCAACCGTTATTACTGTGACATTTGTATTATTGTTCAAAGATTGGATAGATGGTATGTTTGGTGCAAGTGTGCTTTCTGTGACATTTATGATAACCGCGGTCGTTTTGGTCATTGCATCATTTTTGCAAGACGATAATAGATCATCAAAGTTCAGTCCACTTTACCGAAATAATGGCCATCCAACATATTATTCTTCGTTTTTTACCGGACTTGCACAAGGGTTGGCGGTAATTCCGGGGTTTTCAAGAAGTGGGTTCACAATTTCGGCGGGACTTGCAACAGGTGTAAGTAAGGAAAAAGCGGCAGAATTTTCATTTTTGATGAGTATTCCTATTATAATTGCCGCGCTTGTCTATGAACTTGTGTCTTCGCCGATACCATCGAATATTTCGCCTGCACCGGTAATAGTTGGTTTTATTGTTGCACTTGTAAGTGGAATTTTTGCAATCAAATTCATGCTTCATATTGTTAAAAGAGTAAAATTATACTGGTTCAGTTTATATTTAATTGTACTTTCAATAATTACTTTGATTGTTTTATAAAACAATATCTGGTATAATAGAATATAAAATTTTTTTACGTGCGAGGTGAACTTATGAAACATATGGAAAATTTGGCAAAGCGGTTTTTAACCGAAGAGGGTTTTGGATTACAGACCGCACTTGCATATGCGGGCATGGGACTTTCCAAAACGACGGGGCAGGCAAATGAAATTATTGCGGGTGTAGGTTTTGCAGATCACCAGTACATGCCAGAGAGTCAAAAAAGAATGGCGGAAATTCTGGGAGAAATGCTTTTTTGTTGGCAAGTTCTTGCAAGTACGCTTGACATTATATCGCCAGAAGAGATTGAAGGTGAATACATTAATGCTTATGAGACATTAAGGCAACTTCACTCAAAGGAAAAAATAACGATACAAGATATGATGGATATGGGTCGTCATATCAAGCCAGAGGCCCTTGATCAAATACGCGAAGTTGATAATAACTTCAAGCGCAAAATGCGGGAAGATATGCTTAAACATCAATAGAGGAGATTTGCTTTTGCCAAAAATAATTGACCTTGATACAGACGAAAAGATTCATCATGGACGACGAGAAAAATTAAGACGTCGATTTATGGAGCATGGACTTGAATCTTTTAACGAGACAGAAGTACTTGAATATTCACTAGGGCTTGCAATCCCAAGAATTGATACCAATCCGACGGCACATAGACTTGTAAAAATGTTTGGTTCATTGGAAGGTGTGATCGAGGCACATCCGAAAAAATTACAAGAGGTTGGTGGAATAGGTCCACAGGCAGCAATATTTTTATCATTCCAAAGACAATTTTTAACCTACTACGCAAAACGCAAACAGGACGTTACTTTTTTGAAGAATCATGAGGCGGTTGTCAACTATCTTTCACCAATTATGCAAACTTTTTCAAAGGAAGAATTTTTGCTTGTTTGCCTTGATAGAAATGGTAAGATTTTATTGCAAGAACAAATAAGTGGTGGACTTGGGCATGTGGATATAAGCATCAGAAATGTGATAGATATGATTTTGCGTGTAAAAGCAAGTGCAGTAATCTTTGCACACAATCATATAGATGGAGGCATAAATCCAAGTAATTCGGACATTTTGTTTACGCGGACAATGGTAAATATGCTTGCACCTATGGAAATAAATCTAATTGATCACTTGATTTTTGGCAAAGATAAAGAAGAATTTTTCAGTTTCTCACAAGAGCAATCTTTTGGAAACAAAAGCATGTTGGAACTTTTTAAAAAAGAACAAAAAGGTTATGCATTAAGCAGAGATTGGCAAGACGTATAAGTGTCAATAATGTTAACATGAAATTCATGATGTTTGTGTTATTTTTGGCTGGTTCCTTTGCTTTTATACTTGTTCACTTTACTGGATTGCAAAATCCACGTCTTGAAATACTTGGGAACGGTGAACTTCGAATCCATTCACGTCAGCAGGTTACAAGTCCACTTGTCTATCGAACATATCAACATGCTTTGGGATTTACATATGTTACAAGTTCACAAAATGCGGTTGCACTTCGCCAGAAATTCCATACAATTGATGGAGAGAGTTTTACCCCACATCGACAGATGTCAAAAAGAGAGATTTTATCAATCCTAGGGCACCAAGTTGTCGAGACCCAAACAAATCAAATAATGCAGGTGACATATGCGTTTTGTGCACGAGGCAGAGACTTTATTATGAGTGGTAACCGTCGAGTAAATCTGCAAATTGCCCAGCAAAACAATCGTGTAACAGTGGGATGGCCTGTTATTTTGGGGTCGTTTTAAATTTTGATTGAACAAGGGTGTGTATTTCATTTACACAACTATCAAGAATAATGTTTTCAATGCTGTGATCACAATATTTTTGGATTTTAACTGCATAGTTCTCAAAATCTGCAATTCGGTTTTGTATATCATTTACACTTCCGCCTCGTTCGTGTATTCTTCTTGCTACTTCTTCTTTGGGTACACTTAGGTATATGGCAATCACATTTTTTGTACCATATTCTCTTTTTAATGCCTCAATACCAATCCAATCACAATCCTTGATTTGAATGCGACCGGTTTTTGCAATGCCCTCAATGATTTGTTTGCTCATTCCTCGATGTAAATTGTCACGTGCAACGATAGTATATTCAAAAACATCACCTGTTGTAATTTTTTTTTTGAATTCTTCTGTAGACACAAAAAAATAAGGATTACCTTGATTTTCACCTTCTCTCATGGCTCTGTCTGTAATGCTTGGCATCTTTACATAAATGTCTGGAAAACGTCTGTTAAGTTCACGTGCGACGGTATCTTTGCCAACGCCGCTTGGCCCCTCCAGAACAACAATTATTGGTTTCATATCTCATTATATAACATTTTTTGGAAATTCCAGTAATCTTTGTTATTTTTACACAGGAGTTGAAGCATTAGTTGTTGTTGCATCAGACTTTGATTTTGGCAACATTGCTTCTTTGATGTCTGGTTGGATTCTGGTTCGGTGGGGTAATGATTTATCGTCAAGTCGTTGCATTTTCAATTTTATTACGCGCTCGAGTATGATTTTTACATCATGCACGGTGTTCAGATCATCAAGAATTGCAAAAGTTTGCTGTTCGGCGGTGGTTGTATTAGTGATTTCACTCCTGTCAATTGTTGCAAGTTCTAGTCTTACCATTTTTGCGACAAGAAGTTCAAGTTTATTAAGAGACATCAGACCGGTATCTGCAAGAATTGAAATATCGGAATCGGAATTAATTTTGGAAAGTTCACAATTGACGGCAGCCTTTATTTTTGCCAATTTCTTTTTGTAAATGTTTCTTTGTATGATAAGTGCATAAAATATAATAACGGAAATCATCTTAGATACTTCGATAAGCATTCCCATTATGTTCCATCGACCAACCGCGCCGGCACCTTCGGACTCTAGAATCATGAGAGGTGTTTGCATGATAAATAACATTATCGCGTATAAAAATACGGTAATACGTACAGGGTGTCGCCCTGGCATATATTGACCTGCAACAAAACCAAGTGCGAATACAAGTGTGACCGATTGAATGATTTGTGTTTCACGGGTAGGAAGTTGCGTTCCAATAACATATATTGCGGCACCAAGTGCAATAAGTAACATTACAACAAGAAAGATGCGTCCGTACATTCTGCGCTTTGGACTGTCTTTTGCAAAAATCCACCAAAAGACCAAGGCACGAATAGAACTGTATGCGGCAACCAAAATCAAACTTAGAATGGTGTCAAAACTTGAATGCAGTGCAAGTGCCAAAAACATAAGTGCCCAAATTGCACTTCCGATACCATTCACCAAAAGGTACTTGCGTTTATCTTTGATTTGATATGATGCAAATTCAAAGACGATGACAATTACACCTATAACTTGGGCAACAATAAACCATACAGACATAATATTTCTCCTAATTTAATTAAACGACTACACCTAAGTATATTTGAGAAATTCGTTGCATGTGGTAAGAAATTAATGATTTATAAAAAATTACTTTAGATTGGTTAATTAGTTTTTCCAACGCTTCAATGTTGGAATACCTTCCTTGCACTGGGCATCGGCATCTTCTTTTGAAAAGCCGAATTGTGTCACCATCACATTTGAAACAAACACAATCATTTCATCAAGGGTAATGTCAGGTTGGAGAAACACACCTTTATCGTAGCAATAAACACAATAGTCTATGCTTTTATTCCCTGTTGTTTCTGTTCCGTACATTTCGTCGCTTGTCATAGGTGCACCGCAACTGCCACAATGTTTTTCTTGCATTATTCCTCCTTTACCAACTGGGACAATAGTATTCTACAACACTTACTCGTCAGATGTCAACGACTTTGCCGACTTTGACAAAAAGCAGACCCTATGTGCTTAATCGCATAATTGTCTACAAAGACCGAGTAGAAGTCTTTATCAATCTGCTACCGCTCACAAATTCATAAAAAAGGACGATTTACGTCCAATTTTTGTTAATCTCCGTGTTGTGGCGATCCGGAAGGGACTCGAACCCTCGACCTCTACCGTGACAGGGTAGCGTTCTAACCAACTGAACTACCGGACCACGACGGATAATAAACGTATTATATCATATAAGTCATATTTTAGCAAGGGGAAATTTTTCGAAGGAGTGCCCACCCACTGTCTTTGTGATATAGTATGACATGGGGAAAGAAAATCAAGTTGGGTGCAATAAATGTGGTGCAGTTGCCAGTCAAATTAA
>WRAD01000015.1 GCA_009780375.1 Bacillota bacterium
GTAAGCATTAATGCACAACCCCCTACGCAAGAATGCACACCCTTATATAGGAAGAACAACAAAAGTAACAACGAAGGTAACAGAGAGTGTAACTCTCACTTGCTTGAACCACCAGATTATCAACAAATGCTTGATATTGGAAAAGAATACGGAGGACATTCTGTACAGTTTTCAATTGACAAATTTTACACACATTTTGAAAGTTGCGGATGGCGTGATAAGTACGGCGGAAAAATTAATAAATTAAATTTGAGATCAAAACTTTCCAGTTGGATTCTGAACGAAAAAAATTAAAAGGGGAAATATTATGAGCATAACATTCGACAAAGAAATAAAAACAACACTGGCAATCTGCGATATTTGCAACAAGAAACTTTACCATGAAGGCGACCCATTCCTGGCAGAAGAATTTCAAATTGAACAGATGAAAATAATCACAAAGCGTAACTCTTGGAAAACCTTCCGCCAGGGCGAATTTCGATACGACTTTTGTTCTAACGACTGTGCAACACTTTATGAGAAAATCAACCTACAGAACGACATGAAAAAAGTAACAGAACTGCAGAACCTGACAACTCACACACTTTATTCGGACAACCAAGCCATCCTCGAATATTGTAAAACCAAAACATTCAAAGCCTATGATGATATGGGGATGTTCCTGTTTAAGGTGAAGAAACTAAAAGATGGTGACCAATGCTAACCCACTTCTCACTCTGCACCGGCATAGGTGGAATAGATCTGGCTGCCGAATCGGCAGGATTCAAAACAATTGGTCAATCTGAAATTGACCCATATGCATGTAAAGTTCTTGCGAAAAATTTTAAAGGAGTACCCAACTATGGCGACATACGAACAATTACAAATACCCGGCTTGATATCAATCCAGAACAAATCACAGTCCTATCCGCAGGATTCCCCTGTCAACCATACAGCCTTGCAGGAAAAGGTCTTGGCGATGGTGACAAGCGTGATTTATGGGGCGAAGTCGCCCGCATTATTGGCGAACTTGAACCAAGGTGGTTTGTCGGTGAAAATGTTCCAGGATTACTCTCAAGAGGCAATTCCAAATATTTCCGTCGCGTTCTCGCCGACCTTACCAAAATGGGGTATACGATTTCGTGGGGGATTTGGGGAGCTCGCGATGTCGGTGCTCATCACAAAAGGAATCGCCTGTTCATCATCGCAAGAAAGATTCCCGACGCCAGTAGCCTCGGAAGGTTGGATATGCAATCTCAAATCAACACAACAGATACCAGGATCAATGCACAGTGTTACCCTCTCAGATTACGTGCGGATGTTTCCGACCCCTGTTGCAAGCGAGAGACAAAAGAAAAGTCCAAATTACAACACAATATCACTGTCGGACGCAGTAGGTGGCAAACTGAACCCAATGTGGGTAGAGTGGCTGATGGGATTCCCGCCCAGATGGACAGACTTAGATGCCTAGGCAATGCCGTAGTGCCACAGCAAATTTATCCGATATTCAAGGCGATTGCAACGATTCAGGGTGTGGCTGAAGACTAATTTACCGAAAGCATTAATTGCTTAAATTTTTTTTCTTTTTGTGCTGTCAATATTGATGTCAAAACCTAAACTCAAATTTTGTCTTGTGGCATTTGCGTTGAATTTAGGTTTTAAACACAATATCTAGCGTAGTATTAAAGTATCTTGGCTCGCCCGGTAGGATTTGAACCTACGACAACTCGGTTAACAGCCGAGGGCTCTACCACTGAGCTACAGGCGAATACACATGTAAACCGGCGATACCTTAACTTTGTCCAGTTTACATGCTTATTGCACCACTGTCAACTGTTTTTTATACTTTAGGAATTATACATTCGTGGACATTAAGGAATATATTAATGGTTCGCTTAAGCGAATTGGTCTTCTGCTTCAATCATTCGTACTAGAATCTCGACTGAAACGCACCGTAAGATGCTTTTGTTCCTAATCCGCCATAAAATACAACTCGCCCTTTCTCTTAACCTCCCGACGCTTCAACAAAAAGTCAAGAGCATCATCAAGAATCGCAGTAATATTCACACCCGTTCGCGAAAACCCAAGCAAGTTTATTAACGCACGAAACAAACCATCCTTGGATATACCAACGTTAAGTTTAATAATTTGCCCAAGTCCACTTGTTAATTCTTCCCTGCAAATCATTGCAATATCTCTAACTCCAACTCCATTATTTGGAACTCTTAACCGAATCGGAATATTTGCATCTACTGCATAAAAATCAAAAAATTTCTTAACTGTCCTATTACTTTTCATTCTAGACGCAAATTCTAATCGCACCGTGCTTGTTATCTTTTCTCGTTCAAAAACATGCAAAATTCTTCTAAGTAACAATTCTTCTGTTATGGGCTGCTCTATCTTAACAACTTCGGCTATGAATGCATCAAAATTAAACCTGTAATCGTGTGTGTGCTTTTGTTGAATCGCAAGCGTATCCGCTTCAACATATACGGGAAAGTGCTCCTTAATATCTTTTTCAAGTTGTCTTGATGTAAATTCTTGCTCTTCCTCGTTTTCATCCATACTCTTAATTTTTGTACTAACAAAATCCTCATCACTTTTATTCTTTCTGTCAAAGTTTTTAATTGAACGCTCGACCATATCAAGAAGTCTCTGCTTTTCTATGCGATTATTCCTAAACCAATCGGTTGACCAAATACGGTAAAATTTCCATCCTTGACGCTCTAACACTTCTTGACGAAGCCTATCCCTATCACGTGTAGAAACACTTGAATGATAATTTGCCCCATCACATTCTATTGCAAGTACATGAACATCTAAATCCGAATGTCGCACCGCCAAATCTATTCTAAATCCTGAACATCCCACCTGTGTATCCACTTTGTATCCGGCATTCACAAGTGTATCATACACCTCAACCTCAAATTCTGAATCCATCGCAATTGCCTTGTGTTGCTCACCATCTTTCACAAGAACCTGCCTACCATTCTCCGCAAAATCAAGATATTCTTTTAAAAGACGCGACCCCTCTGCCGCCGTCTTTGAAAGATCTATATCATACGTACGAATAGAAGCCACAAGTTTCACATTAAATTTTGCACGTGTAACCGCAACATTAAGACGACGCTCGCCCCCTTGTCTGTTAAGCGGCCCAAAGTTATGAATAAATCTACCTGCGTTATCTTTTGCATATCCCACACTGAAAATAATCGCATCCCTCTCGTCACCTTGAATTGTCTCAAGGTTCTTTACAAAAAAACGCTCGTTCCTTTTCTCATCAAAGAATTTTGCAAATTTGTCATTACCTTCTCGTCTTTTGCCAAGCAAAGATTCAATCGCTTCTTGTTGTGAAACACTAAACGCAACAACACCTAAACTCCTCTCCGGACAGGTGTCAAAATGATTATAAACAAGATCAACAACCTGCTCTGCCTCTTTAATATTATTTTTTGATTTTCTATCAAACATGCCATCCTTAACATAAAAAAACTGGACCCCATCATTATCCCCGCTTTGATTTGATGGAAAAGTAATAAGATTATTTTCATAAAAGTTTTTATTTGAAAACGCAATCAAATCTTCAATACGACTTCTGTAATGCCATCTCAAATGTTTCTGTTCGAACGTTGCCTCACACAAATCAAGTATTGATTCAAAATCCAACGAACTGTCGTCAAAGTCATCGTCATCCTCTTCGTCATTAACGCCCGCACTGAAAAAATTACTTGGTGGCATCTGGCGACTGTCACCTGCCACAATTATTTGATTCGCCCTATAAATTGACCCAAGTGCATCCCATGGAAAAATCTGAGATGCCTCATCAAAAATAACAACATCAAATTTAATCTTTGCATCATCAAGAAACGTACTCACACTAAGGGGCGACATCATAAAACATGGCTTCAAATTCTGCACAAGCTCTGGAATTGTCCCAAGCAACATCCGCACAGGCATTTGCCTACGTGATTTAAGTGCCTCACGTTGCAAAGTATTTACCTGACCACCACCTGATGCAAGTTGCGGACTTGGCCTTTGTGCCGACAACTTTGATACAATCTGTGCACGTGCAATTTTAAACTTAAGTTTGTCCTTTGCCTTAAATGTGTCAACCGCCTTATCATGCGAACCACGATTAAAATTACAAAGCACCTCGTCCTCGGAAACAAGATGTAAAAACCATTGCGTATAAAACATCTTTTTAAAAACTTTGTCAAGGTTACCTGGCTCAATGTTTCTGTCAATCGCCTTTATCATAAATTCATATATTTCAAACTCTTTGAATCCCTCCACCGTTTTAATAAATTTTAACCAAAAATCAAGTTTATCAAAATCTTCCAAACAGGTTGATAACTTGAATAATAATTCATCAAGTGCCTTTGTATCAAAACAAACAACTTCTTTATCAAAATTTTCCTGTAAACTAATTGCACAACTTCTATTCAATTTGATTTTTTTAAATATATCAATCCTCGTTGCCAAATCTTCTTTAATTACATCAAATTTGTCCTTTGAAATATTCTTGAAAAATAACAAATCTTTCTCCATAATCGTATCCAATTTAACAATTTCTGATTGTACTTTTTCCCAACTTCTCTCATTGCCAAATGCCACAAAATTTTCCTTGTTTATAACCTTGAAAATTTGCTTTTCAAAATCTGCAAGCTCCCTTTGCGAATTAATATAATCAACCCCCAAAGATACAAGTGCATATGCGGTTTTATAATTTAACTTCACCTCTCGCCCTACACGAAGTGATTTAAGTAAATTCATATCTTGTTTATATCCCGCATTAAAACCTCGCAAAAGACCACCATAATTTAATTTAAATCGCCTCTGCATTGCCACAAGATCAATATCATAAAATTCCTTGACAAAGTTCTTTGTAATCGCATTACAAGCCTTTTGCATTGTTTTCTCAAGTTCAACAAGCCCAGGAAGCAATTCAACAATCTTAACAAGTTTACGTTTGTCAAAAATCGATTGATCAAAGAATTTTAAATTCTTTATCGTTCGAAGTAATTCAATACTCTTCTCAAGATCAACAAAACTTGAAACATCCAACGAATATCTTTTGTTTAAATCTTCGCAAAGTTCATTTAATTGTGAAACATATTCCACCGCCTCACCAAGCAATTTCTTCAAACTTATCTTCGCATTAAAACTTGTATCCTTGTTAATATATCCAAACCAACTGTTACGACGAAAGTCTCTGCCAATTACATCAAGCGACTGCCTGTAATCTGAAATTGCATCCATCACATCAAACAAATATGTCGAACCCCTGTTTGCAATATCCGAAATTACAAATTCAAAATCTGGCATGTTATGGAACTTTGAAATTGCACCCAATATCTCATAAGGGGTACGATTTATAACCTCACGCCTTGTATGAAGCACCTCTGCATATCTATCAAGTTGAAATTTACTTCGAAGCAACGATGCAACTTCCTCTTCTACTCTTTCATCAAGTTGAATTCTACCAAGATTAAGAGTACGATGAAGCTCGGCAAGCACCGCCTTTTTATTCGTCTTGTTACTATGAAGTTCCAAACAAAAATCCGCCAAACCAACTCTTTCCAAATTCTTATGAACAACACTAAGTGCGGCCAATTTTTCTGACACAAACAAAATCTTTTTTCCATCATGCAAAAATTCTGCAATAAGATTGGTAATTGTCTGTGATTTCCCGGTTCCAGGCGGACCTTGAATAACCATATTGTTACCACTCTTTGCCTTAACAATTGCCTCTACCTGGCTCGAATCCGCATCAACAACGTTATGAAGATGCACATCTTTGTTTTTCTTGAAAAACTCATCCATTGACAATTCTTCTTCTTGCACCTCTGCCCAACAAGATTCTTTATTCATCAAGCGCACCACATTTCTGTTTTGCAATATTAACTCTTCGTTAACTTTTAAATCATTATACATATTCATCTTGTGAAATGAAAACGTACCTATCGCAACATCCTGAATAATCGTCCATCCTGTTGATTTTATCTGTTCTTCAACTTTTGAAAAATACTCAATTATATTTTTATTCTCAAAATTCTCCTCTTCGAATAACGGAATACTAACCCCAAAATCGGTTTTCATTTTATAAAGCAACGTCGGATTACTAGAAATCTCGTCCTCGTATTCAGAAACAAAAAACGGTTCATTCGCAGACGCATTATCAATTCTCACAGGAATAAGAACAAGAGGTGAATTATACCAAACATTACTATCATTTGATTCCCTCCACCGCAAAAAACCAAACGCCATATAAAGAATATTAAGACCCTTTTCATCCAAAGAATCTCTTGCAAGTTTCCGAAGTGTACCCAAAATTTTTCGAAGCGAAACGCCTTTTTTATACGCAAGTATTTCTGCCTGTCTAAGCATAGGCGACACCTCATCAACCACAAAGGTCTTTGATAACGCCAAAACTTCTGATTCTTCTTCATCAATCTGCTTTTTTGATTCTTTCTCAAGTTCTTTTGTCTTTTCTTTTATGAACTTATCAACATCAAAAAATGCAAGACGACTTCCGTTTTTTATTTTATCAAATACCTTTTTCAAATCTGGCACCACAACATCTATATTTCTTAACTTTGAATCTTTATAATTTACAAGTTTATTGCTCTTGCCCGCATCAAGAAGTCTCTCACACCACTTTTCAAAATTTGCATCCATCTTATATTGTATCATAAAATTTTAATTTATAGAAGTCATGCCCCCATTACTAACAACACGTGACACAATTCGCACATTATCACAACTTATATTTGTCGCATCGAAATCAAAAAATTCTATCTTGCCACCATCTTCTACAATGCTTTCAAGACGCTTTGTTGTTGCAAACTGCTTGTAAAGCCGAAGTACATGACACGCAATATCAGATTTGGCACGCTCTATCCCCTGCAAAGTTCTACCAAGACGCATTTGATCTTGTTCGGTCATTATCGCAAGTGCAACTCCGCTCACACTCCCACCTGTTCGTGTTATCTCACCCCCGGTAATCGTTTCAAATTCGCGAAGCAACCTTTCCTCCTCACGCTCAAGTTCCACAGGAAGTGTCCCCACATCAAGAAACTTTGGAACGGCCGCCCCACTTCGATAAACAACTATTTTCCCAGGACAAAGTCCCTCATTCTCAAGTGCATCAATATCAACACTGCCTTCTTCAATCGCCAAAACACCACACGCCATTCGATTGAAAAATTCCACTTTACGATTCTTTATTATGTTATACGCACGTTGCACAGGTATCGCACGCTCTACAACACTTTTGCCAAAAAAACTTCCAACAAATTGTTCACTTGCCTGACGAATAAAAGGCAAACCATATCTATCATCCTTTTCATTCTTATACGCAAGATCCCCATCATAAACAAGTGTCTCATGTGCAATTATAACAAGACGCCCCCTCTGATGACTTGCATTCGGCATCTGATACTTTTCAATAACTGTAACCTGTTCAAGCCCCAAATACCCAAGATCAACTCCCCAGATTTCCTTAACCGAATGCACTGAAATTGATTTTGCATGTATGATACTTTGCAACTCTCCTATATCTACCGCATTCAAGTTATCTGGAAAAATTTCAAAAGGCGAACACACTGAAATCCTCACATCACCCTCGGTAATTTGTTGCTCGGTTTCGCCGCTTTTTAATACACCAACCGTCTTACCTGCATCGTTATCCCAAAACACTTTATAAAACGCACTTCCTGTAACTTCTGACCACATAAGTGCTTGGCTCATAACCTCATCTAATTTGGTTTTTGCAAATGCACTTTCCATAATTTTTTTGCAAAGTTCAATTGTAATCTTACCCAAATCACCTGTATCAAATACAACAGGTTCAATGTCAAATTTATGATGCGAGAGTTTCGACATACGACTTTCAATAATTGCCGCAATATGATTAAAACTCTCATTGCGTTGCCAATGAAATTGCTTGCCCGCGGTCGCAAGTGTCTCAAAATTAGTAATAAAATTATTTTGACGTCCCATATAAAAATCAAGGTTAAGACGCCATTGAAGTTCCTGGCTCTTGCGTTTAATCTTACGCTCTTCAAAATCGCAAAGCACCGAACGCACAAGTTCTTTTTTTTGCATCTCCATCTTTGATAACTCTAATGATGCTTTCTTTGGTTTGGTATAAATCGCCTTTGTCTTCATCCATTCTCCCTATTTGTCTTCGTATTCTTTAATAACTTGCCGAAGCATCTCAATTATTTCATCGTTTGTCATAAACTCTAAATCTTGAAATTGTTCTTCACTTGTTGCATATTTCCAAAGCTCTTTAATCGCCGCAAAATCTGGTTCATGCATCTTATACTTTGTTTTAATTACCCTGCCTAACTCATCCTTTTGCTCTTCCACCACTTCTCTAAATCCAAATGCTTTTCTCTTAAGTACATCAAAAAGTTCCTTTGTCTCCACATGTGAAAGTTTCACAAATACCTCCTCTTAACCCAGGGACAATCTTAAAACTTATTTGCCTGGTGATTTTTAATCATTTCGATTTTCTTCTCTTCTAACACTGTTTTGCTTTTCCTATACTTACTCGCATCGAAAATATCCATCGACAATGCATATCGAAGTGCATCAATGCAATGATCATTCTTTTTAACTGGACGCTCGCTATCTCCCCAATAATAGGTCCAAAGTTCTTTAATAAGATGCACACAATTTTTAAAAATAAAAAGACGACGAACACCCTGTGCATTTTTCAAAAGTGCCTTTATACGCATCACACCCTCCATGATATTCTTGTTTATATTTGTATCTACATGTATGCCATATTGCCTAAACTGTGTTGCCACCGTAGATGTTGACCCCAAATTCCTGCAAGACGATGCACTGTCTATCAATGCAATATATGTACCCCATACACTATCCTTTGGTATTCTTAACCTTTCACATTTCTTTATGATTGCAACTGCATGTTCGTCGACTTGCTTTCCTGCCTGATAATAATCGTCCACCACATAAAAATTCTCTGCAATACACGCAACAAACACACAGGCTGTCGGTGCAACATAACCTGGATCAATTGATACAATCCATCTGATATCCTCCTTACTTAAATCAATCGGATCAATAATACTTTCCTCGCAAAGTTCATTGAATACAAGTCCACTTGCTTCACTAAACCTCCCATGCTTACGTGTCTCAAGTTGTTCCGTACTTAAATTCATCTGCATCAAATTGATTTCTTGTTGCGAAAGATATGGATTATCTTCCCAAGACATCTGATGAACCGAATGCCCAGTGCCTCCAAGAAAAATGCGTTCATAAAGCCATGTTCGCCCCTTTAATGGCGTCATAGTTCCAAATATAACACCACTGGTATCAAGTGTCCTTAAAAGACATTCATCATATATTTCCTCAGGTGGCTCTTCATCAAACCATATAAAATCACAAGCGGCACCTTGAAATTTTTCTCGCCCCTGATCGCAACTTTTAAAACCAATCGTACTTGTCGTACCTAATCTATTGCGAACGGTTACAAAATCGATTATTCCACTCCCAGGATTTTGCTTCGTACCACTCTTCATAACAATATCTGTTACCCACTCTGTCGGCAAATATTTTAAAATCTTTGCCTGTGCAACATCTCGCTGAACCTGAAGTGATAAACTTACAACCCATCCACTTGTTGCTCTGTCAATTTGCCTGTATGGATGGGTTGCGGTCGCAAACCAAATACTCTCCATCGCACCACACTCGGTTTTACCGGTCCTGTTACCTCCAAACACCCACCTTGACTTTGATTGATCAACATGAAAGTCAATTTGCTTCCTATGCACCAACTCTGGCTTCCTATCTTGCCAACCATTATATGTAAAAAAAGGATGGTTTTTGCGTTTTAAAAATTCATTGTGTGCCTTATAAAACAAATTGACAAGTTCCATTAAAATTCCACCTTTTACCTCACTTTTCATGTTTTAATCTGTGGTGTAATATTAACATATGTTTATAACCGTATTGATAACAAGTCTACTCGCCTCATCCCTAGTAATTTTTTTCGCCTTCTTTCCAATAAGAACAAATTGGTTTTACAAATCAAACAACGATAATGATGATAACTTTGAACCAAAGGAAAAGAAACGTAAATTCTTCAAAAGTACATTTACAAAAAGTTACGAACCGTACTTTGAAGAAATATATGACGACCCTGAACTCTAACATGTACACTTCAAAATTCGACTATAAGAGTGCCAATATTCTGAAATACTTTTTTGTCTTTCCATCGTGATGTGTTACTATTAATCAATGAGAAAGTTTTCGCTCCTAATTTTGCTTGCCGTTGCCTGCATTGGAATGATGTATGGCGGTGCTTCTGTAATTGCAAATGCATCATCACGCCCAAGTCACCCTGTCATCCCTCCATACGTAAATTACTCATACCTTTCAAACCCGCAACTTATCGCAACAAGCAATACACACTTTTTTGTACTCAACCAACCTGATATAAACATCAATGAAATTGAACTTGTCATATTAACAAGAAATAATACCCAGACAAGACCTCCACAAGTCATATATAACTCAGATACCTTTCTTGCAGGCATCTCAGACATCAAATATTCAAACAACCACCTGTTCCTATTTACAAACGATAACTACACTGTATTTGATGTATCCGACATGCTGGCCGTTTCAAATTGGAACCAAAATCTCCTGGCAAACCAACTTGCAACTTTTAACCCAAGCCTCACTCCTTTCTTTGGATTTCCACCTGTTTTTGACCTGGTTTCCATACCTACACCGTCTGGCATGCCCGATGCACGTTTTTCATTCAGAATCTCATACGCCTCAAGACACCAGCACAGTTTCCATGAACTCACAATCCGTGGCACACTTGCAACTCCTATTTTCGTACAAACCCCAGACTTTACCGACCACATCCCGCAAAGCATAGACAACCGCCAAATAATAAACGGCATTGCATGGAATTCTCAAACCGGCAATACGTATCTTTTGGCATCAAGTCCAACATCAGGCGGAACCTCATTTTTCATCTACCGAAGCACGCCCTCATCAATGCCTGGCACAACACCAAGCGAACCGCTAAACACGCCTTACGAAAACTTTGTTGTTCCAAGTGCACTAACACGAAGCCGAGACAGTGGCTTTCAAATAATAGACCTAAATCCACTAAGACTCGTACTCATATCAGGGCGAAGTATCGTACTCATAACCCCACAACCAGGAACAACCCCAAATATTATCCATACAATATCCCCTGTGCAAAATGACGATTTCAACGTCGGGCAAAACCACACCCCAAGATTCATAACCGTCGGCACATCTCAAGAACTTTTCGTAATTGATGACCATCGCAAAAGCATTGATCTCTACCACAGAAACGCAGGACAACTTGACTTCACCGCGGTCGCAATTGGACATCGTGGATCTGATGGTGGTTTTCTAAACTTACCAACATCTCTTTCTCTAATAGGTGAAAATACTTTCCTCGTCGCTGATCACAGCAATACTATGAAACACTTCGGTGAGAACCCAGAACTATCATTCAATATCCAAGGCGGACAAAACCTCTCAATCATCCAAAGTATCACATGGAATAACCACAGACACATATATATTTACGATTATCATAACAACGTTCATCAAATTGAACTCTTGCCAAATGGTGGCGGTCGTGTCATAGGCCAAGCTATCACATCATTCCAAGACGGTAACTATACAAGAAGTTTCACCGAAATTAACCAACTACTTACAAATTATGCAACCAATCAAATATTCGCAATCGAGAGTGGACACAACCGAATACTCCGCCTTGATACCATCTCAGGCACCAACACATTCAATGCAATGACAATAAACGGTTATACAATAACCCCAAGAACAAGAGGCACAATTATACCAACAAGAACATCAGACGGCATATGGCGTGATAAAATGTTACTTATAAATGTTCGCGAAAATGGCCAACCCAACTTTTCTCATATACTATTTTGTTTAACACACAATGAATTTTTTTACGACGTCACAAGTAATTTAAATTTCGGTGCAAATTTGGGACTGCGTGACATTACACACGATGCTTTTGGAAATCCAATAGTTATTGCAACCGAATACGCACCAATACTTGCTGCCAACGAATTTTTACGCGACAGTGTCCATCTCAACCACTTCACAATTCTTATAAACCAAGGCTCAACCCCATCGGCAACATTGACCCAAACATTTGGTAACAATGGACTAAAACTGGAAAATGCAACTGCGAACGCCGGAAATGTTGCCCTCAATTTCAATCGTGTATCTGGACAACTTCTATGGATAGGTGCAAGGCATGCCATAGAGGCGGTTGAACTTGCAGACGAAGTTGATATAAATAACTATCCAACCGTGTTCTCATTTGAAAACCACAGAAATAATCACCATGATTGGGCAAATACAAACACACCACTAAGGCCGCTTGATAATCCAACCGCGACAACTCCTCTGTTCAAGCAATTGGCTCAAAGCACGCTTTTATATCAATTTCCAGGCTCGGTAAATTTCATACGCCCATTAAACACACAATCAATGGTCATGATCCTTGATGCAACACCTGTGTTCGGTGGCAACGAATTTAACTATACACGCATCCTCTTCCAAGAACGTGGAAACCACGAAATAGGTTACATAAATAATCGCTTTCTCATAAATCACACCTACTCTACAACAACAAATGTATTCGGTCCAAATGTACAAACCGATGATATGGAGAGTGGACGCGTTATAATAAGCGGTGCCCCTATATTCAAATTCCCAACCACACTCCGCCCCGAACTTCGTATAGGAACTGTAAACAGACACTATAACGTCGAACGATCATTATGGCAAGATCATGTAACAATCCCAGAACATCGTGCATTTGGGTTACGCATAGTACGACTGATAACTGTACAAGATTTCCTTGGAATGCGTTTTTTCCAAATTAATGTTGATGAACTTATTGGTTCCCGCCCAAATACCCAAGGTCCATTTGCACCAAATCCAACTGGTACAATGGTTGGCTTCATCTACGTGGGTAATGTAATAAGTTACAATGCACCAGAAAGCGGATTCTTACGAACAAATGCACGCATACGTCTTCGAGGCGGCTCGACCCAGGCAAATGTTTACCAAACACCGCCCCCTCTGCCATACATATTTGATGCAACTCACCCAGAATTTTTATTAAACGGCAAAGAAGTACGAATAAACGGAAGACTAGACCGAAGCCAAGAATTCACTTGGATAAGTTTCCGTGTTATGGAAGGCTCGCACGGAATAACATTGCATGGATTTATCCGAACCGAATACATTTTGCCCGATGGCCTTGCATGGTGGCATTGGCTTGGAATTGCACTTGCAATCGTTGGTGCACTTGGTATAATCATATTCACAATTCGCCACATAAGAGGTCGAAAAACACAAGTATAATTAATTATCCAACCTTATTATTTATTTCATTCGCACGCTTTTGTTCAAGTTCTTTTATAAAATCAAAAAACGTCGAAATATCTTTAAATTGTCTGTAAACCGCGGCAAATCTGACATATGCAATCTCATCCAAACTTTTAAGTTCTTTCATAATAAGATCACCAATCTTCTGACTTGTTACTTCTTGATCAAGATTGCTTGACAATGTCTTTTCAATATTTTCCACAAGTTTATCAATCTCAAACATAGAAACAGGACGTTTTTCGCAAGCCTTTGTAACCCCACTCTTAATTTTCTGCGGATTAAAACTCTCTCTGCCTCCATCACGCTTGATAACTAAAATAGGCACAAGTTCCACCGTCTCATAACTGGTAAAACGCTTTGCACATGAAATACACTCACGCCTTCTTCTAATAGAATTTCCACCATCATTATAACGACTGTCAACTACCTTATTTTCACTTGAACCACAATATATACACTTCATGCTCTAATGATACAACTATATATTGTGTTTGGCAAGTTTTTTTTGAAGGTATAGTATAATTTTATCAAAGATTTCACAACATAAAGACCATGTTTAATATTATTGTGCGCGTTATTATAATCTACCTAATTGTAATCTTTCTCATGCGTCTTATGGGCAAAAGGCAAATCGGCGAGATGGAACCTTTTGAATTGGTTATAACTTTGATAATCGCTGACCTTGCAACCATCCCAATGTCTGAACAAACAATTCCTATCTGGTACGGCGTTGTACCACTTCTCGCAATTGCCGTTCTGCATTTTATAATAAGTTTCATTTCAACAAAGAGCCCCAAAATGCGTGACATAATAAGTGGTAAACCTGTCATAGTCATCGACGAAGGCAAAATAGATCACAAAGAACTTAAAAATCTTAACATGAGTTGCGAAGAACTCCTAGAACAACTAAGAAATCTTGACCACTTTGATGTAAGTGGAATTAACTTTGCAATTGTCGAACGAAGCGGTAAAATCACAGTAATACCAAAAGCCGAGAGTATGCCTGTCGCACGCGAAGATATGAATATCAAAGTCGAAGAAACAAGTCTTCACTATTGCATAGTCGAAAATGGCAAGCCTATAAAGCGTAATTTCAAAGACCTAAACCTTGATAAAAAAATAGATAAAATTATTAACGCAATTCTATCTAAACTTGGATGCAAAAATAATGATCTGGTATTTGCCTCAATTACCGAGGATGGTGACGTACATGCCCAAATACGTAACCAAGCAATGCAAAGTTTCACAATAACAATGCCCAAAGAAAAACAACCCACAAAAAAAACCTCTGAACAAAAAGGAGGTCGTTCATGAAAACGAGACTGTTTATCGTACTTATACTCGTTGGTGTTTTAATAACCGCGGCATCACTTGAACAACACTTTATACAACGCTCTTACGCAAGGCTTGGTAAAGAAACAAACGCCCTTATCGAAACAATCAAGACACAAGAAGAGACCGGCATTTCAATCGACACCCAGGAAAACATCGATAAAATAGAACAAATTTATAAATGGTGGATCAAACAAGAACGCAGACTAAGTATGCTTGCACGTCATTTCGATCTTGCACAGGTAAGCGTACAACTTGTCTATGCCAAAAACTTCATAGAATTTGACAACCCAGAAGAGGCACTTGTAGGCTTGCGAACCGCCGCATATCTAATCAAAACTCACTCATTTAACGTAGGAACAAGTATCCAAAACGTAATCTAACCCCTCAATATCCACGAATGTATAATTCCTAGACTGGAACAAAAACACCTTTCGGTGCGCTCCAGCCGAGATCCTAGTACAAATGATTGAAGCGATAATTCCTAGACTAACCCCCCGGCTGCTCCACCTCTCCTCGGCTCCATACCGCGTGCAATGTTATACTTCTCACTATGTTTGTCTCAAATCTAAATGCTTGGTTCCCATTTATCTGCATCGACCAATGCATGAATACTCTGCCCTCATATCCTTCTGGTTCTATAGGGTTCTCAGGTCGTTGCACTTGCGTCCCATGCATCACCATTTTCTCTTCAATAACCTCTCCCCCTACAATTATTCGCACCACATGATACTCTGACGCCCATATCGCAAATAATTCAAAACTTGCTTGTATTCGTGTCGAAAAATCA
>WRAD01000016.1 GCA_009780375.1 Bacillota bacterium
CACATATTCTCAATTACGAAAGTGGGTACGCCGCCGGTCAATTTCCAAAATATACCGACGAAGTATTTTTGTTGTCTCTTGGAAAAAATGAAAAATCAAACCCACAACGTGAAAAATTCCTTTTGCCAACATCTGAAACCGCCCTCATTAATATGCACCGAGACGAAATTATCTCTTGCGAAAAACTTCCTATCAAATACTTTGCATACTCACCATGCTATCGCGGCGAAGCCGGTGGCTATGGAGCCGGAGAACGTGGCATGATTCGAGGACATCAATTTAATAAAATTGAAATGTTCATGTTCTCTACTCCAGATACAAGTTTTACCTTGCTTGACGAACTTGTGCAAAATGCGGAAAAACTTGTAGAAGGCCTTGGGCTTCACTACCAAACGGTTAAACTTGCCGCAGGAGATACCGGACCAGTTATGGCAAAAACCTATGATGTCGAGGTATATATACCCTCTCTTGGATATAAAGAGGTTTCATCATGTTCAAATGCTCTGGATTACCAGGCAAGACGTGCCAATATAAAGTACAAAGTCTGCAAAAACGGCGAATCTACCCAGATGCAAAAAACCCAATATCTTCATACACTTAATGCAAGTGGCCTTGCAACATCTCGCCTTATTCCTGCAATCGTTGAACAATTTCAAAACCCAGACGGCTCTGTAACAATCCCTCTTGCCCTCAGAAAATATATGGGCGGTCTTGAGATAATACACAAGAAAACGAGCGATGCATTCAAGCCAAGATCCTAGTACAAAAAGTTTAATAATAATTCCTAGATTATAAAAAAGGGTGCTTAACCCTCTTTTTAATAGCCTAGGAATTATCATTTTAATCATTGGTTATTTATTTCCAACAGGCAAATCCAAAATTGTGTTTGGATTAATTGCGGTTCCATTTTGATGAACTTCAATTCTTACATGTGGTGTTGTCCTGAATTCTCTTGGGTTACTTGTACCAACTGTACCAATACGATTGCCTTTATCTATTTTATCACCTTCACGCACACTTACATTTTCAAGTGAGGCAAACTTTGTTATAATTCCATTCCCATGGTCGATTTTTACGGTGTTACCATAATCACCTGACCCTACAAACATTACTGTTCCTGAATATGTTGCAATAACGTCGGTACCTGCGGCCGCCCCTACCGAAACCGCCTCATGTGCTCGCCATGTTCCACCATTTGCACCCATATATTCGTTAAGTTGCAACCATTCACCACAAAAATCTTTCAAAATCGTCATCTCAGTTGCTCTCAATGGCGATCCGTGAATTCCTGTAACCGGTGGTGGCCCGCCAACATCTTGTCCTCCCCCCCCAGAAAAACTTATTGCGGTAAAAGTAATTGCCGCGGTTACCATAACCATCACAAGGAATGCAGATATAAACAATGCTCTGGTTCGATTTCTCTCTTGTTTAGAGGCCTGCCTGATGTTCGCCCCCTGTCTCGTGTTTGGATTTGGTGTCGTCATAAAGACCTCCTTACCCCATATTCTTGACAAGTTCCTCATAAATTAAACACCTGGCAATCCAAAACTCCCGATTAATTCTGAATTTCCTGGCAACATAAATGATGGTGAAGGAATTGGCTAAAATTCTTGACAAGAAACAAAGTTTATGATATATTGGAAAATCAAAAAAAACTAAAAAGAGGTTATACAACGATGGCAGTACCAAAAACCAAAGTATCAAAATCAAGAAAAAACATGAAAAAAGCCGCAAACTTTCGTGTGTCGGCCACCACAATAACTGGCTGTCGTAATTGTCACGCCCCTGTACGTCCGCACTGCGTATGTCTTGCATGCGGTTATTATAAAGGTGAAAAGCGTATAGACGTTGCAAGCGAAACCAAATAAGCACAGATTCCATATCATTTTAAACCTACCTGGTCCAGTTCCCTGCTGGACTTTTTCTTGCCAAATCCAGATTAACATGAGATACTGTGCCAATGACATTAAATAACGATACCGAAACGCAAATCAAAAAATTGCTCGAGCAACTTCAGGACTTTGAAACCAAAACACTTGCCTTGATTAACAAACTTGATAACCAAAACGAAGAAGAACAATCCAAATTAATCGCCGATTATTTAACAATGGAACAATATACATCTATACTGATTACCTCTCTTCAAGAAAAAACACAAGATGAAAAGATCAAAGGCAATGCAAATCAAAACGAACACATAGAAGAGTCTGAACTTGATACACCTGACCCACATGCCCAAGAACCAACAAAAGATATCAATACAAGTCCACAGCATGATACAAAAGAACAAAAAGATATTGAACACGATCGTGCAATGGAACTTGCATCCATTATATCTGGAAAGGCGGGGGCAAGTATCGGCAAATATAATGCCGCAATTAATGCACTTAAACGTGTTCACAGTCTAGAATACCAGGCTATCACCGCCGCCGGATCAGATAAACCTCAACAACTTATGTTCCGAATAAAAATGTCGGCAAATTCGCCGTATATAAATATTCGCCATATGGATTTTGTAAATCGTCATAATGTGCAACCTATTTCACGTAATAATCTACTCTCTGGGCGACTTGACTCCCAAGATGGAAGCACAGGCCGACAATTTGCACGCGGTGCAAATTCCCGAAACAATTCTAAAATCGCAGAACAACTGGATGCAAGACCTGATTTACAAATACTTACCCTTTTACATATGATGGGCAATGGCGGAAAAAATCGTCGACTTGGTTGGCAACCAATGCTTGTCAATCGCAATTCAATGCTTGAAACACTTCGCCTAACACAAAACCATCGGGACATCGGAACCTACCCCGAACTTGAATCTTATAATGAAAGCACTGACGAACAAGAGCATCTTACGGTGCATTAAAGCCGAGATCCTAAATCTTTTTAACCTGAGCAAAACTTAAAGAAACATTTGTTGGTCGCCCAAACATATTAACCTCAACGGAACATGAACGTGCGGCCGCATCCACCGACTTTACTTGTGCGGTCTGCCCTGCAAGTGGCCCATCAATCACTTGAATAGTGTCGCCTTCTTCAAGTTGCACGTTGAAATTCACCTTGCGTTCAAGTTTCATCGCAATAACTTCACGTGCAGAAAGTGGCAACGGACGTCCTTTAGGTCCGGCAAATCCTGTAATTCCACGCGTACGTGTAATTGTGTGCCAAAGGTCATCTCCATAAATCATTTTAATAAAAATATAGTTTTGCATCGTCTTTGTAGGCACAATTACTTTTTTACCACGTTTTTCAACAATTGTGTCTTCGGTCGGTATAAAAATTTCCTTTACCCTGTCTTGAAGATTATATTTTTCAACAACCTTTTTAAGGTTCTCCTCCGCAACGTTTTCGTAACCACTGAATGTATGTAATACGTACCAACGCTCCTCGGTGTCCATTCTTTTACCAACTTGATTAAGATCTGGCGGTGGTGCATCGTTCGCAATTGCACTTAACTCGTCAACATGTGTAAAACTTCCCTCCTGTTCCACAGATGTTTCTTCAATAAGCATATCAATTCCACCAGTCGCCTTATCCTCGTCTCCAGAATTATCTTCTTCTATAACAAGTCCACCTGTCTCAACTTGAAATTCCTCAACAATTTCATCTTCCAAAATTTCTTTGTTTTCTTCCATAATTACCTCTTTATAACACTAATCTCTAAAATTATTAACTTGTTACCTTGCCGCCCCACCAATTAAAAGTCCATATAATTCACCCAAACCTCTGTCCATAGCGAATATAATCAAACTGAAAATTATAACAACGCCCAATACAACACCGGTTTGTGCAATGGTTTTTGCCAATGTTGGCCAACGAACTTTTTTTAATTCCCCAAATGTCTCTCTTGTCAAACGTGCAACCCAACGTGGAAACCTAACAAACAAAGCAATAAAAACCCTTACAATCCAAATCGGGCGACCTTTTTTTTCTGCCTTCTCTTTTTGTTTAAGTTTTTCGGTTTTCACCGCCTGCTTTTCCTCAACAGATAACTTAGCCTCCTGCAAGCCACCGGTCTGCTGTTTTTTCTTGTTATTTTTATTTGCCATTTAAATTCCTCCAAGACTTATTTTGTCTCTTTATGTTCGGTGGTCTTTCTGCAAAAACGACAGTACTTGTTCATAACAAGACGCTCATTATCGTTCTTTTTGTTCTTTTGTGTATCATAAGTCCTCTGTGCACACACAGTACAAGCAAGTGTAATTTTAATCCTCGCACCTTTACTTTTCTTTGCCATACCCTCTCCTTAGATTATTAGCATTACAATTCAAAATAAAAACGCCCATCTTTGCGTCTTCATTCTATTAAGATTAATTCTAACAGATACTTGTAAATTTGTCAATAACTTTATACAATATACATATGCAAAAAATCCAGGAAAAGCTTGCACTCGCCCCTCATAAACCAGGGGTATATTTAATGCGTGATATACACAATCACATTATATACGTAGGCAAAGCAAAGGATCTAAAAAATCGACTTTCTTCATATTTCAAGAGTTCTTCACACGACCAAAAAGTAACCGCCATGTTACAACATGTCACAATATTTGATTATTTCATAACAAGAACAGAAAATGATGCACTTGCACTTGAATCAAATCTTATAAAAAAGCACCAGCCTCATTACAATATTTTACTCAAAGACAGTAAAACTTTTCCTTACATAAAAATTGTAGGCGATGATTTTCCTTACCTCGAGGTAACACGTAAAATAGAAAATGTTAAAAAAAACGCTGTAACCAAATCCCAATATTTTGGACCATACTTTAATGGAATATGGGCAAGAGAATTATTAAACACACTCTGCGACATTTTTCCTCTACGTACCTGCAGCAAGCCAGAATTTACAAAATCACAAAAATCCAAAACCCCTTGCTTAAATTATCAAATGAAACGGTGCATTGCCCCGTGCCAATCTCAGAATCAAGATCAGAAAAATTTAATTAACTGTAAAATTGCATACGCCAAAATTATAGCCGACGTACGTGCATTTTTACGTGGAGAAAGCACCTCGAATGCCGCAAAAATTCTTACCGAAAAAATGGAAAATGCCGCATCACTTGAACAATTCGAAACCGCAATCAGATATCGAGATGGACTTGCCTTTCTTGATAAATTAAAAGAACGTACAATTGCCGACACCGCAAAAGATTTGAATGCAGATATTTTTGCATATGCGATAAAAGGAGATATTTTTGTAACTTCGGTATTAACCGTACGTGCAGGAAAACTTATCGGAATACAAAATTTTTCAACAAAGAACCCAGAAATCGAAAGCGAACCAGAAATGCTTGGCTCGTTTGTTTTACAATATTATCAACAAAATATTGTGCCTGATGAAATCATCATGTCGCAATCAAATATTGATGACCATAAAGAATTATCTGAATTACTAGGTTGTAAAATAACATCACCAAAAATTGCATACAAGAAAAAGCTTCTTGACATGGCAATACAAAATGCACAAGAATATATGGACACAAGCATCGAACAAATCAAACATAAACAAGATTTCACTACTGGTGCATGCGAAGAACTTGGTAAAATTCTGGGCATGACCAAATTACCTAAAAAAATTGAATGTTTTGATATTTCACATACCGCCGGTGAGGAACAGGTCGCAAGTATGACCGTCTTTATCGACGGCATCGCGGCAAGAAAATTATATCGCCGCTTTAAGATCAAACATGAACAAGGCAATAATGACTATCTATCATTACAAGAAGTGGTTCGCAGAAGACTTGCTCGCATTGGGACATCTGATCCTTCGTTCGGCACTGCACCCGATTTAATGGTCATAGACGGAGGTAAAGGTCAACTCTCTGCCATCCTTG
Organism: Bacillota bacterium; assembly: GCA_009780375.1. GTDB lineage: Bacteria > Bacillota > Clostridia > Christensenellales > UBA1242 > WRAD01. Next base: position 5,840 of record WRAD01000016.1, read on the forward strand.
ATCTTTTCAACGAACTTGAAAATAACGCAACCACTAAAGACGAAATCCCACAAGATCATCCACTTGCAAGTTATCAACAACTATCCGACATCACCTTAATATCACTAGCCGAAGAAAACGAAGAGATTTTCACACCTCATTCCAACACCCCAATTATATTATCAAAACGCAGTTACGCCCTAAGACTGCTTCAACGTATCCGTGACGAAGCCCATCGCTTTGCAATAACTTATCATCGCAAATTGCGAGGCAATGCAAAAATCCCTAACAGAAAATTTAATGATAATTCCTAGATTACAAATAACCTATCTATGTTATACTGGAATATAACTGGTCTGGAGTATGTTAAGTGTCAAAATTCAAACTTAAACACAGCAAAGGAATACTTAAATGGATGTTTCTGGCATTGTTTTTCTTTGCGGTCCTTGAAGGACTTGGACTCTTATTCCCTATACTTTTACAAAACATAACTTTTATAATCCAACGAAGCATAGACGACCCATATGCATCAGGTGTAATAGGTCAAATCGTTATAAACTCTGCCCTTGTACTTGGATTCATTGTTCTTATAATGCTTGTACACATCATAGCCGAATTCTTTCTTGCAAAATATACAAACTTATACGGTGCAAGTATACGAAAAGAACTTTTTGATAAATTTCAAAAACTTTCAAGTGAACAAATAGAAAAATATGGACAAGGCAAAATTGTACCAATAATATTAAATGACACAAATTGGGCAAGAGTTTTTCGCCAACGACTTATACGTGCGTTTATTTTTATTCCGGTCGCCCTTCTAGGAAGCATCGCTATGATTTTCACCCTTAACTGGGTCTATGGCTTGATTGCGTTATGTGCGATTCCTTTTATTATCGTTTTTTATTGGTATAACATCAAAAAAATGAACAAAATTATCCCGCCTTCTGTCGAGGCTCTTGATGACTATTTCACAAACGTAAAAGAAGGTATAACTGGTGCAAGAGATATAAGAATCCTTGGAAAAGCATCCGAGCGTGCCGAAGAATTTAAAAAACAAGTCACTCTTCATTCTGATCAATCGCAAAATGCAGACATGAGAACTAACTTCTCTGTTTCGTTTAACTCTATACTCTTTACAATAATCACTGTAATAATTATATTGTTCGCCGTCCATACAGAAATGTCCGCAAATGATTTCCAGGCACTTGTCATTCTTAACACTTCTCTTCAATATCTTGTCCGAATCCAAGCAAGTTCACACACCCTTTTCGGATGGTTCTTTGAACATTTCCCAAGATATAAAATAACACGAAAACGTATTAAAGAAGTTCTCGATATGCCAGAAACCGAAGCAGACAAAGGTGCATCACAAATTCCATTGTTCGCAGAACCTAAACTCGAGTTCGCAAACATAGAATACCATTACCCAAGCGGTGACCGTGGCATTGGCAATCTTAATTTACAAATACCATACAATCAACGTATCGCAATTGCAGGAGGTGTCGGATCTGGCACGAGAATGTTACCTAAACTGCTTCTACGTAATGAAATTCCAACTTCAGGTGAAATTTTATTAAATAACATTGACATCTCAACGGTCAACCAAAATTTTTTAAGACGAGAAATTTTCTCATACTGCAGTCCCCATGCAACCTTCATAACCGCATCAATAAGAGACAACTTTCGCCTTCTTGCCCCATTTGCAAGTGACGAGCAAATCTTGGCCGCCTTTGATGATCTCGGTGCAGGTGACTTTGTAAAAAGATTCGGTGGTAATGCAGAATTTCTTGATTACCAAATAGATAATCGAAAAACACTTCAACTTGGTATAGGAACAAAAAACTTTTTAAATGTTGTCCGTTGTATACTCAAACCGGCATCAATATATATATTCAACCAAAGTTTTGAACATATCAACACCGAATATATATCTAAACTTATGTCAAAGCTTAAACGTGAAAATAGAACATGCTTATTTATTACATATAACGCGACAATTTGCCGAAGTTGTAACAAAATCCATGTCATGAAAGCAGGTCGCATAAGTGCAAGCGGAAAACACGCTGATCTTCTTCGTTTCAACACCGATTACAAAAAATTCTACACCGCAACAAGTGGTACAATCACACAAGGCCAGGACGAAGTAATCTCCACAAACCACAATAACCCCTTATCGGAAAATGAAACAAGTATAGTTGATACAAACAACTCGGTACTAGGTGATATCAATGACGCTTCGGCAACGGGGGTGGTGATATGATCAAAGAAAAAAAACCAAGAGAGCCGGGTATATTTGACGTAATTAAACTCTTCAAGGTCTTTAAATGGCGAATTATTGCACTGCTCTTTCTTGGCGCGATTGGCATAATTGCTTTTTCATTTACACCAATGCTTACAAGAAGTATTTTCAACAGCCTCGAAACCTCAATGGACTATGGCTCGGCGTTTAATATATTCGTTCCGCAATTAACATCAATTTATTGGTACCTTGCAATGTTTCTTCTAATCGTGCTTTTCAACGAGGCATTTCAATTTTTTGCAATTGTTTTGATAATTAAATACGAAACACAAATCAAAGAAAGTCTTACAAATGAATTCAAGCGAAAACTTGACATAGTTCCAATAAGTTTCCTTGAAAATTTCAGCACAGGTGATCTTGCAAGAAGGGTTTCAAACCTTCCTGCAGGAATGATACGTCATGTACTTTCCATAATATTTCGTATTGCACGAACAACGTTTTTCTTTCTTACAACCGCAATAGTTATGTTTACAATTAACTGGATTTTGGCACTTGTTGTTATCGCTTCTCTACCACTTTGCATAATCACCGCACGCATTGTGTCAAAACGCACACAAAAACTTTTTAACAATAACAATGCAACTATCCTTGAAACAAGTGCATATGTTGATCAAAAGTTTTCCATGCACGAATTCTATAAAACGCACGGTATAGAAGGTGCAAGCGAAGAATACGAGGCATTTAACAAAAAAGAAGCAAAAACAATGGCAGGAGAAGACGTTGCCGTTGCATTTAACACAATTTATATAAATTTTATCCAAAATTTTATGTTAATTTTGGTAACCGTTGTATTTGGTATATTGTTCGTAACTCGCGTACTTCCTGAATTTGGTGCGTTGCCTGCCTTTCTTGTATTTTCAAACAGATTCTTGGCAAACGCAATTATCGTTACCGAAACAACAAATGTGTTCCAGGCGGTCAATGCCCGTACAAAAAAAGCATTTGAAATTCTTAACTATCCTGAACGTCACGTCGAAACAGAAATTCACAATCTTGAAAATGTAGATGAAATAGAATTTAAAAAAGTAACACTTGAAAAAAACGGAGAAGAATTATTAAAAAACCTTAATTTCAAAATTCCTAAAGGAACTTCTGTTGCCATCGTCGGAACCGTCGGCGGCGGCAAAGGTAAAATTGTTGACGTTTTGTCAAAACTTGAACCACCTACACATGGTAATGTTTTAATCAATGGCATATCCCTTGACGAGTTCAAGCGTGAAGATTATTACTCTCGCATAGGTATTGCATTTGAACGCCCATTTATATTTAAAGGCACAATTGCGGAAAACCTGCTGTATGGTATAAGACGTACATTACCAGAGTATGTTATGACGGTAACAAAGCAACTTGGTATTCATGACTTTATCGAACAACTTCCAAACCGTTATGAAACCGAAGTAAGTGAAAACAGTCCCCTCCTCTCCGACAGTCAACGCCAAGCAATCAACATCGCCCGTACAATTCTAAAGGCAAGTGACTTGGTAATTTTCAACGAGGCATATTCCCGAACCGACACCATAACAGAAAAAGAAACTTATGAACATATTATAGGTTCTAATCCAAATCAAACCAAAGTCTTTGTTACACATCGTCTTGCATCTATAGAAAAATGCGATCTTATCCTCTTCTTCCACAAAGGCCGAGTCGTCGAACAAGGCACGCACAAAGAACTTATGTCCTTGAAAAAATACTATTATCGTGCATACATGAACAATTGAACAAGCTATATTCAAAATACTCAGGCATCAAGCATTTGAACACGTTTTTGATGATGCTGCCCAATAAATGGCGTTTCAAAAAAAATCTGAACAAGTTTCTTTGCTTCGTCAAATGTAATGAACCGCCCACCCAAACACAACACGTTTGCATCATTATGTTGACGTGAGAGTTGAGTAATAACTTCTTTATCTGTCAACACCGCCCTAATTCCTTTATAACGATTTGCAGCAATGCTTATCCCTACACCTGATCCACAAACAAAAATTCCCTTTGTACCATAATGGCGAACAAGATCAACTGCTTTTTTTACAATCACAGGATAATCCACAGGCTCTGCACTGTTTGTTCCAACATCCTCGACCTTGATACTCTGTTGTGCAAACCACGCTTTTAACTTTTCCTTTAATTCAAATCCTGCATGATCACATGCAATCACAATTGGTTTCATGCACCCTCCTTAATTAAAAATCCTTCCATACAATTTACAAAGTTCCTGTTGCAATTGCTTGCAACACTTTTTATATCCATCCAAAGTACCTGCATACGGATCTTCTATATCTGGCTCCATTGCATGCACATTTTCATATTCTTCCCCAATCCAAAGTTTATGTTCATATGTCATACACACGATATAATCAAATTTTTCTATCATCGAATGATGAAACTTTGTACTCGTAATTGTCGTTTTACCAAGTTTCTCCCCACATTCTATTAATGCTTGCACACCTTTGTTATTCTGAGGCAATCCGCAACTTGTATGCGTTCCCGCACTTTGAACTTTTACGCCTTTTCGCTTGTTCTTTGTACAAAGATTCTGAAAAATAATCTGAGCCATCGGACTTCGACAGGTATTTCCTGTACAGACAAATAAAATCTTCATAGCCAAAGTTTATCACATATCTTTAAATACCCAAAACATATACTCACTTATATTTATAAGTGCAAACGGGCTCTTGCTCATCTTCTTGTTCATACAATGCATTTGCTTCAGAATATTGCTCTTGTTGAATTCCCTGAAGTTCCCGTATTTTATAAATAACTTTTTGAAGTTCCTCGATTTTATCAGGCTCGCTCACAGGAATTTTACCCACACGCTTTTCCCCATGAAGATCATACCAACCAATTTTATCAAGAATCCACTCGATTTGTTCCCTGCCTTCTTTATTAAGTTCGGTTGCGGTCGGTTCATTACCACCATCGCCAACCGCAGAGTCATTTATCTCTTGACCTTGTTGTTGTTTTCTGCGACGTTTACTCTCTTCTAATTCTTGTGGATCAATTTTGCCAAGTGTATTTACATTATCCTTGTCAACATGTCTATAATTCACACTTTTACTTTGTTTCGTTGCCCGCAATTCAAAATCAATCTTTGTCGGCAGACCATTATCATCAAGTGACACCTCATAGAAAAGTTCATCCACATAATTAAACTCTTGCGTTGCGAAATAATATTCACTATCGGTGGCTGGTGGCTCTTTTTCATGCTTAAGTATTGATACAAGCCATTTTTCATAAAGTTGCGGTGCCTCTTCTTTAATGTTTTCCCGACTTCCTTGCTCTATCTGACGCTCCATCGCATAAATGACTGCACGCTCGCCTTCCTTCTCAAACTGCATATCACTCATCATTTGTGTTGCGTATGCACGATAATTATCAATTGTAAAGGCCTTGCCCGACGCCAAAAACCCTTCATAGATATCGGTTTTAATATCTATTTCTTTGTCTGGCTCGTCCCCAACATATCCACCTTTGCTTCCATCATCTCCAATAAAACCACCATTCTCAATATCTCTTTCCATAATTTCATCGGTAATTTTTTCTTTCTCAGATCTAGAAAACGTACCATTAACACCATCTTCAATGGCCTTGCGATAAAGCCCATAATTAAGCGAATCTTTATCCAAGATATCATGCTTTGAAATTCGATAACCTGTCAAAGTTAAACGAACCGATTCCCTTACTCGTGCCATTTCTTCAATATTTTCAATAAATGCATGTGTCTTATCTTCTGCTGCCATTTTATATTATGTCTCAATTCCCAACTTATGTCAATTTATATCCCCGCCCCAAAAACCTACCCCGCCTCAACCCACTCTACTGAACTCGCACTGCCTCTTCCTGCCCCGAAACCCCTGCTTGCGGCATTGAACCTGTCCACACATCAAAATCCGGCCAATTCCCCTCAACCATCATACTCCCACTCTGTGTCATTCCAAATATATGCCCTGCCTCAATCTCTGGGAAAATATGTGGGCGAATCATATTCATCGATTCCAATGCAATCATTGTTTCCACAAATGTCATACCTGCAACACTTTCAAAAAAACTCCTTGAACGAACACCAGCTTCTGGCATACTTATATCAAAATATGCCATAACATGATCATTAACAAGCACATCCTGTACCCCCGCAGGAACACTTATGTTATGCAATCTCGCCACTCTAATAAGCTCACTCCTCACAACCTCATCTCCTTGTCTTGCCCATGCAAAAATTGTATCAAATCCTACTATTCCTCCTATCTGATCAAAGAATTCAAGCATCGGTCCGCCATCACTTAAA
>WRAD01000017.1 GCA_009780375.1 Bacillota bacterium
CACAAAGTGCGGATCCACATGACCCACATGTATTAACCATGCGTTCGCCTTTGTATACAAGTCCTTTATCGTAAAGCAATTTAAATGAATGATTAACCGCCTTTGTGGTTCGATTGTCCATTGTGAAACCAAATCTTGACCAATCGGCACTTAGTCCCATTTTTTTCATTTGATTAGTTATCTCGGCGGTATAGATTTCATACCACTTGTGGATGTGGGTCATGAACTGGGCACGAGTGAGGTCTTTTTTATAAATGCCTTGTTTTTCAAGTTCTTCAATGACTTTGACTTCGGTTGCTATGGCGGCATGATCGGCACCTGGAAGCAAGAGAACCTCGAACCCTTGCATACGTTTAAAACGGGCAATTGCATCTTGGATAGTAAAATCAAAGGCGTGACCAATGTGAAGTTTGCTTGTAATATTTGGTGGTGGCATTATTATTGTAAAAGGTTTTTTGTTGGGATTTGTACGCGCAACAAAGACATTAGACGAAGCCCACTTTTGGCCAAGTTCTTGTTCTGCTCTTTTAAAATCAAAATTCTTTTCCATTTTAATACCTCAATATTTTATACAAACCCATCGGTTTACCAATTTATTTGGAAGTAGTCTACAAAAATAACAATGAATACACAAGCAACCGCAACCAACGCGGCCCCGACCTTTAACCCAACAAAAAGACGTTCGTTGTCACCTGCAATTTTCTTAGACAGAAAAAACAAGATTATCGAAGTTGCGAAAATCAGACTTACAAAGACTATCCAAAAAATTCTCATAATCTTATTGTAGCAGAAAAAACTTGTGTGTGCAAGTTCTTGGTTATCGTATAGAAATTATACATTCATGATATTTTTTATGCATATACCTCTTGACTTTGACCATCATCATACTGAAAACCATCTTGCTGTTCGGTTTCACTTTGTTCTTCTATGGTTCCTGGGACAAATTCTTGACTTTCCTCTAGGTTACTGAGAATTCTTTCAAGCAAAGCATCGGAAACATTTTCAATACCAAAATAGTTTTTATCATACATATATAAAATATCCGGACCTTTTTTAAAATAAGTAATGTGTTCAATAAGTTTTGAACGTTCAGAATCTGATAGCATAAGACCTCCCTTGATACATAATTATATCTTTTTTGATGGGGTTATGTCAATGGTATTTGGGTTATTTGAATCTGACACTTTTATTTTCTTTTGATATTTAAACGTATAGTTAAAGAAACACAGGAAAAATGCGATAATAATGAGAATGGCATAGAGCCACCATAAATTCGGAGGATTATCAAAGCCCAGAAACATACGATAGCTTTGACCGTCTGTACGAATTGCTATATGGGAGAGTTCTCGTGTTAGAAAAATATTATTACGGTCTACAAAGTTAAGTAATCTGGCACGGACATATGAATAAGCTTGGCAATAATTTGAAACACCTACAGAAATAATTGCATTGTGAGGGTTTACATATTCAAGAAATGGCACCATTGATGAATTTTGATTGCAACCGTTACTTCCAACACCAAGATGAACAACTTTGCCATGATTGCCACGATTTTCATCAAAGAAATCACCAAATATATGTGTTGATGAAGGCGAATTGATGAAGGCGGTTTCACCTGCAGAGATACTGTTCCCTGCAAGAACAAAAACTTGGTTACCAAACTCTATTGTAATGACGGAAGAAACATTATTTAAATTTATACCTGCGAATTCATGGTTTTCTGGAACTATCGCATGGACCATTAGGTTAAAATTTTTATTGCCTATGATGCCTGATAAAATTGTGATACCGCTTTGTAAATGCCCAATCCTTGCCGAATGTTCTTTGGCAAAATCGGCAAAATCATAGTAGTCGAATGCAAAATCATTAGGATGGTTTGGAACTGTGTCTGGGGACTGGAGAGGCAGATAGACGTTTTGTACATTAAAGTTATCAAGAATCCGTAACATGCCACCGAAATGAGATGGGCGAGGTGCGGTTAAAATTAAATAATCTATGCGATTTCCAGAAAAAATAACACGCCTTCTAAGATATTGTTCTACACGACGACCAAAAAATTGTGAACCACCATCAATCAAAGCAACTGTGTTATCTGGAAATCGAACGGCGGTTGCATAACCATTGCCAACGTCGATAAAATGAACGGACAAATTGTTTGCACGATTGCGGAATATATTGCGTTCGGGTAAATAATGTGCAACAATACGACCACCGAATACCGAAAAAATTGTCAGGATCATGGCAATACCCACAAATAAAATTGTTCTGTAGAGAGAAAATTTCAAAAAATGATTTTTAATTTTGGAAATCTCATCTTGATCATTATTTTGGCTAGCAGTTTCTTTTGTATTCATATCAGAGTTTACCTCAATATTAATGTTTATGAAAGCAGAACAAAGGCACCTAAAGATGCGTTTCAGCCGAGATACTAGTACAAATGATTGAAGCGATAGTTCCTAGATTGTTAAAAAAGCCCACAAAATAATTTTGCAGGCCTTTAAATATGTAAGTTTACTTGTTACTTTTTGTCGCCGATTTGGATGAAGTAACGTTTTCCGTCTTTACTGTTTGCATTTTTAAGTATTGTACGGATTGCAGATACGGTTGCCCCACCTTTTCCAATTACACGACCCATGTCTCCGTCGCCTACTGCAACGGTTACGGTTACGTTGTCGCCTTCTTCGGTTGTTACAAATGAAACCGCGTTTTCGTTTTCCACAAGTGATTTTACGATATGTTCAATTACGTTTAGCATGATTATTTTTTTCCTTTTTGATTTTTAAAACGTGACACACTGCTTCGCAGGTCGCCACAACCTGTAGAAAGAATTGAGTATAGATTTTCTTTCTAGAGATTTTTGTGATATCAACTGACGTAGGAGGATTACTCGCCCTTTTTTTTCTTTTTCAAGACGGGTGGTTTTGCATTAGGTTTTGCTTTGAACACGGTAGGTTCAATTACCTTTGCACGCACAAGAACGGCTTTCGCTTCTGTTGTACATTGGGCACCTTTTGCAATCCATGACTTTGCAAGTTCACCATCAACGTTGATTTGTTTTTCAACCGATTCAAGTTTTGGGTCATATGTACCCAAAATATCGATGAACTTTCCATCACGCGGGCTACGGCTGTCGGCAACGACTATTCTGTAGAATGGACTTTTTTTGTCGCCAAGTCTTGTAAGTCTGATTTTAAGCATCTTTGTTTTCCTCCTTCTAGTTAAGATTTTATATATTTATACAAGATTTCTCTTGGATAAATCGCTACTAGCCAAATCCAAATCTTTTTCCACCTTTTTTACCCATCGATTGCATTTGTTTCATCATAACTTTTGATTGGTCGAACTGTTTTAAAAGTGCGTTAACTTCTTGGATTGTGGTGCCAGAACCTTTTGCAATGCGTTGCTTTCGGCTTGCTTTTAAAACATCTGGATTTCTTCGTTCATGTGGCGTCATTGATTGAATTATTGCCTTGTTTCTCATCATTTGGGCATCATCAAGTTTTCCAAGCGATTTCATATTACCACCCATCATTCCACCAAGACTTGCAATTATATCCTCGATGTTGCCCATCTTTTTGACATTTTCAAATTGAACAAGAAAGTCTTCTAATGTAAATGCGTTTTTACGCATTCGCTCTTCCATGACTTTTATTTCAGATTCGGTGAGCGCGGCCTGAGCCTTTTCAATAACGGTCAGAACATCACCCATACCAAGAATACGCCCAGAAATTCGATCTGGATGAAATACCTCTATGTCGCCGATTTTTTCACCTATACCACAAAATTTAATTGGTTTACCTGTAATATGACGAATTGAAAGTGCGGCACCACCACGTGCATCACCATCAAGTTTTGTTAAAATAACACCAGTAATATCAAGTGTTTCATTAAATTGTTTGGCAACATTTACCGCATCCTGACCAGTCATTGCGTCAACGGTTAAAAGTATTTCGACCGGATTGGTCGCCGCTTTGACCTCGACAAGTTCGGTCATAAGTTTTTCATCGATATGAAGTCGCCCAGCGGTGTCAATTATAACGGTATCAAATGCACCTTTTTCTGCATGTTTAAGTCCATGTTTTGCAATCTTAACCGGGTTACCCTGACCTTCTTCGAATACCTCTACACCTGCGGTTTTTCCCACGACCTTTAATTGTGAAATTGCCGCCGGACGATAAACGTCACAGGCAACAAGGAGTACTTTTTTACCCTGTCCCTTAAGATATGCACCTAGCTTTGCACAAAAAGTTGTTTTACCGGCACCTTGAAGACCAACCATCATATAAACGGTTGGTGGCTTTGGAGATATAGCAAGTTTTTCATTTTGTTTACCAAGTAATAGAGTCAATTGTTCGTGCACAATCTTTATTACATGTTGTGCAGGTGTCAAACTTGTCATAACTTCTTCGCCCATACAAAGTTCACTTGTACGTGCCACAAAGTCTTTTACAACGTTAAAATTTACATCTGCCTCCAGTAATGCAAGACGAACTTCACGCATTGCGGTTTTTATTTCAACTTCGGTTAACTTTCCACTTCGAGAAAGTTTTGCAAAGATGTGTTTCATTTTTTCAGACAAACTTGTAAATGCCAATACCAACCTCTTATCTTTTAACTTGAATGATTTGATTATACCCCAACATAACACTTTATGTCAACTTAATTATAGGCATTTTTTATTCAATTATTTCTGAAACTGTTTCCATACCAAGAAGCCCACGTAATCTTTGCGATTCATATCCACCTATACCAAACGGTTCAAGAGAAACATGTGGGTCAATAAATCCAGAATTACGTATCGTTTCGCCATTTCCTATTGTTCTTTGTGTGGCATACATTCCAAATGATGGTGTTGCATCTGGAATACTGTGACCCTCTGCCCATTGGGTTATCAGTATTGATCCAGGCACATTTGCATCAAATATGTAATATGCACGTGCCACCTTAAAACCAGGATCGTTTGATGGATCTGTAAATCCAAATGTTTGTATGTATTCGGATAAGGTATACATTCTGTTTGTGGAGATTTCTAATACACCTGTGCTGAAATCGGTTACACCCAGTTCAGCGATTATTGCCATAGCAAGATAGTCTTCTAATAACGGTTCATGAAAATCATCACGTGGTATTATTGTGTCTTCTATAATCCTTGATGGTGTACGGCCGTATGCACGCAAAACATCATTACCGTATAGTTCAGGACGTTGCTCTCTGTTTATAAATGTTTCAAGTATCGCTATTGGCAATGAAAAATCCGCATTATCACTGAACAAGTCATTTCCGACATCATTGCCATAATGCCTGTTTACATTAAATAGATGCCAACCACCAAGTTCTGCCATAGCAACAGTTGCAAGCATTCCTAAACGTTCAAGTTCATTTGATGGATTACGAAGTTGTTGCGGACTCATACCACGAACATAATTTGCAAGTTGTTCAAGCATTTCATTATCAATTACACTTCGCACTTCACCTCTTGTAAGTGATGTCAAAAGTGTTGATTTTACCTCTTGTTGGTTTTCGTAATAATCATTGGCTTCATCTTCTTGCTCTTCAAGTTCATTTATTACAAAATTAGTCACGAGGTTTATTATTTCTTCATTTAAAAAATCGGTTTCTTCACCCATCGTTACTTCGTTTTCATTGTCACTCTCTCTATCAATCACCAGTCCTGCCGTAATCAATGCGGAAATTACAATTGAAACAATAACTGCGGTTACTTTTCTTTTAAATGATTTTTCATTTTGTTCTCGCTGTTCTCTGTATGCCCATTTAAGTGCCTCTTTCTTTGATATTTTTTCCCGATTTGCATGAACCTCTTGGTCAAGTTTGGCTTTTTCCAATTCTTCTTGTGCAATCTGTGCTTCGATAATTTCTCTATATCTTTCTGCATTTGGGTTACCTTGCCAACCGGGGTCACCAGGAATCTTGAGTCTATCTTCACTCGGATTTGGGACTGACCTTATTATTTTTTTCATTATTAAATATATCATATTTCATGCAATTTGTCAATCCTTTATGCTTTATACTATAATCAACTTAACAATTTTTTAGGAGGATTAAAAATGAAATTAGCAACGGTGGCGGAATTACTTGAATGGGCGACAAAAAATAACCGTGCGGTTTGTGCGTTTAATGTTACAAATATGGAACTTGTCCAGGCGGTTACATCTGGTGCGGATGAGATTGGAGTGCCCATTATTTTGCAAATAAGCAAAGGTGCAAGAGGTTATGCAAGCATGCCATACCTTATTAAACTTGTCGAGGCGGCAATTCAAAGTGTTAAAATTCCTATTGCACTTCACCTAGATCACGGCGACAGTTTCGAACTTTGCAAAGAATGTCTTGATGCCGGATTTACAAGTGTTATGATTGACGGAAGCCATTTACCGTATGAAGAAAACGTCGCGTTAACAAAAAAAGTTGTTGAATATGCAAAGAAAACAGGGGCAAGCGTGGAAGGTGAACTTGGACAAATTGCCGGTATTGAAGAGCATGTTGTAAACGAGAACAGTCTTTATACAGATCCTGCGGTTGTTGCAGATTATGTTGCACGTACAGGAGTTACAAGTCTTGCGGTGTCTATTGGAACCGCACATGGGGCGTTCAAATACTCTGCACCTGACCCAGATCTGCGTTTCGATATTTTGGGTGAAATTCAAAAACAAATTCCAAATACACCACTTGTGCTTCATGGTGCAAGTTCGGTTACACAGTCCGACCTTGCAACCATTAATACTTTTGGTGGAAAAATTGAAAATGCGTTTGGAGTTGGCGAGCAAGTTTTGGCAAAATCAATACCACTTGGGGTAAGAAAGATTAATATCGACAGTGACCTTCGTCTTGCACTTACCGCCGCAATTCGAAAGCATTTTGTGGAAAACCCAGATCATTTTGACCCTCGCCAATATTTGACCGTTGCACGTGCACATGTTAAAGAACTTGTAAAGATGAAACTTAGACATTTTTCTGTTTAGTTAGATATTTTGAATATCAAAATTTCTGGTATGGATGTAATATAAAATGCACCTTCTTATAGATGGTGCATTTTACAATGATTTCAATACCTTAGTTTGCGATTGTGTTCACCTTTTCTGGTTTACATCCACATTTTGGTCCGAATGCAGATACAGGAGCCTCTTGTGCTGGTGTAGTGATTTTTTCTTGCTGTACATTTTCTTGTTTTCTTGGCTTTCTAAAAATTGCTTCTGTTTGTGGAGCTTTTGTATCATTTGAGAATGCCGACACAGTTCTTGGTTGTTTAACTTCTGATGTGAATATCGATTTATTAATTTGAGTTGGGTTAATTACTTTTTGGATTTTCGCATCTTCAAAGCGTTTTGTTGGTGCATTTTGTTCACCATAGTAATTTGTACGATTCTTGTACCCATCATAGTTATGTTGTTGAGCCTGGTTTGTTCTGTAGTAATCAAATGCAGTATGAGTTGTGTGTCCATATGGATTAGTTACATATGACGAGTTATAGCCATCTTTGTATGTGCCGTGTTTTGGGTTAACACGCTGGTGAATAGCCTGTTGTTGATGCTTGTATTGGTTTTTCATACGACTTGCATTTGCCGCAGATGATACACCGACAACGGTGCTTGTAACAATAAGTGTTAGGGCGGCCGCCGATGCGGTTGCAATTGCAACTTTCATTCCGTGTCTTTGCCAGAATGTTTGGTTCTTTGGTGTGCTTGTTGTGGTTGAACTTTGTTCCACAACTTGTGTTGGTGTTTCTTTTGTTCTTGTAGAGTGTTGTTTTGTTGTCACTCCTTCGATTTCGTTGTACATTTTATCTCCTCCTAAATTTAAATGTCGACTTGTTCGCCACTTGCAAACTTTCGGTTAGGAGTATTGTTTGCACTTTATAGAAAATTATACAAGTTAATTATATTTTCTCTTCTATGAAATCAAAAGTCAGTCTATCTATAATCATATTCAAGATAAAGAAACCTTCATCGCTTGCCTTTATTCTTTTGGCGGACACTTTTAAAAGGTTATGGTCTGTAAGATGAAGTATTTCCCTATGCTTCTGTTTTCGAAGGCTTATACCTAATTTTTCAAGCCTTGCAAGGTCAACACCTTTAGTGGTTCGTAACCCCAGCATTATTATTTCATTTATAATTTCTTTACTCTTACGCGGTTCACGTTTTTCAACCTTATCAGGATTCAAAAGATACATCGACATATTGTCGGTATTATCGTATCTTTCATTTTTAAAAAGTCCAGATGCGGAAAGCCCCAAACCCAAATACTCCATTTCACCACTCCAATATGCAAGATTATGTTTGCATTCAAAACCTGGTCTTGCCCAATTTGACACCTCGTATCGTTTAAATCCATGAAGCTTAAGCACGTCTTGCAGTTCAAGTTCTTCATCTATTGCAACATCGTCGCCAAGTTCATAGAGTTCTTCGAAATCAAGCTTGCGTTTCAGAGGTGTTCCCTCTTCAGGGATAAGTGAATAAGCAGATACATGAGTTACATGAGGTGCGGTAAGGAGTATGTGATTAACCTCTGCCTCAATGTCTCTTACCATACCTGCATTTGCCATTTTCTTAGGCACAGGCACATTATATATTAAATCTATATTTATATTCTTGAAATCCAATTTTGAAAGTAAAGCAAGTGCATTTGCGACATCTTTAGAATTATGTTGTCTGCCTAGATTCTTTAAAACCACTTCGTTACATGATTGCATACCCAAACTTATACGACTAACACCAAGATTCTTGTATGATATCAGTTTTTCTTCGGTAATCGAGTTTGGGTTACATTCAATAGTTATTTCTGGATCGGAGGCGAAGTTAAAACTTGAACGAAGTGCAACAAAAATCTTTTTCATATGCTTTACCGAGATGATAGACGGTGTCCCACCTCCGAAAAAGATTGTTTGAACAGTATGAGGTTTACATTGATCTGAATAAGACTTGATTTCATTACAAAGTGCGTCAATGTAGGCAGGGATTTGGCTTGCAATATCGTCAAAGGAACAAAAATCACAATAATCACATTTTTTTTGACAAAATGGAATGTGTATATATAATGATAATGGTCTAAGTTTTTTCACAATAAGATTATATGAGATTGTCGTCCGAAATGCAAGTGGTTGGTATATTTAATTATCATTATATTAACTATAATATATTATATTGACATTAGTTTATAATTTGGCGTAAAATAATAACAGGCTTTTATTTATATCAATTTATTTTTATAAAACGAAAGGATGATTCTAAATGAATCAACAAACATGCTCGAGGAGAGCAAAAACAGTTTCCAGAGCGTACCAGATTCTGGAACAACAAAGAGCTGAAAGCGCAAAGAAAGCAGCTCTTAGTCGCCTTGCACTTATGTTGAGAATCAACGCCAGACAAGAAGCAGTTCAAAATGTCGATAGTGATGGTATTTGGTACAGTATCAAAATCGACCGAAGAACAGGTTTCATTAGGTTTGAAGGCAATCTGAAAAAAGCATATGAAATGCTTTGCAAGTATTACAAGGAATTGTCTATTGAGCAAGATAACTTTATAACTTTGAACAACACCGTCGGATACTTGCCTACAAGATTAGCAAATGCGACTATGTCGCCTGAAGTTAAAACCTTGCAACAAAAAAGAATGAAAGTAACTGGATTACTTTCATTCTTTTTAATAATCTAGTAATTATAACAAGCGTGGACATTAAGTAAAAGATAATAATCCCCCCGTCACGTCGGGGGGATTTTCATATGCGGGCGAAGCCCTTTCAATACCCGTGCATACCCTCAAGGGCTACCCAGTTCCGATGTCGCATCAACGTTGTTATTTTTTC
>WRAD01000018.1 GCA_009780375.1 Bacillota bacterium
ACTTGTGAATCCTTGTTTAATTTGACTGGCAACTGCACCACATTTATTGCACCCAACTTGATTTTCTTTCCCCATGTCATACTATATCACAAAGACAGTGGGTGGGCACTCCTTTTCTATTTTTTTGTTGCAATATTGTTCAAACTATGCCATAATAAAGCCATACCGTGGAGAGATACCGAAGTGGTCATAACGGGGCGGTCTTGAAAACCGTTAGAGTGAAAGCTCACGGGGGTTCGAATCCCTCTCTCTCCGCCAATGTCGTCAGAACCCGAACTCTCGGTCGTTGCCGTTTGCTCGGGTTTTTCGTTGCTTGGTCTTTGGTTTACTGTGGGTACGTCTTTTGTCGTTCCTTTGACTTTGTAATATATGCTCGTTCTGTCGTCTTTTATATATACCGCATTAACAAGTCCATAGAGACTCTACTCACTGCTCCCCCATATTATATTTCTTTAATATTCGTTCCCTCTGCATCTAGGTTAAATGTATTTCGAACAGTAATTGGAATACCTTTTTTTCGAACAAATTCTATGCAATCAGGGTGAAGCACATTCGCGCCATTACGTGCCATTTCTTCGGCATGTTCGTAACTCATTGTAGAAAAGCATTTTGGAAGATTTCCATTCGCATCAACTTTATTTGGATCAGACTCGTAAAATCCATCAACATCTGTCCAATTTTCATAAAGAACCGCACCAGAAAGATTCGCAAGAATCGCACCAGTAATATCACTCCCACCTCGCGCAAAAGTCCGCACATTGCCACCAGGCATAACACCATAAAACCCAGGCACAACAATGCGTTGCCCTCTGTATTTATCAAAATTTAAACCCGACATCTTTATATCAAAGTTTCCATCTTCGTCAAAAGCAATAACACCATCTTTCTCAATGTCAACAAAAGTATACCCAAGCACATCCGCCATCATTCGTGCCATAAGATATTCTCCACGACTTAAAAGATAATCACGTGCAACATTTTCAATTCCAAGACCTTCCTCGATTTCAGAAAATCTGTCCGCAACCGTAATCAAACTGTCTGTGATTTTTACATCTGCTTTCATTCTTTTGCCCGGTGCCGATACAACAATAATTTGTCGTCTTTCATCAAGACGAACTATGTCACATACTTTGCGTATATTATTTGCCGTTGCTAAACTTGTACCACCAAATTTTGATACAATAATTTCATTTTCGCTTTTCATTTGCTTTACCCTCTTCCTAAATTTATCTTTTAACAAGTTCCCTTAAAATCTGCACCGCGTTTGTCGCCGCACCCTTTCTCAAGTTATCCGCGACACAGAAAAGATTTATGCCACGTTCATTACTTGTATCTAAACGCACACGACCAACATATACCGCGTCGGTTCCGCTTGCTTTCATTGGCATTGGATAAATCATTTTTGATGGGTCATCCATTAATATTATTCCACGACCTTCTTTTTCTGCGACTGCAAGAACTTTTCTAACTTCTTCAAGTGTTATCGCATGTTCAAATTCGAGATTTATTGCCACAGAGTGACTGTTTTTAACAGGCACACGTACCGCGGTACATGTCACCGCCAATTCTGGCATACCAAGAATTTTTTTTGTCTCCTCAATCATCTTCATCTCTTCCTTTGTATAACCATTTTCCTCAAACACATCAATTTGAGGAATAAGGTTTGAAAAGATTGGGTAATTAAACTGCTTATGAAATCCAGGATCAGAAATTCCACCTTCAAAATCATTTATTCCACCTTGCCCCGCGCCACTTACCGCTTGGTATGTTGAATAGACAATCCGCTTTAAACCAAATGTATCAACAAGCGGTTTAATTGCAACAACCGCCTGGGTTGTTGAACAATTTGGATTGGCAACAATTCCCCCACCCTTCAATGTTTTAAGAAGCCCACCGTTAACCTCAGGCACAACCAAAGATATACCTTCTTGCATTCTGAAGACACTTGAATTATCAATCGCAATCCCACCAAGTTCGGCAACAATAGGTGCAAAGATTTTTGAAACATCTCCACCACCTGCAAACAACACATAATCAAGCTTTTGTGACTCAAGGTTCTCCCGTGTCAATGCTTGTAACACATAATTTTTGCCTCCAACGTTAACAGTTTTTCCAACAAGTGAATCATGTTCAAATAAAACAAGTTCCGAATTATCAATTTTATATTCACCAACAAGCAATCCAAGCATTGTCCTTCCAACCATTCCTTGTGCCCCTACTATTCCTACTTTCACCATAATTTTTCTCCCTAATAATTTTATTTTTTATACATCTAATTCTGCTAAATCTTGCTTATAACATCACCAATTTCAAGATACTTTGGTGCAATGTCGGCAACGGTAAATACCCCCGTTTTGCCTTCTTGCTTTAATCTGAATGCCGCAATTGCATAGGCAACCATTACACTCGCTGTATAATACGGATTACTCTCAAGTTTAAGTTTAAATTCCATTTGGCTCTTTCCATCTGACGCAAGCACAAGTCCACCATGTTCAACCCTGCCTTTGAATTCTTTATCAAAATGTTGCTTGCTTGTAAAATTCACTTCCGTTTCATATCCTGCAAAGTAATTTGGCATTGTTTTAATTGCTTCTTCAATTTGTTTATGTTTGTCATTCTGTGCCACAACAAAGCAAACACGTTTATGCTTGTCAAGTGCCTTAACCACTTTACCTTTTCGCACCGCATCAACCGCATCTTCTTTTGGAATTGTAAATTGAATTGCATCCTCGACACCTTCAATTTCTCGCACCGCATTTGAATGTCCAAGACTCACGCCATCGCCCCAAAAACTCTCTGCCGGCTTTCCAATCACAAAAGCATCAAAATAAATACGCATAAGTGACATTATGCCTGGGTCCCAACCGGTTCCAACAACGGCAACCACATCACCTTGATCCTTTTGTATATTCTCTATATACTCGCCAATCTTTGCATGAGTGTCAAAACTGTCTACTGTTGAGAAATTCTTTGCAAGTTGTGGCAAAAGTATTGGTGCATCGGTACTGCTTCCAACACAGACAAGTAAAATATCAATCTTATCCTTATATTCATCAACAGTTGAAAGAAGCACTGTTCCCTCCACCTCACGACGTGAAAACACCGCAATCAACTCGAACAAGTCTGACCGTTCTTTAACAATGTCAATACAAGACCTCCCCAAATTTCCAAGTCCAACAACCCCAACTCGAATTTTTCTCATTCTTTTCCTCCTTATTTTAAAAACAATTTTTTAAATTTTGTTATCCAAAGCAATCAAATCTTCTAATGATTCTTTGCGTATAATCACCCTCCTTGCACCCTTTTTATCAACTAGCACAACACAAGGTCTTGTCATTCGATTATAATTTGATGCCATTGAATACGTGTATGCACCGGTAACGGTAACCGCAATTACATCACCTTCGGTTGGCTTTGGAATCAACACATTTTCTTGCACAAGATCACCACTCTCACACGCACGACCTGCAATCGATGCAACAAAATCCGTTTTTGTATCCATCCGATTTGCAACATAAATTGTATATGGTGAATTATACAATGCATATCGCGGATTGTCATTCATGCCACCATCAACCACAACATAATTTTTTGCACCCTGTATCTCTTTTACAGATCCCACTTTGTACAAGGTAAGTCCATTTTGTGCAATTATACTGCGACCTGGCTCAAAGCCAATATTTGGCATCTCAAGACCCAACCTTGCAACTTCAAAGCGTATGTGCTTTGCAATTTGTGTAATGTATTCGGCATAATCAATCTTTGATTGACCCTCAATATATCGTACACCAAACCCACCACCAAGAACCAAAGATTGTGCTTCAAATGTTGTCTTTGCTTTGACATCTGAAACAAATTGCATAAGAATACTTGATGCCCTAAGGTATGGCTCAATTTCAAATATTTGCGAGCCTATATGTATATGAAAACCCTGAACCTGTATACTCTTAATTGCAAGTGCATCTTTTATAAATTCCATTGCTTGTCCAGTTGAAATTGCAACACCAAATTTCGAATCATTAGAACCTGTTTGAACCGCCTTATGCGTACTCACATTAACACCTGGTGTTACCCTTAAATAAACCGCTTGCCTAATCTTCATCTCGTCTGCAATTCTGCCAAGTCGAACAAGCTCCTCAAAATTGTCAACCATAAAAAACCCAACACCACTCTTAATTGCAAATCTAATGTCATCCTCGGTCTTAAAATTACCATGATAATACACTTTGCTCATATCAAATCCTGCCTGTTGTGCGGTAAAAATCTCACCAATACTTGACACGTCTAAACACATACCCTCTTGTTTCATTATTTGCTTGATACGTATACAAGAAAATGCCTTTGATGCATACGCAACAAACGATCCTTCACCAAAATTCTGTTTAACCGCATCAAGATAAATTTGACAATTATCTCTTATACCTTGCTCGTCAAACACAACAAGAGGCGTCCCATATTGTTTACAAAGTTCAATTGTATCAACACCTGCAAATTCAAGGTGACCTTTATCATTAGTTTTTAAATTGCTGTAAAGCATTTACAAGTTTCCTCCTGTTATGTTCTTCTATTGTCGTAAGTGGACTTCGCATTTCATCAGAACAAAGTCCAAAGAAACAAAGCCCAGCCTTTACCGGAATTGGATTTGGTTCACAAAACATCTCATTATTTGCATCAAGCAATCTGTTATGTAACTCTCGTGCCTGTGTAATTTTGCCCATCCTTACAAGATTAAACAACTCTACTTTTTGCAATGGCAAAACATTTGCGGTAACACTTATTGATCCTGCACAACCAAGGGTATAAAATAAAAAGTCAAATGCATCTTCTCCACTATAGATTGCAAGTTTACCATCTAATGCTTTTACAAGTTCAAGCAACTGTGGCACATTACCACTTGCCTCTTTTAAACCAACAATATAAGGATTTTCACAAAGTTTCACTACTGTATCAACACTCATGTTAAGTCCTGTTCTGCCAGGCACATTGTATACAATCATAGGCATCTTGACAGAATCCGCAATTTGTGTGAAATATGTAACAAGCCCCGCCTGCGTTGCTTTGTTATAATAAGGCGTAACCACAAGCAACCCGTCAATACCACCCAACGCCTTTACTTCAAGACTTCGATTAATTGTCGTTACTGTGTTATTGCTTCCTGTTCCCACAATAATTTTTGCTCGCCCATTAATCACTGTTCTTACAAAAGTGATAATCTCATTTTGTTCTTGTATGCTTAACGTTGCCGTCTCTGCGGTCGTCCCAAGCACTATGAAAGTGCGTATTCCACCTGCAATTTGATATTCAACAATTTTGCCAAGTGCATCAAAGTCAATCGCACCATTCTTAAAAGGAGTAACAAGTGCCACCGATACACCTTCAAACAAAACTTTTTCCATAATTTACCTCCATTTTTGTATTTGCTCATTAGTTTTCTAACTATATATATGGTTATCTAATAAGTTCCTCTATTCCATAATACCCGGCATCCTTGCCTATCAAAAATTTACATGCCTCAAGTGCACCTTTTGCAAAACTTTCCTTGCCATATTCTAATTCACGCATTAAAACCTCTGCGGTGTCACTGAAAAATCTTACCTCATGTTCACCTGCAACAACCCCTCCTCGAATCGCACTTATCCCAATTTCACCAACTTCCCGTCGCCCATTTCCACGTGAACACACTATCTTACCAAACCCACGTGCATCGATAATACGGTTCGCAATCACAAGTGCGGTTCCACTTGGTGCGTCAATTTTCTTATTGTGATGAGTTTCAATGATTTCTATATCACCATCCCAACATCTTGCGAATTCGGCGACCGCACGAATAAATCTGTTTGTTGCCAAACTGAAATTTGCCGCCTTGAAAATTGGAATTTGCCCAGATGCTTTTTCAATCAATCCAAGTTGTTCCTTTGAATGCCCCGTTGCCGCAATTACAAGAGGAATTCTTCTACCGCTTACATAGTCAATCAATTTTTCACATGCCCCTGCAACCGAGAAATCAAGAATAACATCAAACTTTTTTTCAATCATTTCAAGGCTTCTGTAAATTTTTACAGAACCAACTTCATCCCCAAACATATCAACGCCCGCGACAATTTCTATATCTTTCATCGACTTTGAAACATTCGCAACCACTCGACCCATAACCCCATTTATTCCAATTAAAACTATTCGCACAGGGTTTGTTAACTCTATACTTTGTAATCGCTCGCATTGTTTTGTTTCCACTTTTTCTCTCCCAAATTTAATAAAAAACCACAGCCGTTTTTGCTATCGACCATGGTTAACTTTTGTTTTTCGTCATCTAATCACAAAAAAGCTACACCAGGTCACCCGATTGTTTCTTTTCCTTCTTTGCAACAAAAATAACGCTTCTCATTCCAAGCAAAGTATAAAGTATAAAAAAAAGTTTGTCAAGCGATTTTGCTTAAAAATTCACATTAAAATTTAACTATTTAATTGACACATCGCGGTTTCATATGTTAAAATATTTTGTTGCCTGGTTTAAAAAAGTAAGCGATAAGTATAAAACATGCGGCCGTGGTGAAATTGGCAAACACGCAGGACTAAGGATCCTGTGAGGCAACTCTTGGAGGTTCAAGTCCTCTCGGCCGCACCAAACTGTATGAGAGTCAATTGATTCTTTTTCAATTCACCAATTTGTGGTAGAAAATCGCAACAAATAACCATTTGCGTTACTCTTTTTCATATTTATTCGCCTCTAACCGTATGAACCACAACCTCACCGTCAATAACGAAAATTACATCGGCAAACCATTCGTCTGGGATATCTGCAAAAGTCACACTCGCGGTTTCGTAAATAATTCCTGTACAAAGTTCAAGCCCACCATTAGAAAACTGGGTTGCAGGACGTGGGTCAACCTGATCACCAAATAAACTTGACCCTGCCGTTCCTTGAACGTTTAAATAACCTGACCAAAGTCTGTTCTTTCCAACTGAACCCCAACCTGGCTGAGTAACTTTTTTACCATCAATTATTTTATACACCGCAATCACAATATCATTTTCTATAATCAAACCTGCTTCTCTTCTTTGTTCTCTTGTTCCATTCATCAGGTTTTCATACGCATCTTCATATTTATAATTCCAATATTCAAATGCCGCCAATTCTCTGTTCCCTACAAACCCAATATCTGTAAAAAAAGGCTTTTTAAAAAACTCAATCTCTTCAAACTTAAATGGTTCACGAAGTTGAAAACTTACAAAAACTTGCCCTGCACTGTTAACCCTTGCATTAACACTGTCTGTAACCGCTGGTGAAACATATCCATTTCCATGACTTGTTAACACAACAACAGTAACCGCAATCATAACTAAAACAGTTATACATGACATCACAGTAATAAGAATATTAGTATTCTTTTGCATGCTTTTTCTCATACCAATATTGTGCATCACAAGAAATATAATTATTCAACCTAATTCGAATCCGCAACCCTTCGTGCTATGTCAGGGTTTCCAAGCATCCTGATAATCCCCTGCACTTGTGCATTCAAGGTTGCCTGCGATACAACCACTTGTAATTGCAATTGTTCGGTTAAAAATTCTAATAAACCGGTAACCGAACTAAGTTCCCCACTTATCAAAATATTCCCAAGTACAATTTGTTGTAATACCTCATAAGGAATTTGTGCCAATACGTTTTTAATTGCATTTGCAATTTTGATAAATACAGGTTTAATAATCTCAAAACATTCACTTGCCTTAAAAACAATTTCTCGTGGAAAATTCGACACAACATCATTTCCTTTAACAACAACTTGACTTGTATCATTACTTAAAAGACTTTGTACCGCAATACGCACACGCCTTGCCTCTTTAATTGAAATATCAAGACTGTAACGACGTCTAAATTCTGCTTTGATAATATTTGTAATACTTGTTGCACCGTCCTTGATTGTTCCACCTGCAACAATACTCGATCCATGAATCGCGGCAATTTCCGTACCATCCTCACACAAACAAACACTTAAGCATGCATCCCCTGCAAGTGGATCAAAACCCATGCCCACCGCACACGCAACACTTGTTGGCACAAAAATCGCTTCATGAATTCCGCCTGTATAAATTGCGGTCTTTAATGTATTCAATTCATCATTTGTCAAACTGCACGGAATTGTAAATAATGCATGCGTTGTTCTTGTCGCCTGCAACTTTTTCAAAGTGTTCTTAATATACAACCTGGCAAGTTCTGAATGTGCAACACGACCATTTAAAAATGGTTGTGCTATTGTAATATCCTCAATGCCTTTATCTTGTAAATTGTACGCCTCATTACCAACATGCAATACCTGGATTTTTCCTTTTACGGTATGCGAAAATGCAATATAGCTTGGTTCATTCAAAACAACATCGACGCCTTTTTTACAAATCACTGTATTCGCACTATCAATTTTTATTCCAATTTCCATCTACCTTATTGTATCAAAGGTTTTAAAAAAACACAACAGAACAAAAGCATCTAAAAACCCCACCGATACGATGGGGTTTTGGATTATGTACAAATTTAACAGATAATTATCTCTTAGAAAACTGTGGTGCACGACGTGCCTTTTTAAGACCATATTTCTTACGTTCTTTCATACGTGGATCACGTTTCAAAAATCCGGCTTTTTTAAGTTCAAGTTTACATGTTGGAACTTCTTTAACAAGTGCCCGTGAAATACCATGACGAATCGCACCCGCCTGACCAGTAAGTCCACCACCTTTAACATTAACAATCACATCATAATCTTTAATTCCACTTTCTGAAAAAGGCTGGTTCACAACAAGTTGCAAAAATCCATTTACAAAATATTCTTCCAAAGAACGTCCGTTGATGATAACCTTACCGCTTCCTGAAACAAGGCGAATTCGTGCAACACTCTCCTTACGGCGACCTGTTGCCGGCGTACCTTTTGATACAATCTTTGTATTTCCAGGTTTTGCCATTCTAATTTCTTTTTTGATTTCTTCGCTCATTACTTGCTTCCTCCTCTTTTACCTACAAGAGTAATTTCTCTTGGTTGTTGTGCCACATGCGGATGTTCCACTCCCTTGTAAACTTTTAATTTTCGGTACATTTGACGACCCAAAGAATTTTTTGGCAACATACCCTTAATTGCATGCTCAACCGCACGGTCACTGTTCTTTTCCATCATATGTTTTGCCTGGGTATACTTTGCCCCACCAACATAACCGGTATGTCTAAAGTAAATTTTATCGGTCATCTTCTTACCTGTAAGAACCGCTTTGTCACTGTTTAAAACAATCACAAAATCCCCTGCATCCGCGTGAGGTGTAAAAGTAGGTTTGTGCTTACCACGCAAAATCATTGCAACTTGGCTTGCAAGTCGTCCAATAGGCATATCCGTGGCATCAACAACAAGCCATTCACGCTTGATATTACCTTCGTTTGCCATAAAAGTTTTTTGACAAGTCATCTGTAAATTTCCTTTTAAACTGTTAATTATAATGCTACCGCCTATTATAACAAATCTTACAATACTTGTCAACGCGAATTTTCCACAGGAGTGCCCACCCACTGTCTTTGTGATATAGTATGACATG
>WRAD01000019.1 GCA_009780375.1 Bacillota bacterium
CCAAGCCGACAAATGCTATGTTGAAAAAGCCAAAGAAATCCTAAAGCAAGAGAAGATGGCTCAACGCAAACAACAAGAAGAGAATGAGGCAAGAAGAATTGAACAAATTGTTGCGGAGATGAAAATGTGCGAACAACAAAAACAAATGCAAACACAGAATCAGCCTGTACAAAATTCTTAAAACTTCTTGAATAGAAAACTAAACTTTGCGCACAATATATCTAGAACCACCTCAAGGATAACCTTGGGGTGGTTTTTTTGTGGATTTCCATGGGGTTGTTTATCGTTCAAGGTTATAGGAAATCATTAGACGATTTTTCTAGCGGTATGCCTAATTTAGGTATACGCAAAATCTGACAAAGGCGAAACTGTGTGATATATATAAAGAATGGCCCAGTGATTTTAAAGAATTGGTGTGATACAAGGGGAGATAATGGACCAACAGAAGATAATAGAGAGACTTAAATTATTGCGAAGAAGGGCGGGTGTATCCGCCAGAGAAGTAAGCAAGAATATTGGTTGTGGAGATGGTTATGTTTCAAGACTTGAAAAAGGAAAATATTTTCCGCCTATATGTGTTCTTGGTGCAATGTTAAAAGCATATCGTTCAAGTTTCGAAGAGTTGTACTATGAAGATTTCGAGAACTATAAATTCGACAAAGAAATATTTGAATTGCTAAAAATCGTCAACCCAGACAGTAAGACCCGTACTATAACGTTATTAACCGTTATTAATTCGATTGAAGACGACAAATCCGATGCGACAAAAATTGTTTGCAAAGGCCTTGGAAAAATTGAAGGTGATAACAAATCAAAATATGACATAAAGTCAAACAAGGAGTAAAATGAGAAAAATTGGAATGAAAAAGATTGGTATAATTGCGTTAACGCTTGTGTTTGGATTGACATCCACCGTTTTATTAGGCGGCAGGGCGGTCAATATCATTGCAGAGGCAACAAGTGACGACGCAGTATACAAATTCAATCCAATTCAGGCTCGCGGTGGGATAGAGATTGGAAATGGTAGTGAACGCATAGATTTTCATCGCAGAGAGAGTATCCGGCATGTAATCTCACCTGAACTCCCACCACATATATCTAATTATCATTGCGGCACAACAGGTGGCGGTATCGTTGTTGCATTTAATCAAAAAAGACTTCCCAATCTTTTGCCTGGACATAATCCCGGAATGCAAATTGGTAATCGTTTTATTTGGGCACCTGGTGCAAGCCAAGCAATTCGTACAATGCAAACCGAACTTTTTGAATTAATGGGCTCGTCGATGGATGGGGTTAGTATAAATCAATATATTTGGGGGTTGGATTCATTTGCTTCTTCAAGAGCACATTCATTAAATGCAACCACGGTGGCTAGTAATAGTGCTGGCATAAGTCAAGCGTTCAGGAATGCAATCCACAATGGGCAGCTTGTTTCAATTTTTATGAGAGGATTCAATATTATTGGACGCAACAGTTTGCAATCTTTCCCGCAACAAGGTCATGACAGAGTTGAGTTTGTTATGTTTAGTGAAAATCACATTATGATTGTTTTTGGTTATTATATTGTTTCATATTTTGATGCGAACAACCGAATGTTCCGTCAAGATACTTACCTATATGTCAATGATGGGTTGTTGAGTTCGGGTAACGCACGAACCCGTGTAAACTCACAGAACTTGCTTTATCGTGCAATTATAACTGACATAGTTTAATCAAAAGAGAAGGAGACACAAATGAAAAACAACAATGAACTTTTAATCGCAATTGAATCAAAACTTGGAAGGCCATTAACCGCAAAAGAACGGCATCAGGTAATTTCAGATGGTGAAAGGGTTGATCGTGCCCAAGAGAACATCAGACAAACCAAATTGCAAGAACAAGCTATGCGGGCACAGCGGATTAAAAGAAACAGAAACATGGTGTTCAGGCAGGCACTTACCGCATTTATAAGTGTTGCCGTTTGTCTTGCAATAATATTTCCATTTATGTTCAGTGGTGGAAAAGATAAAATGGATCCAGGCTATGGAGGTGCTTTTAGAAATCATGTACGATTAAACATGCTTGAAATGCATATGCGAAATGTTGATAACCTATTATTGTTTCAAGAGATGATTTGGTTAGAAAGTTTCATAGAAATTTATAGAAATCAACCAATTGTTCTGAGTTACATTGCATACGGCGTTGTTCTCGATGAGGGTGAAACGACGTTAATGGACAAAAGAATCCGCACCAACAGAAATTATCAATTTCTTGAATTATATATGAATTCTTTTGCAACATTGGAAAGGGCAAATGCAAAATTGGGTTCAGGAGTGCGAAACCCAGATAAAATTTATACTTTTGAAGTAACAAGAATATTGCACCCAACCATACGAGATGCCGATGCGGAAACATTAACAATTAACGCCTTTGTTATGGATGGCATTACCGTTTTTGCACATGTCGGTGATGACGGGTCGTGGGCACAATTGTACTTTGAATTTGGTGGATTTGAATATTTTATTGATCTCGAGGAACTAGAAATGCAAATTAATATCCAGTTTATTAAAAACGTGTTTATGAGAACGTTACTTTATCAAAATACAACGAAAGAGGAGAATTATGAATGAGTTCAGATGCAATAAAAAAAGCGGTGTTCAAGGTTTTTGCCGATTCTGATTGTCGGGTGACTTTTCTTGGTTTCAGAATTGTGCGTGATTGCGTTATCACATATTTGGAAGAAGGGATGATGATAACAAATATGCAGATCTTGTTCTTGGAGCTTATGTTGAAATACAAGATAAGTTGCCAATGCTTTGAAAGAAATATGAGAACATTTATTTCAAGCGAATGGAAACAATTTCCACAATTTTCAAGTCGCCCATCAAACTGGGAATTCATTAACAAAATATCTCTTCATATCTTGAACGGGTACTCGTAAAAGTCAAGGCATATTTTGTCGTAAATTATCGACATTGCTCGTTTTAGAGTTTTTCTTGTCGTAATCTATTTACTTTATCTATTTAATTTGATATATATGGAGTATGGAAAATCAAAAAAACCTTGATAAAGTAATTGAAGAATACGCAAGCTGCGTAGACAGGTCAAAAGACGAAGTTGTTTGTGAAATTCGCTTGGAACATAAACAATACTTGGAGAATGAAAAAGCCAAAGACCATGGTTCCAAGATGCCTGTCAAACAAAACAACAAAAACTTGAGGAGATTAAAAAAGTATTGGAATGTCGACCAAAATTCCATGCAATCTTTGACAGTACAGGTATGGACCAAAATCAGGTTTTATCTTTTCTTATCCAAGAATCGCAAAAACAGATTGATGATTTTGGAATAGACTTGAACTTCGAGCAGGTTATTAACGAGATCGTGCGTTATAAAACACCTTTTAACTTGATCAAAGTAATCTTGCGTTTTGTATGGTGGAATGACAAAGCAGGAGTATATGATTATATGAAAATACATCATCCACGTGCATTTACCGTTCAAGAATTGGTCGAGTTTTTAAAACAAGAAGATCCTAATGCACATGTTATGGTGGGTGGCATAAAAACCGCAATACCAATGGTAAATGAACCAATAGCAATGTTTGTTAAAAAGAGTGGTTCAAAAAACAAGTTATTTTTCGAAGAAGATTTTGATAAAAATATCAAGGACAAAATGCAACCTGTTGTTGTAATAGATATCGAAAAAACAACCTGATGAATATAAATATTGCAACAGAGACATCCTAAGTGCAAGGAGGAATCCAAGGTGTCTCTTAGCAAGAAAAAAAGATGGAAACGCACCGTTATTTGCATAATGGTATTTTGCGTTTGTGCATCTGTGATTGCACTTGGATTTTTGATTAATAATGGTCACTCCGTTAAAGGTGCAAATATAACAAATTTGCCTGGTGCAGGAACGGTTAATAATCCGTTCCGAATTTCTTCGCGCGCCGATTTGGATTTTTTGGCGAACGCAATTAATGCACCTGTAACCGCACCTGATCGTTTTGCACATTTGCGTGGGGCAACACGTCACTTTGTTTTAACAAATAATATTGACATGGGTGGCATGTTTAATCCGTGGACAACCCCAATAGGACATGGAACCGCCGCAAATCGGTTCAGTGGTGTATTTGATGGAAATGGCCACACAATTTCTAATTTGTTTTTTGATTCAAATGTCGCCGTTAATAACTATGGTTTGTTTGGTGTAACAACTTCTGCAACGATACGAAATCTGAATTTACACCAGGCAACAATTATGGTGGACGGTGCCGGAACAAACATTGCACCTCTTGTCGGTCATGCAATGCAAATAACACACATTGAAAATGTTTCTGTTTCATCTGGGTCTTCTGTTATGGCCGGTTTATCTGTCGGAGTTGGTGGACTTGTCGGAAGAAGTATAGGAACAAGTGCAGACGCGGCAAACAGTTTCCGCCTTAGTTCGTCTGGTGCAACGGTTATTGGCTCAAGTTTGGTGGGTGGGCTTGTAGGTATTGGTACAAGTTCAACTTTCCGCGAATGTTTTGCATCTGGTACCGTTGAAGGAACTTTGCTTAATACTGTGGTTGGTGGTTTTATTGGCGAAATTGCCGCAACAACACGTGTTGGTAATGCCGAGGTTCTAAGGTGGGCATTTTACAATAACTATGCATCTGGTCAAGTTATTGCATCAAATACACAAGGTTCACCTACGACAATTGCGGTTGGTGGTTTTGTCGGAAGAGTAATCGGTGCCACGCGTATGACCAATGTCTATGCAAGTGGCAACATAATGGTAAACGCAGAAGCTGGCACAATTCGTGTCGGAGGGCTTGTTGGGCATGCACTTGCAACGACTGAGATTGTTGGTTCGGCCGCAATAATGCAACAAATTAATCAATCAGGCGGTACACGACATATTGGTTTGTTGGCCGCTGGTGCCGCACCTACGTCAACAACAATCAACAGAAACAATATGATGAATTCCCAAATGATGAACATCTTTGCAGAAGGGGTGCCAATAGGTGCGGATATCCAGATTGGAACGGTATTCAGTGCAGCAATCAACAGTAACCGTCTTGTCCCATTTAGTGGATTTTCTAATCAACAAACATGGACAGATGTTCCAACGGTTGTCGCAGGCGTTCAAGGTTATGATAATTTTGATTTTAATCTTACATGGGCGATTGATCCAAACGTTAACAGAGGACATCCTATATTAAGAGGTTTTCAAAACGAAGAAGGTTACAGTGGTGGAACAGGAACCCCAAATAATCCATTCAGGATTGATACTTTGAGTGATTTTTTACGTTTTCGTCAAAACGTTGCACGTGGAAATACATATGCAAATAGACATTTTAATTTGACGGCAAATATAAATCTTATGGAAGAAAACTGGACTCCAATTCCGAATTTTTTGGGAACTTTCGATGGTGGAGGTAATATAATTTCTGGACTTTCAATAACTTCACGTACTGTTAATGATACAGGGCTCTTTGCACTGTTAGGTATTGGTGGTGCAATAAGAAACCTGACATTACTTAACCCATCTGTGACGGGTATCACTGGACAAAATACTGGGCTCCTTGTCGGGCGTGCACTTAATAATACGATAATTGAAAATATAACAATAACCAACGGTTTTGTTGAATCTAGGAATATTAACACTGGTGGACTTGTTGGTTATTCACATGGTACTGCGATTGCCACTGGAAACACAATTCGTAATATCTCTGTCGGCGGAACAATACTTGCCTCTGGTCAAACCGGCGGAATTATAGGAAGAGCAGAATTCACAACAATGTCAATTGTCGGATTCAATGGGGAAGTACTTCGCAATGCGACCGGAAATCTTGCCGGGTGGCACAATTTTGGTGGCTTGATTGGCTTTGCAACAGGTGGAGAAAACAGAATAAGTAACAGTTTTGCTCGTGCAAATATTCGTGATGCATGTAGCGAGTTCTCGGTTTCCACAATAGCCGCAACCGCCGGTGGTCTTGTCGGATTTAACGGAGTTGCGATCAGAATCTCAAACAGTTATTACGCAGGAGGTATAATCGAGGCACATACGCAATCGGTAACCGCAAATGCCGCCAATTCCGCATATGCGGGTGGTCTTATTGGTTTTTCTAATACCGCCGCAAGTATTCTTGTAAGTTTAACAAATAATTTTGTTGCCTCAAGTACGATTTTGGCAAGGGCGGACACGCCAAATTTGGAGAATCTATTCTTTGTCTCTGCATCTAATTTTTTGAATTCTCCTGCCAACCGAATACCGACCATGCAAAACAATATGTATTCAAATGATGTTGTCACAATTATGAACAACGCACAAATAACAACTGGGATACCATATGATGTCGGTATAAATGTTCCACGGGTTAATCTTTCAACCGTTTCCTTCTGGACTCTTGGGGCTTTTGTTGGTGGACTTGGCTGGGATTTTAATAATGTCTGGACTCTTGGAGGTGTTGCAACAGGAAATTTGCCTGTCCATCGTACTATGTTCGAAGATGCAGATTTTGGTGGCCGAGGAACAATAGAAAATCCATATCGAATTAGAACCGCCGGAGATCTTCGTAACATGCGAGATATGGTAAATCAAGGAAACAGGTTTCGTGGCAGATTCTTTAGAATGGAAAACGATATTGATCTTGGAGGTTCAACATGGACGCCAATAGGTTTGACAGATATTATCACTTTTGCAGGAAACTTTGACGGAGGTGGTTATCAAATATCAGGGCTTAATGTAAACAGAACGATAGATAACAAAGGATTTTTTGGGCATACAACCGGTGCAACGGTAGAAAATCTTACTTTGCATGAACCACAAGTACAACGAACAACCGGACATAATACAGGTGCATTGATTGGTCGGGCGTTATCCACAGTTGTTTCTAATATTCACATAGAAGGAGGAGAAATCTCTGCAGATCCAAGTGCCGATGAAATTGGAACGGTCATAGGAAGGGCAGATGCAGGTACAAGTTTGTATCGTGTATCATCAAATGCTCTGCTTTCGCAAGGTCGTCATGGTGCCGGAGGTCTTATTGGTTTTGCGGTTGGAACCGCGGCCGCACCTGTTGTTATAACGCATTCATACTTTGCCGGCAATATTACAACGCAAGGGGCACATTATGTCGGTGGTCTTGTTGGTATTTCGCGTGGTGTAATAATAGACCAATCATATAACGCAGGATCAATTACCGTTCGTGCACGTACCATTGGAGGATTAATTGGGCACAATTATTCTGTGCCAAGCACAATTCGAAACAGTTATAATATTGGAAATCTAACAATAACTTTTAACAGAATCTCGGGAGCATCTACGACTGCTCGTAATGCACTTTTAAATCTTGGTGGAATTGTTGCCAATACATGGGGTGTTCCGGTTGCGATGGAAAATGTTATTAACCTTGGTGAATTGCGTCAAGTTAATACCTGGAGCGTTGTTTCTATTGGTGGAATATATGGACGGGCGGATGCCTCTTTGGGTAATACAATGTTTGGTGCCGTATCTGCCGGTAAATTGCATCTTGAGAGTTTAGTGCGTTCAAGGGCATGGTTTGCAAATGGGTCGGCTGCGACAAATATACCTTTGCCTGCAGGCAGAGGTGGACTCTTGTGGCTTGACGAATTGGATACTGCTATAACTCGTGCGGTTGTTGGCACCGCCGCCGCAAACTTGCGTTTACATGATGACGAAGATGCCGAAGCAAAAACACGAGAACAATTGAACATATGGCAAACCTATGAGGATATTGGTTTTAATTCCGATATTTGGGCAATTGATCCATCAGGTGAAATCAATATGGGATTTCCATATCTTCGCGATGTGGAAACGGTAATGCCACGCACAGGATCTGGGTCAATGCGACTTGAAATAACATCAACCGAGGAATTCTTGGAATTCCGTGATGCGGTAAACGCAGGTAATTCGTTTATTGGACTTACAATACTTGTTAAAACCGATATTCATTTAACAGGAATATTCCAACAAATTGGACAAATCACAACGCCATTTTCTGGAACAATTGATTTTGGGGGACATACAATTTATGGACTTAATATCCAAGGTTCGGCGACCAATACAGGTTTATTTGGCTACGCAAACAGAGGTGCGGTAATTAAAAATCTGTATATCCATGATCCTAATGTTCGTGGAACCGCAAACGTAGGTGGTCTTATCGGACATGCCAATGGTGATGTTGCGATATACAATGTACACATAACAGGGGATAGTGGACTTGTTCATGGCTCAGGTGGTCAGGTCGGTGGTTTCATTGGAAGAATTACCAATGGATTCAATGTAAGTATAAGATGGTCAAGTTCCAATGCAACCGTTCGTGGAGTTGCAGACACAGGTGGCTTTGTTGGTCTTTCCATTTCGACATGGGGTAATCAAAATTTAATCGCAGACAGTTTTAAAACAGGAAACGTTGAATCAACAGGTTCCGATGTTGGTGGTTTGATTGGAGAAGCAAGGAATGCAAGAATAGAACGCAGTTATACATCTGGAATAGTGAGGTCTACGCTTGATAATGTTGGTGGGCTTGTTGGTGCACCTCGCATAATGCGTGTCGACATAGTTGACAGTTTTTCTACATCAAGTGTAATAGGGCGAAATAGGGTTGGTGGGCTTGTTGGTGCAACCATCATTGCGACAACAATTACAAATTCATACGCAAGAGGTCTTGTGCAAAGCACAGTAACAACCACAGCCGCGGCAAGTCTTGCCGGTATTATAGGTGAAAACCATCGTGTCGCAATTGCATCCATACGAATGGAAGGTGTTGCCGCAATAAACCGTGGAGTTATTGCTCCACGCACAACGACCGGTGCACGAATGGCTTCTGTTGCGGTTGGTGATAACAGCGATGCACTCACCCCAACTGTGGCACATTCGCCTGGTACAACATTTCTTGCAAATATGAATGTTGGTCTTGCAAGTACTGTTCGATTATTTGGCCACCCATTACAGAATACAAATCCCGCCTGGTTGCCAGCAGCCAGAAGACCAGAGAGTCGAACGCTTGAAGAATACCAGAACTTGGAAACATTTGTGCAAAAAGGTTGGTCAGAGGATGTTTGGGAAATAAGAGCGGGATATAATGATAACTTGCCGCTTTTACGTAATCTTCCTTTTGTGGCGGACGAACGTTTAGGAAGTGAAAGTAATCCGATACTTATAAACAACCTTGATGAGCTTGTCCAATTCAGAAATTCGGTAAATGCAGGTAACACTTTTTTTGGGCAAGTTGTACGTCTGACAGATTCCATAAATCTTGCAGATGAAGAGTGGTTGCCAATTGGGTCTTCCGTTGTTAATCATTTTGGCGGAACATTCGAAGGTGGTGGACATTTTATAAGGAACATGACAATTACACGTTCCGCCGCACAAACAGGTTTCTTTGGTTTTACAAATGCGGCAACTATTCGAAATCTTGGTTTTGTTAATGTAAATATTACTTCTTCAAATACATCATCGACCGCAGATACAGGGGTTGTAATAGGGCAAAGTATGTCAACTTTGGTACTTGACCGAGTTGTTGTTTTTGGTGGTAATGTCCAGGCCTCAGGTCAAAATACAG
>WRAD01000020.1 GCA_009780375.1 Bacillota bacterium
CAAATGATTGAAGCAGAAGACAAGTTCGCTCAAGCGAACCTTTATTCTTTTCCTTAATGTCCACGCTTGTATAATTCCTAGACTATAAAAAAGGGTTGACATAGTTTTTTTTTTTTTGTATACTACATTGTTATTTCAATTATCAAAATACAAGCCTTAGAAAGGGGCAATTGAAATGAAAAAATTTATTTATGGTGTATTGTCTGTATTATTCGCATTTATTGTACTTGCAATAACACTTGCACCGTATGCAATCACTGGATTGCTTGTCTGGATGGTTGTAATCGCAGAAGGAACCCTGCCTGGAACAATTGCTGGAAGCATATTTGTGAGTACTGTTGGTTTAATTATTTCATTACTTTATACGTATGCAATCGCATATTTCAGATGCTGGAAACTGAGCAATTTTGTTCGCATACCAGAGGTTACAATCATTGATGAAGAAAACACAGGGCTTATGATTATCGATAGAGATTTTCATTAGCCATCACAACAAAAAGAGCGAAGCACTTCGCTCTTTTTGTTGGTTATTTGGTGAATCTGATTCCTAGTGCAAAAGCTACAAAAAATTTAACGATGATTTCAATGAAAACAGTTGACACCAGAATTAATTTAAGATAATATAGTAAAATTATTGAAACCCAGTCTCAATAAGAAAAATTTTAAAGGAGAATAAATTATGTCAATGATTGGAAGAAAAATCGAAGGAATCGGTGCCCAAGCCTATGTTGGTGGAAATTTTAAAGAAATAACAGACAAAGATCTTCAAGGAAAATGGTCGGTATTTGTATTTTATCCGGCAGACTTTACATTCGTATGCCCAACAGAACTTGGTGACTTTGCCGACAAATACGAAGAATTTAAAAAACTTGGATGCGAAGTTTATGGTGTATCAACAGACACACATTTTACACACAAAGCATGGGCGGATACATCGGAAACAATTAAAAAGGTTAAATATCCACTTGTAGGCGACCCAACACACGCCATTTGTAATCAATTCGAAGTTCTGATAAAAGAAGAAGGTCTTGCACTCCGAGGAACATTTATCCTAAATCCACAAGCAGAGATTGTCGCATACGAAGTAAACGCACTTGGAATTGGACGAAGTGCAGAAGATACACTTAGAAAAGTCCAAGCGGCACAATTTGTTGCGAAAAATGGTGATCAGGTTTGCCCAGCAAACTGGAAACCAGGCGAAAAGACACTTAAACCAGGTCTTGACCTTATTGGAAAAATTTAAGCCTAACCAGCATTATTTATTTAAGGAGAATTAAAAGATGATAAATTTTTATAAATGTGATATTTGTAATAATGTGATAGAGCTTGTCATTAATCATGGCGGGTCTCTTGCTTGTTGCAATACAAAAATGACAGAACTCGAAGCGAATACAGTTGATGCAAGTACAGAAAAACATGTTCCTGTTGTTAATCTAAATGGTAATACTGTAGATGTATCTGTTGGCAGTATACCGCATCCTATGACACCAGAACATCATATAAGTTTCATCTATCTTGAAACAAACAAAGGTGGATATCGCAAAGATGTTGTAAATAATATAAATCCAACCGCATGTTTTATACTTGAAAACGATGAGTTACCTATTACCGCATACGAGTATTGTAATCTGCATGGGCTTTGGAAAGTTTTTATATAGGAGGTTAAATGAAAGAACAAAAGCATGAAAACCTCTATGACATTGTTATAATCGGCGGCGGTCCGGCAGGGCTCTCTGCCGCATTATATTCTGGACGAGCAAAACTTCGAACCCTTGTTCTTGAAAAAGGCGAAATTGGTGGTCAGATTAAAATTACAAGCGAAGTGGTTAACTATCCTGGGATAGCAATGATAAATGGCAAAGAACTTGTATCCATAATGAAACAACAAGCGGTCTCGTTCGGTGTAGAATTTCAAACCGCCGAAGTATCAAAGGTGGATTTGAAATCAGACATTAAAATAATCACAACACCAAACAAACAATATCGTGCTTTAAGCGTAATTGTTGCAACCGGTGCGATACCACGCAAACTTGGATTTGAAGGCGAACAAGAATTCGCAGGAAGAGGTATAGCCTATTGCGCGACCTGTGATGGTGAATTTTTCACAGGCAAGGATGTATTTGTTATAGGAGCAGGATTCGCCGCCGCAGAGGAAGCAATATTTTTGACGCGTTTTGCAAAAAATGTAACGGTCATTGCCAGAGAGCCAGAATTCACATGTTCAAAGACAATCGCCGACAAGGTTCTTGCACATCCACAAATTACCGTGAAATTTAACAGTGAAATTCAATACGTAAAAGGCAATGCGGTAATCAAAGAGGCAAAATTTATAAATAACATCACAGGCGAAACCTGGGAACATCATGCAAGCGAATCTGATAACACATTCGGTGTGTTTATCTTTGTTGGATATGA
This sequence comes from Bacillota bacterium, assembly GCA_009780375.1. Classification (GTDB taxonomy): domain Bacteria; phylum Bacillota; class Clostridia; order Christensenellales; family UBA1242; genus WRAD01. The sequence continues at coordinate 2,416 of WRAD01000020.1, forward strand.
ACCACTCAGTCAAATCTTTTCAAGCCAAATCACTCTTGACCAATGGGGATATATTCCTACCGACGAAAATATGTTAACAAATATTACCGGCGTTTATGCAGTTGGCGATATCCGCCCAAAGAGACTTCGACAACTTGTAACCGCAACAAGTGATGGTGCGATTGCCGCAACTTCTTGTGAAAAATATGTCGAAGATAAAAAGCATGACCTTGGCATTGTTATCAAACACGAATTAGCAGAACAAAAGCACCTAACGGTGCATTTAAGCCGAGATTCTAGCACAAAAAATTTAGCGATAATTCCTAGATTGGAACAAAGTTCGACAACGCAACCAGAGTTTCATTTAAATACAACACACGATAACGTCTTTGACGAAAATACTGTTGAACAAATTGAATATGTTTTATCTCGCATGACAAATCCTGTTTCTTTATCTGCGATTTTAAAACCTGATTGCAAACTCTCTGATGAAATCAAACTTTTCCTTGAACAACTGGTGTTCGCAACGAAAAATATCCAGGTTAATATTTTCAATATTGGAGAGAATAAAGAACTTGAAAAGTTTTTAATCAACACCCCACTGCCGACAATCGCACTTGTTGGCAAAGATAATAATCTTACAGGCGTATCTTTTTCTGCGGTTCCTGTCGGACACGAACTTGAATCCTTTATTCTTGCAATATATAACGCAAGTGGTGATGGGCAGGCAATTGATGATGCATTGGTCACGCGAATTAAAAATATCAAAGCCAAAATTGATCTCAAGATTGGTGTTTCTTTATCTTGTACAATGTGCCCTGAACTTGTACAAGGGTGCATGCGAATTGCCCTACTTAACCCAAACATTACATCAACTATGATTGACCTTGCTCATTTTCCAGACCTACGAAATAAATTTAATGTTATGAGCGTCCCCGCACTTATCATCAATGATAAGGATATAATATTTGGACGCAAGAGCATCAACGAAATCATATCATTAATCGAGAATTTTGATGAGGTGACAAAGTGAAAACACGAAATACCACACAAAAACAAATTATAGCAGAGGCACTTCAATCACTGCACGGCACACATCCTACCGCACTTGATGTATTTAATGCCGTTACCCAATCTCATCCTACGATTTCAAAATCAACGGTGTACCGGGTTCTTCGCGATTTTGCATCATGTGGTGTTATAACACAAATTGAACGCCCCAAAGAACTTGAACGCTATGATGACAATCCTTTGCCTCATTCACATTTTCGTTGCAGGCACTGTCATACGATTTTTGACATTGATGATACGCAACTTGCAACACTTGCGTCCAGAATTGGCAACACGTATGGTCATCAAGTACAGGCACTTGATCTCACTTTTTCCGGGATATGTGCAAAGTGCAAGTAAATCGCAAAACTCTGTCTTTGATACAGAGTTTTTATATGGTATACTTTTGACATGAATGAAATAAAAATGCAAACAATAAATGGAAATATGGCGGCGGCAAGTGTCGCCTATCAATTCACAGAAGCCACCGCAATTTATCCAATTACCCCAAGTTCAGACATGGCAGAATATGTCGACATATGGGCGGCACAAGGAATAAAAAACCTATTTGGAAACACACCAAGAGTTATTGACATGCAATCAGAGGCCGGAGCCGCCGGAACACTTCATGGATTGTTACTTGGCGGTGCAATGGCAAGTTCATTTACCGCTTCTCAAGGGTTACTCCTTAAAACACCTAATATGTACAAAATTGCTGGAGAACTTCTCCCCTGTGTTATTCATGTAACCGCAAGAACCGTTGCAACACATGCACTTTCAATTTTTGGTGACCACAGTGACATATATGGTGTGCGTTCAACAGGCTTTGCATTATTAAATTCGACAAGTGTCCAAGAGGTGCAAGATATGGCACTTGTGGCACATCTTGCAACAATTGAGGCAAGTTATCCTTTTGTACACTTTTTTGATGGATTCAGAACAAGCCATGAATTTAATAAAATTATTAAAATTAATCCAAACGACATGAAAAAATTAATCAACATGAAAAAGGTTCAAGAATTTAAATCTCGTTCACTTAACTCAACGAATCCTTATCAAATGGGTACCGCACAGAACCCAGACACATACTTTCAAAATCGCGAAGCGGCGAATAAATACATAGACGCAGTACCTGACATAGTACAAAATTATATGGACAAAGTATCTGAACTTGTAGGCAAGAATTACAAACTTTATGAATACACCGGCTCTGCAACCGCAAAATACATAATCATTGCAATGGGAAGCTCTTGCGAAACGATAGAAGAAACACTTGAACGTCTTGGTAAAAAAGCAACAGACTTTGGGCTTTTAAAAGTAAGACTCTACCGTCCATTCAGTGCAAAACATTTCACAGATGCCCTTCCAAAAACCGTTCAAACAATAACCGTTCTTGATCGCGCCAAAGAAAGTGGAGCCGCATCAGACCCACTTTATGCCGATATTACTTCGACCCTTTTTGAAAAAGGTATAAATAACGTACAAGTGTTGGCCGGACGATATGGACTTGCAAGTAAAGAATTCACACCAGATATGGTCGCAACGGTTTTTGACAACATGAAAGCAAAAAAACCTCGCCATCGTTTCACAATTGGAATTAATGATGATGTCACAAACACATCTCTTGAAATCAATCATTATCCAGAACTTGTCGAAGATGGTGGTTTTATGTTTTACGGACTTGGAAGCGATGGAACGGTAAGTGCAAATAAAAACAGTGTTTCAATCGTAGGAGATAATACCGACCTTTTTGCCCAAGGCTACTATGTATTTGACAGTAAAAAATCAGGATCCACAACGATAAGCCATGTGCGATTTTCAAAAAAACCAATTCAAAGTACTTATCTTATCTCTCGTCCAAGTTTTGTTGCATGTCATAACCAAACATTTCTTAACAAGTTCGATATGCTTGACGGAATTAAAAAAGATGGTGTATTCCTTCTTAATACTACATACACACCACAAGAACTTGAATCAATAATTCCAAACAGTCTTAAGAAAATTCTTGCAGAACAGAACATAAAATTTTATTTTATTAATGCATATAAAATTGCAAAAGATATTGGTCTTGGAAACCGTATCAACACTATTATGCAGTCTGCATTTTTCAAACTCTGCCAAGATACCATAATGCCATATGAACAGGCACAAGAATTCATGAAAGTTGCAATTAAAAAGGCATATGCGAAAAAAGGCGAAAAAATCTTGCAAATGAATTACGATGCACTTGAACATGTGGCGGATAATCTTAAAGAATTTATTGTGCCAACATCATGGAAAAGCCTAAGTTCAAAACTTGATAAAAAGCCAACCGACAATAAATATTACAACGATTATTGTCATACTATCAACACACTTAAAGGCAATAACTTGCCCGTATCTGTGTTTGAACCAGATGGCCGTGTGCCTACAGGGACAACACAATATGAAAAGCGAAATATAGCAACAAGTCTTCCAAAATGGATTCACGAAAACTGTATCCAATGTAATCAGTGTGTCGCCGTTTGCCCACATGCAACAATCCGCCCACATCTTTTATCAAGCGAGGATATGGAATCTGCCCCAGAAAACTTTGTAACACTTAAGGCAAATGGTTTTGCAGACAAACACTTCAGAATTCAACTTAACCAACACGATTGCACAGGATGTGGCGTATGCTTTAACGCTTGCCCAACAAAAAACAAAGCACTTGAGATGGTAGACTTTTCAGAAATTAACGAAACCGAAAACTATGAATTCTCAAAAACACTTGCTTATCCAAACATAGAACCCACAAATATCAAGAACAGCCAATTTCTCCAGCCACTTTTCGAATTTTCTGGTGCATGTGGCGGTTGTGGACAAACTCCTTACATTAAACTCGTAACACAACTCTTTGGAGACCGTATGATAATTGCAAATGCAACAGGTTGTTCATCAATTTATGGTGGATCAAGCCCTGTTGTACCTTATACAAAAAACAAAGATGGTAAAGGCCCTGCCTGGGCGAATAGTTTACTTGAGGACAACGCCGAATTTGGTTTTGGCATTCACATCGCCCACAATATCCGCAGGCAAGAAACTAAAAATATAATAAATCAACTTTTGATAACAAGCCAAGACACCGAAACAAAAATTGTATGTGAAAATTATACTACAACTTTTGACAGTACAAAAGAAAATGCAATAGCAACAAAAGAACTTGTAAATCATTTAAATAACATAGAAAAAACTCACCCAGAAAAAGAATTAATCAAAGCTATACTTACCCGTCAAGATGTTCTAGAAAAAAAGAGCGTTTGGGCAATTGGTGGAGATGGCTGGGCATACGACATTGGCTATGGTGGACTTGATCATGTAATTGCAAATAACGAAGATGTTAATATTCTTGTACTTGACACAGAGGTCTACAGTAACACCGGCGGGCAACAGTCTAAATCAACACCTGCCGGTGCAATCGCAAAGTTCGCCGCAACAGGCAAGTCCACAAATAAAAAGAACCTTGGTATGCTTGCAATGCATTATGATAATGTCTATGTTGCACAGATTGCAATCGGTGCAAATATGTCACAGGCACTTAACGCAATTAAAGAGGCAGAAGCCCACAAAGGTCCTTCACTTATAATCGCATATGCAACATGCATAGGACATGGCATCGATATGTCTAAATCTATGCAAATAATGAAAGAGGCGGTAGATTGTGGTTATTGGACACTTTATCGACGAAATCCAACAACAGGACTTGTAATAGACAGCAAACCCCCTACCACAGACTTTCAAACTTTTCTGCTCTCACAAAATCGATATAAAGCATTGGAAAAACAAGATCCGCAAAATGCCCAAAATCTCTTTGATGAGGCAAAACGCCACTCACTTAATCTTTACAATAAACTTAAACGCCTTGCAGATATAAAGTGAATCACAATTGCCACCTATCTAAAGAGCGGAATTAATTGCCCTTTCTTCTAAAAAATTTAATCAAAAATATCCTAAGTTTTACAAAAATTCTCTTCAATTTTTCTTTCATTTTTACCCACTCTCCTGACTCTACCCTTTATATCTTCAACATCTTTTTTAATGCCCTCAACTATCTGTAAACTCTTTACCAAATCTCTTATAGTTTCTTGATATTTTTTCTCTCGTTTGGTACTGTCTTTTAAGACATAAATCATAAGTCCAACAAACAACGCCGCCCACAGCCCATGACTTAATGCCAAATTAAGAATTGAATCCCACATAATAACTCCTCACTTTTAATTCACGATAATAATCCCCCCGTCACGTCGGGGGGATTTTCATATGCGGGCGAAGCCCTTTCAATACCCGTGCATACCCTCAAGGGCTACCCAGTTCCGATGTCGCATCAACGTTGTTATTTTTTCTTC
>WRAD01000021.1 GCA_009780375.1 Bacillota bacterium
CTTTGCGTTGTACCTTACCGCAAGTATTTACTTGTTCTTCAGGTTCTGTACCTTGTCACCTGTATCTTGTGCACTACATCATGCCCCATCATGCCCTACACCAAATGTATAGTTATTATGAGTAAATGTCAAACACTTTATGTACAAATGTGGTTAAATTTGTTTTGAAAAAACCACTGTTATGGCTATACTTATAGCAATAATTGGGGGTGCTTGTATGGGGTTGGCGTTTTGGATACCATTTGCCATATTTATTGTTGCGTTTGCGGTGTTTTTATTCTGGATTTGGATTATAGGCACATTTGTAAAGGTCATCATGGGTGTCAGGATTGTCAATCTTATGATTGCGGTTAAAATCTTTGGACTTTTGATTATGATACTTGGTGTTATATTATTTGTTGCAAATTCATCAAATTATAATATTGCAACAACGCTTTTACAAATTGGGCTTGCATGTGCGGTGCCTGGGGCGATTTACCTTCTTATATGGCTTGTGTTTAAATTACTTTCACAAGACGAGGCGTTACCAGACCCTGCGATAATAAACGAAGAATGGTTCATACAGCAACAAATTGAAAATACCGAGAGAGAGGAACAGACAATTGCGCTTACAATTCAACTCGAGAGCCAATTGCAAGAAAAAGATGAAGAAATGTTGAAATTGCAAAAAGAACTTGCAGAAAAGGTCGAGCAAATAAGTTTGGCACAAAAAGAAGCGGAAAACAAACCTGAAGCGGTTGTAGATCCAGAAATCTTGGCAAAACTTGAATCGGAAAGAGAAGAACTTGAAACCAAGACAAAAGAAGCAGAAAAAACCAAGGAAGAAATGCAAGGTGAAACCGAAGAATTAAAGAGAGAGAGAGAGTTATTGCGTGCCGAACTTGATAGACTTGCAGAAGATCGCAAGAGGTTTGATGATTTACAAACAAGTATTAAAGATGCACAAACAAAACAAGATGAAGAACGTACACTTGCATTTGAAGCGGAATTATTGAAATTAAAAGCAGAGCAGCAACAAAAACAAGAAGAACTTGCGGCAGAGCTTGAAGCGGCCAAAGAGCAAATTGAAAATGAACTTGCCCGTGAAAAGGAACAAGCAATTGAAGAAGAAATGGCGGCACTTCGGGCGACACTTGAAAGTTATGGTTATACGAATCATTACTATACGCAACACATGCACTACCCTGTTGGTCACCCATATTATGCCCCACCGCAACAGATTGTTCAGCCTATTCAAACCACTGAAGAACAAGTGGCTTTAACCGGGGCAATGGACATACCAATTAATCCTGCAGACAATGAGGAATTGCAAACGGCACTTAGGCGTATTGAAGAACTTGAAAACGAGAAAAATACAAAGAAAATTGCGGCAAAACAACGCAGAGATTTAAAGGCGGCAGAAATGCGTGCAATGTTTAGCAAAGAAAATATTGATAAATATGTCAAAAAATACTTTATCGAAGTGTCCGCATGCTTTTTAATGGACAGAAACATGTACAAAGACAGGTTCGGACTTGGACCATATAATCAGGTACGTGTTGAGAAAATTGATGGTAAAGAAAAAGTGACGCATAGTATGACCGCAACCGAAAACAAGTTTTACAAGTTCTGTGAGATTCTTATCGATATCGACCGCTTTTTCAAGCATAAGAGTCTCTTCCCTGCTTTTGTTGAACTTGTCAACGAAGGTACAAGTTTGGTTAGAATATCGGAAAAACTTCACCTTATGTATACACAATTTTATCGTAAAGATTTTGTAAAAGATTTGCGTTACAAAGAAGATTTTGATAATATTCTTGTTCTTGCGTCACATCATTATGCTATAAGCAGTTTCAATTTCAAACCACTTTTCACAACCATTCCATTTAATGTAACGCAACCACTTGTTGAATCAAATGACACCATCGAAGGATTATCAAATCCTGATCTCCAGGCAACATTTGACGAGTATTTTTCAAATTATATTGACCTTGGATTTCAAGACAGATTCCAGGCACTTGTTACAACATTTGTTGATACTAAAAAAGACAAGATTACCGGCGAGCGTATTGCAAATATTATATTAAAAGAAACAAACCGTGTTGCAAAAGTACTTGAAAGAGAAAGTCGCAAGAAGAAATAACTGAACAAAAACACCTTATGGTGCATTTAAGCCGAGATCCTAGCACAAATGATTGAAGCAATAATTCCTAGAGCATTTAAAAACAAAAAGAAGAGATCTACTCTTCTTTTTGTTTTTCTTGGTCTTTTGTAAAGAATAATTTTTTCCCTGTCCATAATTCATAGATAAAGTCAATAATTGTTAGTGTTGAAATGAAAGCAATTAAAAAAATGCATACAGCAATGAAAGCAACAAACATTACTAATAATATTTCACCAAACGCGACACCAAGTGACGTATGACCGAATGCAACAGCAATGATAATCATTGAAATTAAAATGACTATTGCACTTACTATACCAACCGCCAAACACCTTCTTAAGAACAACTTTTTGTTCTCTTTAATCCATTTCAATGTTTTTTTCAACATTGATAACACTTCCTCTCTGTTTTTAAATTTAGATATGTTAAATGTTTAAGAACAGTATTATTATACCCCCCCCTATCAAATTTGTCAATAGTTAATTTTGAATAGGAGTGCCCAACTAGTGTCTTTGAACAAAGTGAATGATTGAACGATTAGGATAACGAAATTTGCGGAGTTTCGGATTTGGAAATGGTGATTTGTGTTTA